>CAVKWQ010000001.1:0-84893 GCA_963660385.1 Muribaculaceae bacterium
GGCTGTTTTGCTCAAATATAAAGGCCTTAATAAGGAGAAAAAATGAAAGGATTTAACAAAAGTTGGTGTTTGTTGCCGTCATCCCCGAAGGTTTCTGTCGGGGATCCGTTTTTATTAAAAAAGGAAAACGACAGATTCCCGACTACTACACTCGGGAATGACAACAAAAACAACAGCAATTATAACAACAGATTTCGTAACCCTGCGGGCCGCACCCTAGCAGGCCGCACCCTAGCGGGTCGCCAAATACTCGGGGATAACGACTTTATGAAAAAAGAAGGTCATCCTGAACGGGCGGCCCGCAGGGTTTCAGGATCTACCGCGTGGGTCGTTAGTAGTGGCTTTACCTTAATTGAACTCCTCGTAGTTGTTTTAATCATTGGCATTTTGGCTTCGGTAGCCTTGCCGCAATATACAAAGGCGGTTGAAAAAAGCCGCGCGGCGGAAGCCATAAATGTAGTTCGGTCTATAAGGGTAGCCAACGAAGCGTACTTTATGGCAACGGGTTCCTATTCCAATAACTTAAACAATTTGGTTATCCAAATCCCCGGCAAGGACGGAAATTACAACGGCGTACCCCGCAAAGAAAGTAAATTTTTTTCCTTTGCGGCTTCTGCCAATGTTATTGGGGTTGGAAATGTAGTAGCCTTGGACAATCGTTTTCCTTTGGCAACTAAATATATTATTTTTGCCTTGCCAAATACGGATGCCCTATATTGCAAGTTTTACGGGCCTGAGGGCGAAACGCTTTGCAAATCGTTGGGCGGCACCAAATATTCCAGCCAAGTGTATGTAGTCAATTAAGCAGTAGATAAAAAAAGCCCCGCTTCTGCGGGGCTTTTTTGTGCGTCTAAAACTTTCTTACAATACGTCCGCCATATTGACTTCCTGCGGTTGAACCGTGGCGGCGGCCTTTACTGTGGCTTTGGCGGCTGCCTGGGTCTTGGCGGCGGAAGTTTTTACAGCCGTTTTGCGGGCGGCCGCATTTCTGCGGGCCTGCGTGGCGCGGCGTTTGGCCGTATTTCTTTTGGCGGTGGCATTGGTTTTAGCCTTGTTTGCCGTAGCCTTGGCTTTTACGGCTTGTGCTTTGGCTTTGGTTTGGGCGGCAGTTGTGGCAGCCTGTGCTTTTTGCACGGCTTCTTCGCCCTGCGCTTTCACTTCGGCGGCGGCTTCGGTTACTTGCGTATCGGCGGCCGTTAAGCGGCGGTTAATTTCTTCTTCCATAGCCGCTTCCTTTTGCGCTCTGGCTTCTTCCAACTGTTTTTGCAAGCGTTCCAATTCCGGGTCGTTTTGGTATTCCTGTTCCACTTGCGCGCGGACTTCGGCGGCTTTGGCTTCGGCCGCGGCCTTGGCTTGGGCCAATTCTTCCTCTTTTATCTGCTGTACGCGGGCTTCGTCTTGCGCGAGTTGGTTTTCCAATTCTTGCACTTCGGCCTGTTTTTGCGCCTGGATTTGCAAGGCTTGCTGAACAACCTCGGCCTTTTTAACGCCCAATACATTAGCCGTTAAAGAGTTCGGCAAATATTGCTGGGTAAGCGTGAAGGCGTTTTCGCCATTGTCGTTAGTGGCGCTGACTTCGGCCCCTTGCTGGATGAGGAACAGGGCGGTCTTGTCGTTTTTGGCCTTGATAGCCGACAAAAGCGGGGTGTTGTTTTCGCGGTCGCGCGAATTGATGTCCGCACCCGCCTTTAACAGCGCCTGCGCGGGGGCCACGTCCGTAGCGTAAACGCTATAAACGATAGCGGTGCGGTCTTGAAAATCCTTTTCGTTGGGGTTAATGCCTTTTTGTTTGAGCAAAAGGTTCAAGCACTCTTGCTGGTTTTTGGAAGAGGCGCGCATTAACGCGGTTACGCCGTTGTTGTCCTTGGCGTTTACGTCAGCACCCAAGGAAAGTAAATTACGGAGCGTATCGGCTTGCCCTTGTTCTACGGCGTAGAAAATCGGCGTGCGTCCGGCAAGGTCCGCAATATTTACATCGGCTTTACCCGTGTGGACGAGCAGGCGGACCGTATCGCTATGGCCTTCGGCCGCCGCGGCGGAAAGGGCGGAAAGCCCCGTTGCCGGGTTGCGGTAGTTTACCATAGCGCCGTGCGCCAAAAGGACCTTTACATTATTTGTAAGCCCTTTTTGCGCCGCATAAATAAGGGGCGTGTTGCCTGCGTTGTCGGGCAGGTTTACCGCCGTGTTATCAAGCGCAATTAAGTTAGAAATTAATTTGGCATTGTCCGTACCCGAGGCGTAAATAAGAGCGGTTTTGCCCAAATCGTCCTTGGCGGTTACATCAGCGCCGTGCTTGACGAGGTAGGCCACCACTTCGGTATTGCCCGCGGCCGCGGCGGAAATAATCGGCGTTACGCCATAACTGGAAGCGTCGTTTACGACGGCTTTACCGTCTTCCACGAGCATTTTGATAATTTCCATATTGCCCTTTTCGGCGGCAATGGTAAGCGGCGTAATCCCCGCGTAGTTCTTTTCGTTCACGTTTACGTTAGCGTACATCAGCGTGCGCACGCGGTCCACATCGCTGATTTTGACGGCGCGGACCAAGGACGTATCATAGACGTATTTGGTCTTGGCGCGCGGGCGGTTGCCCAAGGTGTCGCCATCGTATTTCTTTTGTTCGGCGCCAAACAAGGTGCCGCGGTAAATATCGCCGGGGACTTGCGTGGCTTGCTGGGCGATGGCGTCGGTGGCGGAACGCGGGGTGCGTTCACCCAAGACCACGCCTTCATACCCTGTGTAGTAGTCGTCTTGGCTGTCGGCATTTTGCGCCACAAGCGGACTGACGGCTAGTGTGAAGACAAAAATGAGTCCTAGTTTTTTCATATATATAATCTCCCTCCAACTATTATATTATAACCAATGCAGAGGGAAAAGTTTTAAATTTTTTTACGGAAGGGGCATTTTTTGGTAATCTGAAAGAATTATACTTAAATAATGCTAAATTTTTAATATAGGACTTGCTTTTTTTTGTACTAGGTTGTATTATAGTTAGTATAAAGGCCAGTAAAGGCCGACGGATTTATCCCCCAGAACCTTTCGATTTACCCCCCGAACGGTTCTGAACAAAAGGGCCGGGCACATCCCCCGGCTCTTTATTTTTGGTTTTCTAACCAGAAAAACCAAGCAAAAATATCTTGTTCTTTTTCTTGCACAAGAAAAAGAACGAAAAAGAGTGGCGGGTCGGTGCCCATAAAAGGCAGTAACGGCGGGTATTTTTACAACTCGCCTTGCAGGCTCAAACAAGTAAAAATACTCCTCCGCCTTATACGCCTTTTATAACTGGGCCAAGACCCGCAGAACAACTACAAGCGGAAATTCTTCTTTTGTGTCGTTATCTTGGAAAGTTGACTGCCGCGGAGCGTATGGCAGTATGTGTTGTTATTAAATAAGGAATAGATTCTGGACAGAAACCTTCCAGAATGACCTTTTTTTCATAAAGTCGTCATCCCCGAGTGTTTTGGTCGGGGATCTGTTGTTATTAAAAAAAGGGAACGATAACGGCAATATAAAACCCACACTTTTACAAGTGCGGGTTTTTAAAACACAAGTATTTGGTTCAACTGCCAAATTACAGAGCGATAGCGCTCACCGGGCAGGTGCCGGCGCAAGAACCGCATTCAATGCATTTGGAAGCATCAATGTTTCTTTTGCCGTCCACTTCGCTGATGGCGGCTACGGGGCAAGAAGATTCGCAAGCACCGCAGTTAATGCAAACATCCGGATTCACTTTATAAGCCATAAAATAAGTCTCCTATTAGGTTAAGTTTGTATATAAATTATACCAAAATTGTTTGGCGGCGGGTTATGGGGGCCCCCTGTCCGTCGGGGCCGCGGCCTTGTATTCATAGGGCGGTTTTGGTAAAATATAAAAGTAAGGAAAAACTAACTTTTATGGAAAAAGAAACTTCCCGCACTTTACACTCTTTAAAACCGGGCAATACCGCCCAGATTAAAGACATACAAACGGACGCTAAAATGGCCGAAAAATTAGCGGCTATGGGTATCGTCCGCGGACAATTTATTACCCGCAAACCCGGGTCCAGCCCGGTGGTTGTCAGCGTTTCGGGCACCGAGGTTGCACTCGGGCGCGAAACTGCTAAAAAAATTATCGTTACCGCTAAAAAGAATACCTTTCTGTTGGCCGGAAACCCCAACGTGGGCAAGAGCCTTATCTTCTCGCGCTTGACGGGTATCGGCATTATATCCTCCAACTTCCCGGGTACGACGGTGGGCCTAAACTACGGGCAAACCGTGTTTGACGGCGAGGCGTACGACATCATTGATATCCCCGGCCTTTACCGCTTGGAAGAAGAGTGGGTATTGGAAGGCAAAAAACACAACCTGTTTAAAGAATTGGAGTACGATTTTATCGTATGCGTGGCGGACGCTTCGCACTTGGAGCGCAACCTGTATTTCCTGTTGGAAATTATGCAACTTAAAAAGCCCGTTATCCTCCTGTTAAACAAGTACGACGAAGCCGTGCGCAAAGGGATTCAAATTAACGTAAAGGAACTGGAAAAGCAACTGGGCATCCCGGTCATCCCCACGGTCGCTACGACGGGCGAAGGCTTAAAGGAACTTTCCTATCAAGCGGCGCGGATTGCTTCGCACGAGGCAGTGCTAAGCAATTTAAATATTCCCGCCGACCCGGAAGAAAAATGGCACGTTATCGGCCGCATTATCCAAAAGGTGCAAACCATTAAGCACAAACACGCTTCCTTTTTGGAACATTTGCAAGGCTGGGCTACCACTCCTGCAACGGGTCTGCCGATTGCGTTGTGTGTGCTCGTCTTGTCGTTCTTTTTGGTCCGCTTTGTGGGCGAAAATATTATTGACCTGTTGGACCCGCTGTATGAAAATTATTACGTCCCGTTCTTGGAGCATATTTTTAGCGCGATTAAAGACAACGCGTTTGGGATGCTTCTGCTGGGCGACGGCGGCGAAAACTATTTCGGCGTGCTGACCGACGGCTTGCATATTGCGCTGATTGATGTAATGTCCTATGTGTTGGCGTTCTATGCACTGTTGGGCTTCTTGGGCGATTTGGGTTACTTGCCGCGCCTAGCCGTACTTTTGGATAGTTTGCTCCACAAGGTCGGCTTGCACGGGTATGGCTCTCTGCCCATTATGTTGGGCTTTGGGTGCAAGGTGCCGGCGGTAATGGGTATCCGCGTGTTGGAAACCCGCCGCGAGCGCATTATTGCCTTGGCGCTTATTTTGGTGCTGGCGCCGTGTATTTCCCAAACCGCAATGATTATTTCCATTTTGTCCCCCTACGGCTTAAAATATATGCTGATTGTATTTTTCGCCCTGTTTGTAAACGGTATTTTGGCGGGGACGATTTTAAACAAACTGATGAAAGGCGAAACGCCCGAACTGTTTATGGAAATCCCCTCGTGGCAAATTCCGCAATGGCGCCCGTTGCTGCGCAAGTTGTGGATCCGTATGAAGGAATACCTTGGCGATGCGCTGCCGCTTATTTTGGTGGGCGTGCTGTTTGTGGATTTAATGCAACTTTCCGGCCTGACGAACTGGATTGCCAAAATTGCGCGCTACCCGGTGGAACACATTTTGGGCTTGCCCGCGGACACAACTCCTTTGCTGATTTTGGGCTGTCTGCGCAAGGACGTGTCTATCGCTTTGTTACAGCCGTTTAACCTGCCGCCGCAAGAATTGGTTGTGGCGTGCGTGTTTATGGCAATGTACTTGCCGTGCGTGGCGACGTTTTTTGTAATGCTGCGCGAGAGCGGCTGGAAGGACACATTTAGAGTGATTGCCTTAACGCTTTGTATGGCGTTCTTCTCGTCGTGGGTGTTACGGCTGATTTTGATGTAAAGATTCTAAAAATTGTTTGCTATGAAAAACCCCGGTAAATATTTTTACCGGGGGTTTTTCCATTACTGTTGCAAAATAAAAATATCAATAGGTGTACCCATTTCGGTTGGTTGGGAGTGGGAGAGATTTTGCTCGGCGGGCGTTCCCCCCATACTTTTGCAGGCCGAAACGGCCGCCGCATTGGTGGATTGCGCCCAGCACTCAATGCGCCCCGGATAAGGAGAATTGTCATAATACATTGCGTAGGCTAACGGGATATTGCGCGTGCCGTATTTCCCTGCAAACCCTACTACCGCGTTTCCGGCACGGCTGATTACGCCCGAAGAGATATCCACCCAGTAATCGCTGCAATGCATATGCCCAGCCGTGTTGGAGGAACATCCGGTTAAGCCTCCCACATCCAGCGATTCTAAATCTTGGGCTTTGGTATAAGAGCCCGTCGCCATATAATAGGCTTCTACGGCGTTTTTGATAGTACGCACATTGGGCATTAAGCGGCCCAAGCGCGCCTTTAAAACGGCGGTTTCATACTGCGGCAGGGCGACGGCGGCTAAAATGCCAATGATAAGTACAACTACTAACAACTCAATAAGCGTGAAGCCGGATGTTTTTGTTTGCATAAGTTTCTCCTTTATAAACTGTTTTTGGAAAATTTACGCAAAAAAACGGCTGCTATATTTGAGCCAGAAACGCTAACCCAAGCATATAACAGCCGTGGTTTGCCACCCTTTCGGGCGGCAAACGCTAGGAGTGAACCGCGCGGGTAATTAGGCCGCTTGCTTCACTCCTTAATCGGCTGTTTTTGGAGCGTTTCTGTGCCGCTTTCGGCGGCTCTCCGTATTCTGCATACGGTTCCAAAAACAGATGAATTTTTTTAAATCCGGGAGGGAACTCTCCCTCCTCCTAGTCCGTAATGTTATAACTGCCGTAACGGCCGATATCCACGGGTACCGGGATTTCCGTCCCCAGCGGGCCGTCAAAATACATCGTGCCCGTTAAGTGATAGTCCAGCGTGCCGCTGCCCATACTGATAAGCCCCAATAACTTGCTGTTAAAGGCGGACATCGGCACCGTAATTTTGGCCTTGGCGTTCTTGGTCGCGCGCGGTTCAATGCGCACGTCTTTTAGCGTAACGTCGGCCATTTTATCGTCGTTGGCAGTTAATACTCCTTCAAAGCGTTTTACCGTGGCGGCTTCGGTTTTATTGGGGTTGGTGATGGCTACCACCACGTCAAAGCCGAACGAGGTTAAATTGTAATCCGTCAGTTCCACACTCTTTAAGGCGAACTGGCAGTTGGCTACATTTTGCGCTTCTTTTACCGAGGCGCACGCGGTGAGCATACCCGCGCAAAGAATAAATAAAAACAGTTTTTTCATTTAATCCTCCCAAATCACAAGATAATAAATTGTATAATAAATTAACCCTTTTATGGAGAATTTTATGAATCCTTTGCAACAAACCATTTACAACCGCTTTGCCCGTTATGTGGCGGTGGAGACCACCAGCGACCCCACCAGCAACGTAACCCCCACTACGTCCAGCCAAATTTCCTTTGCGCATAAATTGGCTGACGAAATGCGCAAAATCGGCTTTGCCGAAGTAGAGGTGGACGAATACGGCTTTGTAACCGGGCTTATCCCGTCCAATACCGGTAAAAAGACCCCGACTATCGGCCTTTTTGCCCATATGGACACCGTTTGCGATTACAACGGCGCCAACATCCGCCCGCAAATCCACGAAAATTATGACGGCGGTACGCTGACTATCAACGCGGATAAAAAGATGTTTTTATCGCCCGAAACCGCCCCGAATTTGAAACTTTGCAAGGGCGACACTATCATTACCGCAGACGGCAATTCTTTGCTTGGCGGCGACGATAAAATGGGCATTGCCGTCATTATGTCTTTGGGCGAGTATTTATTGAAGCACCCCGAAATTAAACACGGCCCAGTAAAGGCCGCGTTCACCATTGACGAGGAAACGGGTACGGGCATCGCCTATTTTGACGTGAAGAAATTCGCGGCTGATTTCGCCTATACCATTGACGGCGCGACCTTGGGCGATATTGACTGCGGCAATTTTAACGCCGACACCGTAACTATTAACATTACGGGCAAATCCTGCCACCCCGGTTCGGCCAAGGGCTTTATGGCGAACCCGGTGCGTATTGCGGCGGATATTATTTCCTCTTGGCCGGAGGACAAACTGCCGGAAACTACGGACGGCGAGGACGGCTTTGTGCTGTTTAAAGACATTACCGGGGCCTTGGATACCGCTTGCGTGCAAGGTATCGTCCGCGAGCACGATTTGGCGAAATTTGAGCAGTTTAAAAAGGATTTGACCGCCCTCGTAGAAGAAAAGAGAAAAAAATATCCGGCGGCCAAAATTGAGGTGGAGTTCAAGGAACAATACCGCAATATGCGCGAGATTTTAAAGAAAAATCCGCAGTCTATGGATTTGTTGGAAAAAGCCTTAAAGGAAAACCAGGTCCCTTACCGCTTGACGCAGGCGCGTGGCGGCACGGATGGCTCCCAACTATCCTTGCGCGGATTGCCTACGCCCAACATTTTTGCGGGGTACGAAAATCCGCACGGCCCGTATGAGTGGGTGAGTATGAATTGGGCGGAAAAGGCCTTCCACGTGTTGGAAAGCGTGATTAAGGACGCCGCCAAATAAGTGGTAGTGCTTTTGATTGTTTTAGCCCCGGGGATTTTCCTTGGGGCTTTTTTATTAATTCTCACCGGGCGGCCTGCAAGGTGTGGCCTGCAAGCAAGGTGCGGGGCTACGAGCCCTTTTAATGAAAGAACGTCTATTCGCGTACTGCAAAAAGTACATAAAAAAATACCCCCGCGTTGGCAGGGGTATTTTTTTACTTTTAAAAGGCTTATTGGCCTTGGTACGGCTGGGTCGCTTGTTGGGCGGGCATCGCGCCTTGGTTTGCGGAATCTAACAGGTTTTTAGCGTCGGAAATGGTCGGGTCCAACACTTTGCTTACCGCGTTGTAGTTAAAGCGGTAAGAGATTTTGAAACTCTGCGGATTCTCCGGCGGAACCTTTACCAAAATAGAATAATTGTCCGGGTCCACGGCGGTGGAAATATCCCAGGTAATTAAATTCTTGGCGGCCGGGTGCTTGGCTTCAATAAACTGCTGTAACGTGTAACCGTTCATTAACGGATAATTCTTCACGTCGCTTAACACCGTATCAAGCGGATTAGCGGCAGGCTGCGCCACATTTACCGGGGCGGCCTGTTGGGGTTGGTTGCCCAACATTTCGTCCATTTCGGCGCTCTGCGTTACCGTTTGGGCCGGTTGCTGTTTATCGGCCAGCAGGTTAAACTGCGCCGGGATTAAGTTCATAAACGCCAGCATTACATAGATAAGCGCGGCCAATACTACGGCAACCACTACGCCTACGATAGCCTTTGTCATACTGCCGGAGGGCTTTACATCGGCGCTCTTTACATCGTGCTGGGTGTTTATATCGTCGTCTAACCCTTCAAAATGCAAGCGTTCCGTTTGGGCCGGTTCCGGTACCATCGGCACCGTTTTGATATCCAGTTTCGCACCGCGTTTGGTTTTAATGGTGTTTTCCAAAATCACTTGGGAAACCGTAACGTCTTTCGGCGCGTCGGCGGCAGGTTCGGCCGCTTTTTCGGTTTGTTTGAGCGGGGCTACCATTTCCTGCAATTCGGTTTTACCTTCGTTGGCGTCCGGTTCTTGCTTTTTCGCGTTTAAGTTTGTCAGTTCCTTGGGCAGTTCGTTAGAAGCCTGGGCCGGAGGAACAAAGTCCGAAATTAAATAGGTGGAACCCTCTTTAAGTTCAATTTCGGTCAAATCGTTGGGGTTGCCCACCGGGAGCGGTTTATCAGCCGTTTGGTCGCTAAATTGCGGCACTTCCTGCGCCGGGGCTTCTTGCGTGGCAGGCGTTTCGGGCTGGGCTTGTTGTTGGTCCATACCGAACATTTGCTCCACAGATTGCTCGGGCTGGTTGTCGCGCTCGGCAAAGGCTTCGTTCAAATCTTCGTCGGTAATCAGCACGCCTTCGGGCTTTTCGGCCTTGGCACCGGGGACGAGTTCTTGCATCGTTTCTTCTTTTTCGTCGGTGGTGTCGGCCTGGGCGGCGGGTTTTGCTCCCGCTTCGTCCAAGGACGGCAAATCGCCGTTAAAGGCCGGAGCCGCGGCAGGGGCCGGCTGCTCTGCCGGAGTATCGGCGGGCATATCCGCAGGCAACTGGTTGGCCGGAAGCACGGGCTCTTCCTTGGCGGGTTCTTCTTTATCCGCCGCAATGGAGAGCGCGGGCGCTTCGTTGGTAAAATCTAAGGTTTTATTTTCCGGCAACGGCTCGGCGGCGGCTTGTTCTACCGTTTCAAAGCCTTGCGCGGGCTGTTCTTCCTTTTGTTTGAGCCCTTCGGCGGCGGCCAATCCGGCTACCGCGCCCACAGCGGCCGCGGCGGCCATTTTAAAGGTGGCTTCCTTCTTTTCTTCTTCTTTTTCTTTAATGACTTGGTCTAAAACATCTTCTTTGGGGGCGGCGCCGATTTCGGACAGGAACGCCTCTTTGGCGGCTTCGTCCGCTTTGGGGGCCGCTTCTACGGTTTCGGCGGTAAGGCCGGAAACTTCTTTGGCTTTTTCCTCTTGGGCTTTTTTGTTAGCGTCGGCTTGGTCGGCTAACATTTTAGCCTGTTGGGGCGTAAGCAAATCTTGGAAGGTGCTTTCTTTTTCTTCTTGGGTCTGAATCGGCTTTTGGCCGTATAAGGAATCAAGCGCGGAGCGGAGCACCACGGCTTCTTCGGCTTTGGAGCCCAAGGTTACTTCGGTCGGCGTGTCGTGCTTGGTTTCGCCCAAGTCCACAGGGCCCAACATATCAAGCGGTTTTTCCTCTTTGTTGGCCGCGGCGACAATATCTTCCGCCTGGGAAACCAAATTTTCCGTGTTTTCAATGGTGTCCGATTCTAAATGTTCTTCTTCAAGCGGTTTGCGCGTAAGGGTGATAGTGTTGGCACGAGCGTCGTCTTGCGGCGGAATATAGGCCGGGTGGTCGCTTGTTTCCATATTATGGGCGTTTTGCGTGGCGATAGCCTCGTCCAGTTTAGACTGCATATTGTCCAGTTTGGACTGCAAGCCCGTAATTTGGCTGGTTAATTGTTCCAACTTTTCTAATAAAAGCGAGAGTTTGCCGTCGGCCGGCTCGGCGGAAGCCGCAGCAGCCGTATTGTCAGCGGCGGACGCAACCGGTTCAGCCGTTTGCGTTTGTGCAGGTTCGGCGGCCGGCTGTTGGTCGGCAACGGCGTCAAATTCAAACACGCTGGATGCTTTTACCCACTCTTGGTTGCCGCCGGAAGCGGAATTTTCCGAGCAAATCAGCGTATCAGGGGTAAAGCCGTTAAGCGTTACCAGTTTGTTCTCTTCGTAAGGACCTTCTACTTTATCATTGATATAGACCCAATATCTCATTGTGTATTCACCCTATATAAAATAAATATAACACGGTACGATAAAAATATAGCAAATTATCGCGTAATTTAACAGTATTTTTTTACCTTTTTATTTTGAAGAGGCCCGGGCCTGTTTGTAACTTTCCAACAGTTCCTCTAATTCCGCCCGGCTGGTTTTGCGCTGTTGGATGTTGCTTAACATATCGGTTAAGAGTTCTACCGACGAGCCGTTTTCCAACATTTCCAGCACAAACTGAGAAATGCGGCGGTTATAAGTGCCGTTTAGTTCCCCCACCAAGGTGCGCAGGGCGAACATATGTTTTTCCCGGTCCGACTTCCAAAACGTAAACGGCGCGAGCGAGCGGTCAAAGAATTGGAGTAATTCTTCCGCAGGCTTGGTGCCAAGGTAACTCTTCATCAGTTCGGGCGCGAGGCCTTGCGTAATGGTTTTGGCCTTGATGTCGCGCAGGTACTGGGCCTGCTTGGCGGCTTCCTCTTGGCTCATTGTGCCCAAAAGCACCTTGCAGGCGAGTTCTTTATTGTCTTTTTCGTCGGAGCAGTGGGGCAAGGCCTTTAACAGGTCCGCCATTTCGTGCTCCAACTGTACAAAGGTCTTTTTGCCGCCAAAGCGGTCCGCTAGGTCGTATTCGTAGCCGCTGTATAAGTCCTTTTTAGAGAGGTTTTGGCGCAAAATTTCTCTTTCCCGCACCAGCGAGGCTTGGCGGCAGGCGTTGTCAAAACTGTCGGCGGTGCCGTCCAAGAGTACGCGCACGGTAAGGCCCAAGTTTTCTTCGGGGCTGGAAACGTGCGGCAACTTTTTAAGCACGGCCTCAAAGGTGGCCGCAATATCGCGCGGGGATTTTACCTTTAAATAGCGGCAGGCAATAATCAGCAAATCTTCTTCCAATAATTGCCCGTTTAACAGTTTGGATAACGTGGCCACATCCTGCGCGTCTTTGGGCGTAATTTTGCAAAGCATTGCGTGCGCGGCTAAGGAAGCGCAGAGGTGTTCGTCCGGGTTGAGCGCTAACAGTTCTTTGTGCAGACGGTCAAATTCCGGCTTAAACAAAATGCTGGCGGGCTGCGTGTATAAGAGTTGCAACTCGGCGGTTAATTTAACGGTTAAATGGTATTTGTCCGCTATTTTAAAAATATCTTTTCTGTTTTGGCGGATGGTTTTGGGCGAGTTTTGCAAAATCGTGTTGGCCTGTTCCAACAGTTTGTTTACGGCGTGCTGGGCCTTTTCCTCATCCTTTAAATCGGAATCCTGCACGTCCTTTAAAGTGGCGGCAAACTCTTCATCAAAATATTTGCGCGAGGAAAAAGAGGAATACACCTCTAACAGTTTGGCCGTATCCTTGGCGGGCGTTTCCAGCGCGGCGCAAAGTTCGGTCATAGAAGTAGCGTTGTTGTAAATGCGCAGTTGGCGCAAGGCCGCCGGGATAGTGATTTCGTCCAACAAAATTTTGGCAATAATCGTGTCCGTCATCGGTGAGTCGGAACTTAACTGGGCGGCAATATCGGCAATGTCCTGCTGCAAGCGCGGCAGGGATTTTTTGTTTTCCAGCGTATAGACGAGTTTGGCGGCGTAGTCGTCGTCAATGCCGGGGAGCATATTGTAAATGGTGCCCAGCATACCGCTTCTTTTGTTGGCTTTTTCGCTCATAACGTATCCTTTCAGCAGGCTTTTAAAAAGGTGGAAATCTGCTTATTTAATTCGTTTACCCGGTCTTCGTTTTTGATAAACGCCAGGTTGGCGCGTATGCTTTCCACCGAGCATTTAATGCAGGCTTGCAACAGGTGGCGCGCGCAGGCGACGTCCGACATAATAATTTCGGCAATATCGCCCTTAATGGCTTCCACTTCCTTTAAACAATGTAGCGCGGCGCTGGCCGCATCGGCCGGAACGCGGGCCGCAAACAAGAGCGCATCTTGCACGGCTTGCTCTCTTTCCGGGGCCTCTTTGGGCAGTTTTTTGGCGGTCAGATAAGCGGCGTAAGCGTCGCCGTCCTTTTGAATATAGGATTTGAGTTCCGTTTTAAAGGCGGCCAAGCGTTTTAAACTTTGGGTCAGTTTGGGGCGGATATCCTCGGGCGTGGCCTTGCGTTTAAGCGTAGTGCCTACCGCCATCATCGCCAGCGCACAGCCCATTGCCCCCGCCATAGCGGCGGCAGCCCCCCCGCCCGGTGTCGGGTCCGAGGAGGCTAACGCTTCTGCAAATCTATCCGCGGCGGTGTACCATTCCATAGGGGCCGCCTTACATAATGGTTCCGGATTCAAGGTCGGAATATTTTTTAATGCGCAGCATTTTGAGGCGGTCCTCGTCAATGCCTGTGCGGCTGAAAAAGACGTGCTCAATCGCGCTTGCGGGCATAATATAACTGCCGCGTTTTACGCCTTTGGGGTCCGTTTTTAAACCAAGCCACACGCAGAAGGTGGTAATGTCGTTAAAATCTTTGGTTTCCAGTTCAGCCGCGGCGCGCTGGATTTTTTGCGCATCGCCAAAGCCGTTGGTCAGTACCGCGCTGTGGAAGCCGCAGTTCTTGGCGGCGCAAATGTCGCGGTGCGTATCGCCGATGACATAGACTTGGTCGGGTTCCAATTTGGTTTTAAATTTCTTTTCCGCGCGTTTAACGGCCGCTTGGAGCATTTCCTCGCGGGTGTGTCCGTCTTCGCCGTAACCGCCAATGGTAAAGTAAGAGCCCAGTTTGCTGGGTTCCAATTTAATTTTGGCGCCTTCTTCCAAGTTCCCGGTTCCTAATCCCAAGATAACGTCCTTATCCTTGGATAGCATTTTTAAGAATTTTTCCACGCCGGGTACTAAGTCGTACTTTTTGCAGCGGACGACGGCGTGCACTTCGGTAGGCAAAATTTCCAAATATTTGGCTTTCATTTTCTTCATTTCGGCGGCGGTGGGTTTTTTGCCTTTTTTGATAAGGGAATAGACAATGGAGAAATTATCTAAATCCGTCCGGCCCGAAATTAAACTGTGGTCAAACTCCGGCTCCACGCCGTAGAGTTCCTTAATGGCTTTGCGCAAAGACGTGCGTCCCGCGCCGCCCGCGTTTACGAGCGTGCCGTCCAAGTCAAATAAAACGAGTTTTTTCATTTCTTTTCTCCTTTGATAATGCCGGTAACGATATACGCGCCCGCCATAGCAAGCGCCATACCCAGCACTTTGTGAATCGTAACTGTGTCCTGTTTAAGCAGAACGGACAAAACAAACGTCAACACCGGGTAAGACAAAATAATAGCCGTTGCCTTGCCCAAGTGCATATTACGGATAGCCGTGTACCAAAACGTGTTGCCGATAAAATAATTGCACACCGCGCTAAAAGCCAAGGTTCCCCACAAAATGCCCGAGGACGTAACAAACAACTGCGGGCCCTGAATTGCCCACAGCGCACCCGTCAAAACGGCCAATACCGGGATAGCAAAAATAGCGCGCGCCGCCGCAATCAAAGCGGGCGGCATATCGGCGGGTAGTTTTTTGGCAAAAATGTGGCTTAATTGGAACATCCACAGGCTGCCCAAAATCATTAAATCGCCCTTTAACTGTACAGACATCCCCGTCTGCCACAGCAAAACGCCTACGCCCAAAATAATGAGCGCCGAGCCGAAGAGTTGTTTTCCGGTCGGTTTTTCCCCCAATAAAAAATACGCCATTACGAGGGAATAGACCATTTCAAACTGGTTTAAAACGGCGGCGTTTGTCGGCGTGGTGTAATTAAGGGCCAACATAAAAATTGTCATCGGCAAAGCGGTGCCGAAGGTAGCCATCAGCAAGCATTGCAGCCAGACGCCTTTTTTAAATAAAACCTTATGCCCGCCCGTTTTAAGCAGGTACGGCGTAAAAAGCAACACGGCAACCACGCAACTGACAAGCATATACAGCGCAGAGGCCGCATAGGGCGTGGCAAATTTAGTTACCACGACGTTGGACGCTACAAAAAACCAAGCCAGCCAAATGGCGGCTACCGGGGATACTTTAAACATATATTATATTTTACCTAATTTGTAGGGTTAATGGCCCTCTTTTTTAACGGTAACGCTGACCCAATACGCCCCCGCGCACGTTACGGCAAGGCCGATTACTTGGTGTAAGGTAATGCTTTCAAACCCGACCAAGGCGGAAATTAAGAGCGCGAGAACCGGGTAAGAAAGGTAAATGGCGGTTACCTTGCTTAAATCCAGCGCGCGGATAGCCTTGTACCATACCACCATTGCAAGGCCGTATTTCAAAATACCCGTATAGGCCAAAACAGAGAACATTTGCACATTGGGTTTTAACACAAAGTTTTCCTTCATCGCCCACATTACGGCTAAAATTACCACGAGCGCTGGCAGAGCAAACAAGTTGCGCGCCATACCGATTACGCGGTGGTCCAAGTTTTTAGGGAGTTTTTTGGCTAACGTGGAGCCCGCCTGCAACATCCAGGTACTGCCGACGATGAGCAGATCCCCCGTCCAGCGTGGGGTGTATTGCTCTTTGACGAGGATGATGAGCACCCCTAGCACGATAAGCGCGCTTCCTGCCAGTTGCTGGCGGCTTGGAAATTCGCGCAGGAAAATGCACGCAAATAAAAGGGAATAAAAAAGTTCGCTCTGCTGTAAAATAGCCGCGTTGCCCGGCGTGGTGTAGTGGAGCGCAATAAGCGAAATGGTAAACGGCAGAGCCGTGCCAAAGGTGCCGATAAAGAGGAACTTCCATAAAGTTTCCTTGGCTAATAGTTCCCCCCATTTGTGGTTTTTGGTAATCCACGGCGTAAAATACAGTACGCCGATAAGCGTGCCCAAAAACACAAGCAAGGCGGGGCTAATCACGCCAACGGCATATTTGCCCGCTACGGGCGACAGGCCCACAATGGCCCAGCAGACCCAGGCGGCTAGTAAAGGTTTCATTTTTGTAAAACTCCGACGGTAATTAAGATGCTATATTATACCATTTTGACAGGTGAAATTTGGTTTTGTTGGCTGCCGTTTTTTAAAGGGGGTTGTATCGTTTTTTTTTTTGATAAATTTTAAGATGTAGTAAATTTTATCAAAAATGAGGTGTCGTGTGAAAAACTTGTTTACGGGCCGATTAGACGGCTTTACGCTCATTGAGTTATTGGTAGTGGTTTTGATTATTGGCATATTGGCGGCGGTGGCTGTGCCGCAATACGAAAAGGCGGTTTGGAAGAGCCGTGCGGCGGAACTGCGGACGAATACGCGCACATTGGCTACGGCGCAGGAAGCCTTTTATTTGGCCAATAACAATTATCCGCATCAGTTTGACGAATTGGATTTGGATATTAACTTACCCAACCGCGGACGGGGTTCGCAATGCGGTTTAACCACGCAGGACAGCCGCGGAAATGATAATTATGAACTGATTGTAAATAATAATTGGGGCGCGCACTTTTTGTCCTCTTCTATGTTTTTAAAGGGCCCTTATAAATGCGGCGGGTTTACGTATGTTCACCCAAATACAGTAGCAACGGGAGCAAGGGAGAGCAAAATGTATTGCTGGGAATGGACAGGCGCGAATTATACGGCCCAGCCGGGTGATTTTTGTGAGCGCGTAATGCAAGGGCATTATGTGGCGACAAATTGGGGTTACCGTATGTACGAATTGCCGTAAGGATATAAATGAAAAACCCCGGGATATTAAAATACCCCGGGGTTTTCTAAAACATATTAAACATTATTTGCAATATACCCAATCGTTTGGTTCGTAGCAATCGCTCCACATACTTTTTACCATTTTGTAGCCCTTGGGGTGGTTTTTATTGGCACGCACTTTAAATTCACCGCCCGTAAACGCGCCAATTTGAATCATATATTCCCCGGCATAAGGATAGGTCCCGGCAAAATATGCGGTATCCCCCTCGCGCTTGAAATAAAAGAACTCGTCTAACATCGTTTCGTTGCTGCCGGTAGTAATGATATTACCGTTTTTATCCTTTATTTCAATTCCCATTTCGTCCAAGGTACACAGTTCATTGCCTGTTGCCAGTTTGCACACGGCTACATTATCGGCAATGTTGCGCATTACGGGAACCCATTTCATCAGGCGGGCTTTCATTACCGCATTTTGGTATTGGGGCAGCGCTACCGACGCCAAAATGCCGATAATTAATACGACGACCAACAACTCAATTAACGTAAAACCTTTTTTCATAAGGTCCTCCTCTAATCCTGCTATGTATAGTTTAATAAAAATGTCCTGCGTTATCAATGGTAAGAACTACTGCCAAAAGTAAAAAAAATTTGTATAATAAGAGTGTTATTTTTATAGGAGATTTGCAAATGTACACCTTAACCTTGGTTTTGCACTTTATTGTTTGTATTTTGTTGATTTTGCTCGTCCTTTTACAGAGCGGCAAAGGTTCCGCCGCCGGAATTTTCGGTGCATCTGGCGCGGATAACTTGTTTGCCAGCCCCACCGCCTTTAACGCTATTAACAAATTTACCGCTATTTTGGCACTTATTTTGATGTGCACCTCCGTCGTGCTGACGATTGCTTCCAACAAAAAATCGTCCGCCTCGGTGTTGGACTCGGTAAAAGTTCCGGCCGCTACGGCCCCGGCTGTACCCGGCAAATAATTAAGTTTCCGCCTAAAAAAGCGGTGATTTAGTTGCGCGGCGCATAGTTTTTTAGTAAAATATATATGTAGTCGCAAAGATGTTCTTTAAAACCCTCAGTAGTAAGATTTTCGCGCAGGTGGCGGAATTGGTATACGCGTGCGTTTGAGGGGCGCATGCCGCAAGGCTTGAGGGTTCGAGTCCCTCTCTGCGCATATTTAATAAAAAACCCAGACTTAATGTCTGGGTTTTTTATTTAAATATTGAGCAAGAGAGCGCACCAACTGCCCCTGCGGGGTCGCCAAAAGCGTAGGGACGAGAAAGGCGCAGCGATGTTTTTGTTTGTGTGCATATAGTTCCACGGCACACAAGGCAAAAACCGCGAGCCCGGCCTGCAAGAAAATTCCGTCAGGAATTTTACTGGAAGGCGAGTCCTAGTTTTAATAGTTTGCCCCAACTTTCCCCTGCGGGGCCGCCCACTCTTATGGGATGACGGCAAAAACTATATATAAAAAACCGGGCCTAAACAGCAGGCCCGGTTTGTGCAAATATTTCTGTGCTTGGCAAAAAGTCTTTCCTGGCTTATTTCGCTAACGCGACTAATCCGGGAAGTTCCTTCTGGACTAAATAACAAAATCCCCCGCGGAGCGGAGGATTTTGTTTGTGTCAGCAGACTATTTAGCCAAAGCAACAAGTCCAGGAAGTTCCTTTTTGCGAAAAATAGACTGGGCCTAAACAGCAGGCCCGGTTTGTATTAGATTTTGTTCCAGTTGGCAAAAAGTCTTTCCTAGCTTATTTCGCTAACGCGACTAATCCAGGAAGTTCCTTCCCTTCCACAAATTCCATACTGGCACCACCGCCGGTAGAAACGTGGGAAAGTTCCTTCTGGTTGAATTTGCCTTTTTTGAGCACGTTGACGCTGTCGCCGCCGCCGATAATGGTGGTCGCGCCGGCTTTGGTGGCGTCAATCATCGCTTGGGCAATAGCAAAACTGCCTTTGGCAAAGTTCGGAAATTCAAATACGCCCATCGGGCCGTTCCAGAAAATCGTCTTGCATTTAAGGAGTTCTTCGCGGAACGCAGCAACCGTTTTAGGACCAATATCCAAGCCCATCAAATCAGCCGGGATGTTGATGTCTTCCACGGCCACGGGTTCGGTGGTTTCGGCAAATTCTTTACCGCAAACGTGATCCACGGGCAGCAAGATTTTAACGCCTTTTTCCTGGGCTTTAGCCAAAACGGCTTTGGCTTCGTTTTCTTTTTCGGCGTCAAACAAAGACTTGCCGATTTCGTGGCCCTGTACTTTGAGGAACGTGTAAGCCATACCGCCACCAATGACGAGGACGTTTACCTTGTCCATCAAATTGTTGAGCAACATAATTTTGTCGGACACTTTGGCGCCGCCGACCACAGCCGCAAACGGGCGGGCCGGGTTTTCAAGGGCTTTACCCAAAAATTCCACTTCTTTCTGCACGAGGAAACCCGCGCAGCCGGGCAAAAAGTCCGTAATGGCGCTGGTGGAAGCGTGGGCGCGGTGAACCGTACCAAAGGCTTCCTGCACAAAGATTTCGCCGTGTTTAGCCAACTGTTTGGCAAATTCGGCGTCGTTCTTTTCTTCTTCGGGGTGGTAGCGGAGGTTTTCCAAGAGGGCAATTTCGCCGTTTTTGGTTTCGGCTACTACTTTATCGGCCTCAGCACCTACGCAATCTTTGGCGAAATGCACCGGTACGCCGAACAATTTTTCCACTTCGGCGGCCACGGGAGCCAAACTAAATTCCGGAACTACTTTGCCTTTCGGGCGGCCCAAGTGGGCGATAAGCACGATGCGGCAGTTGTTTTCAAGCAGGTATTTAATGGTTTTTTCAGTGGCGACGATACGTTTGTTGTTATCTACTTTACCGTCTTTCAAAGGTACGTTGTAATCTACGCGCACCAATACTTTTTTGTTTTTCAGGTCCATATCCTGAATTTTTTTGATGCTATCAAAATTCATAGTTTCTTTTGGCTCCTTTAATAATTCCCCCCGCCTTAACAGCGGGGTTTCTCTACTCTTTAATTTTACAAAATTTAGACGGCTCCGGCACGATTAGCGTTTCTGCGATTTGGCCAACAGTTGCAAAATTTCAATGTACAGCCAAATAAGCGTAACCATTAAACTAAACGCGGCGTACCACTCCATATACTTGGGCGCGGCAAAGCGGGAGGTCATTTCGTCAATAAAATTAAAGTCCAGCAAAAAGTTTAACGCGGCTACAATGCACACCACCACGCTAATGCCGATAGACAGCGGTGAGTTGGACGTTAAATAGGCCGTACTTACGCCAAAGAGCGATAAGATAAACGAACCGATATATAACACACAAATAGCCAGCGTGGCCGAGAAAATGCCAATCATTAGCCCGCGGGATACCTTGATAATTTTCGTGCGGTAGATAAAGAGCATCGCAAAAAATACCAGGAACGTAATCGCCACCGCATTAAACACAATGCCTTTAAATTGGGCGTTGTATTGGGCCGAAATGGCGCCTAATAAAGCCCCTTCCAACAGCGCGTAAATGGGTGCGGTAAAGGCCGAAACGGACGGCTTAAAGGATGTAACCATTGCGAGCGCAAACGCACCGATGGCGGATAGGCCCATCGCCAGCCCGGAAATTTGCGGGTTCGTCCAAGTAAACATTGCCCCCACCACACATAAAAACAGCAGGCAGAAGGTTTTGTTAATGGTGCCTTGCAGCGTCATCGGCTGTACGGCACGGGCAGATTCTTGCGCGCGTTCAAACGCGGCTTCGTTAAACATAGGATTATTTGCCATAATTTTCCCCCTTTTGGTAAGATACTTTTATTTTATAAAAATTCGGTCCAAAATAGTAAAAAAACACCCGCCTTTTGGGCGGGTGCGGTAAAAATTTTGGTAAAAGAGAATTATTTGTAAATGTTTTCGTCTTTTACGTGGGCGCTGATATAATTCCACTCCGAGGCCGGCAAACTCTGTTTAAAGAAATTCAACGATTTCTGGGTTAAGAAATGATACCAGCGGCCGGATTTGCGTTTGGATTTTTTGGAGTCCGTGTTATTGAAACCTAACAAAAAGTCAAAATTGCTTCTATCGGGGTTACTGCCAAAGACCGGGTCCCCCGTGTCGCCGTCAATGAATTTCCGGCAAACTTGGAAGCATTGCGTATCGGAGCAGACATTTACAATGTTCACGTCTGCGCACTCGCGGCCACTAAAAACCATATCGTCGCGGTTGAGAATCATTTTCGGGAAAGCCGTTTTCAGTTTTGCCGCATTTTTGGCTACGAACAAATCCGTAATCGGCAATTTTTCAATTTCCTTCTTTAATTTGGCATTTGCGCCGTCAATGACAATAAGTAACAATTTGTCTTCTTGGCGGAAATCTTTCGGACCAATGGTTACCCCGTCCACGCTGATATCAGAAATCCAGCGGTTTACGTTTTGGGTGGTAATTTCGGGGCCTACACCGTTTCCCATATATACAATATGTTCCCCCTTGCCGCTTAAATCCATACAAGCGCGGGAGGCCAAAAGCGTATTAGGTGCAATGCGTACCGCGGGGCATTCCTTTACAATAGGGTCATTGTTCGCGTAAACATCGGTAAAACGGGCTTGCACCGTCATTTTAATCATAATGACACCCTTTTCGTGTGCATTTGTGGAAGAAGATGCCGCCAATTTCTTTTTAATCGCAGAGTCAAGCATTTTTGATTTATCTGGCGTTTGCGCGTTTAAAACGGCCGCGCAACTGCAAAAAGCCAACAGTAAAACCAGCAATTTTTTCATAAGGTTCCTCGTATTAGAAAATATCCTTCTCTATAATCATATGATTTTTTACCTGGAATTTCCAGGGCCAAAGGGCCCAGGCCTTGTATAGGCCCTAAAAAACACCCGCCTTGCAGGCGGGTGGTAAAACTATTTAAAGAACGGAACGGCGGTTCCATCAAAGAATAAACGCCCTTTTATGCGGTTCCAATCTTGGGGACGATACTTGTTTATTGCATCTTTGATGAAAAGCAAATCTTCCTTGGTAAGCGAATACCAAGTATCCGATGTTTTTCCGTCATAGGTGTGGAAAGTATCATCAAACGTCATTTGCAATGCATAGGATATTTCGCCTTTATTATAGGCCGCTAAAAATTCATTTTCTTGTTTGGAAAACAAGAACAAGGGGTCCGTGGCCGTGCCCGATAAATCCATAAAGTTCTCTTTAAGTTTAAAGGTATTTCCTTTAATGGAGTTGGACTTGAAGGATCTTTCACGCACGGCGTCTGTTCCCAGACGGGCGGTGTTGATTTTAACCGTATGGTTAGCGCTTAATGCAAACAATTTGGAAGGAGACGTGGTACCTAAGACATTTACATACGGCCCGGTAAAACTGGCGTTATTGCTCCAAATAAGCATAATCCGTTCGTTGCGGGTGTAGTTGTTTACGTTAAGGGCAATCCTGCCAGCAGAGGCTTTTAGAATTTTACGGTGGTGGCGTTCCATATAGACGTGGTCCCCCGGCTCGCGAATATCTTCGGTAGAATAGTTCATACAAGTTCCGGCTAAAAGCAACCAATGGGAATCCAAGGCATAGGCTTTGCAGGCGATATCCGCCTCAAAGGGGCCGTTTTCTTGTTCCATATTATGGTCATAAAAGTTTTCGGTAATATTAAAATCTACACGGATATTTTCGCTGATGGCCCCTTTATTGGTTTCTCTATGGGTGGGGCGGGCCTTTTTGTCTTGTTGTATGATTTTGTCTGCGATTGTGCTTTCAGCAAAGACTGGTTGGATAGTGGTGGTGGCGGTTAATACGCCAAGCGTTAAAGCAACTGCTAAAAGTTTCTTCATACATCCTCCTAGATTATTTTCTCTATATATTCTATACAACTATTTAACATTTTTCCAGTTCCCAAAAGGCCTACTTTCCTTGGGGCCAAAGGACCTATAATAGGCAATACCGGGCGGTTGGCCTTTTTCCCCTAACATAAAAAACCGGGACACTTTAAAAGTGCCCCGGTTTTTCGTACAGGCTGTTAAATTACATCATACCGCCCATTCCGCCCATACCGGGCATCGCGGGGGCGTGAGCGCCTTCTTTTTCGGGGGCATCCGCCACCAAGGCTTCGGTAAGGAGTACCGTGCCGGTGATAGAAGCCGCATTTTCAAGCGCGGTGCGAACCACTTTGGCCGGGTCCACTACGCCCGCCTTCAAGAGGTCGCAGTAGGTGTTGTTTTCGGCATCGTAGCCGTCGGCGGCGCCTTTCATACTAAGCACCTTGTCCACCACTACCGCACCGTCCAAGCCAGCGTTGGCGGCGATTTGTTTCAAGGGGGCCGTCAAGGCTTTCTTAACAATGTTGATACCCGTGCGGATATCGTCGTTGTCGGCTTTCAAGGCTTCCAAGGCCTTTTGGCTGCGGGCCAACGCTACACCGCCGCCAGGCACGAGGCCTTCTTCCACACCGGCTTTGGTAGCGTTTTTGGCGTCTTCCACTTTGGCTTTTTTGGCTTTCAGTTCGGTTTCCGTAGCAGCACCTACGCTGATAACGGCCACACCGCCGGAAAGTTTAGCCAAGCGTTCTTGGAGTTTTTCTTTATCGTACTCGCTCTTGGAGTTTTCAATTTGTTTGCGGATTTGTTCGGCGCGGGCCGCAATGGCTTCCTTGCTGCCTTTACCGCTGACGATAGTGGTGTTTTCTTTATCTACCACTACGCGGGCGCATTGGCCGAGCATAGCGAGTTCGGCTTTGTCCAACTTAATGCCGCGTTCTTCGCTAAGCACTTCGCCGCCCGTCAAAATGGCGATATCTTCCAACATTTCTTTGCGTCTGTCGCCAAAGCCCGGGGCTTTAACCGCGCAACCCTTCAAGGTGCCGCGGAGTTTGTTTACTACCAAGGTAGCCAACGCTTCGCCGTCCACATCTTCGGCAATGATGAGGAACTGCTTGCCGCTTTGTACGATTTTTTCCAAAACCGGCAAGAGGTCGTTCATAGAGGAAATCTTCTTGTCCGTAATGATGATGTACGGGTTTTCCAACACGCACTCCATACGTTCGGAATCGGTTACAAAGTAAGGAGAAATGTAACCGCGGTCAAACTGCATACCTTCCACAATATCCAGTTGGGTGGTAGCGGTTTTGCCTTCTTCTACGGTGATGACGCCTTCCGCGCCGACCTTTTCAATCGCTTCGGCAATCATATTACCGATTTCGCGGTCGTTGGAAGAAATAGTAGCGATTTGGGCTTTTTCTTCTTTGGTCTTTACGGGTTTGTGCATTTTGGCCAGTTCCGCTTTGGTGGCTTCTACGGCCATTTCAATACCCTTTTTGACGAGCGTCGGATTGGCACCGGCGGTAATGTTTTTAATCCCTTCGGTCAACATCGCGTTGGCGAGCACCGTGGCGGTGGTGGTACCGTCGCCGGCTACGTCGTTGGTTTTGGAGGCGACTTCGCGGATTAACTGCGCGCCCATATTTTCAAACTTGTCTTCCAGTTCAATATCTTTGGCGATGGTTACGCCGTCATCAATAATAAGAGGAGAGCCAAATTTCTTTTCCAATACTACGCTTCTGCCCTTAGGTCCGAGCGTAACTTTTACAGCGTTTGCAACTTTTTCAATGCCCGATTTCATTTTGGCGCGGGCATCGTCGCCGTACATAATTTGTTTAGCCATACTGATTATTTCCCCCTATTACCCTAAAATACCCAAGATTTCGTCTTGGTGGATGATTAAATATGTTTCGTCGTCCAGTTTTACTTCGGTTCCGGAGTATTTGCCGTACAACACGCGGTCGCCTTTTTTAACGTCCATCGGCGCGCGTTCGCCTTTTTCGTTCAATTTGCCGGCACCGACGGCCAACACTTCGCCTTCCATCGGTTTTTCTTTGGCGGTGTCAGGAATGATGATTCCCCCTTTCATCGTTTCTCTTTCAATGGGCTTTACGATTACACGGTCGCCCAACGGTTTAATTTTTACTTCTGCCATTTTCACTCACTCCTTATGAAGATATTGTAAATATAACGCCTGTGAGGTTGTTAGCACTCACTTTGGCTTAATGCTAATTTAGCATTTCTGTTTAAAATTGTCAACCCCCTTATTAGAGTGCTAATAAAGGGGTTGTTAAAATACGGTTTTTTCAGGCGGGAATTACCTTCTGGAAAAGAACGTTTTTAAGCGTTGCTTAAAGGTAAGTTTTTTGGCCGGAAGAATTTTGATAAGGACGGCGGAAATATTATCCTGCCCGTCTTTATCGTTAGACACGCGCACCAGTTGCTTGCACAGTTTAACAATGGGCAACTGGCTTCCCTCGCGCAGGATATCGCCCATATCGTTTTCGGAAAGCCCCTTATAAAGGCCGTCCGAGCACAACAGCAATGTATCACCGATTTTGACCGGGAATTTTAACAGGTCAAATTCAATATTCTTTTTAATACCCATTGCGCGGGTGAGGACGTTTTGGATTTTGGAGTGGTCGGCCTCGGCACGGGTCAAAAGGCCGCGGCGGACGTGCTCCATAGCCAACGAGTGGTCCGTGGTAATTTGGACAATCTTTTTATCCCGAAACAAGTATAGACGCGAATCCCCGACGTGTACGGCGGTGGCGAAATCCCCGTCAAAAAGTACTCCCGTCAAGGTGGTGCCCATCATCCGGTAAATGTCGGACGATTGCGCCGTAGAATAAATGGCGGCGTTTGCCAAATTGGCGGCCATTAACAGTTTGCGTTCGGCCGGGTCCAGTTTGGGCAAGAAATTCTCCGGGATTTTTAATTGGTTGGTATTTACCTTGCGTATGGTTTCCGCCAGTACGGACACGGCGATATTGCTGGCAATTTCGCCCGCGCTGTGCCCCCCCATACCGTCGGCCACTACGCCAAGGCCCAAGTCGGAAGAAATGAGCACGTTATCTTCGTTTTTTTCACGGATTTTGCCAATGTCGGTTACGGCCGCAAACTCAATGTCAAAACTGCTCATAACTCCTCCTCTTTAAACAAGATAGTGCCCGCACACGAGCAAACGCCAAACAGGTAAAGCATTACAATCAAGAAGCCGTAGGCGTTGTTATCCTGCGCGTAGCGGTTGAAGTTGTAAAGCGGCAAACTGACCGCATAATCCCACACGGATAGGTGCATTTTGTTTTCCCCGCCGTGGTAATATTGCTGTAAGAAATGGATAAACATCGGCATTGTCTGCTCGTCAAACACGCCCGGGGCCGCGCGGTTAATGCGGGTTTCCAAGAACGCGTAAGTTTCATCCTCACTCAGCCCGGTCAGTTCGTTGGTTTTATCAATTTGGGCAAAGGTTTGGCGTTGGCTTTTAATACCCACCAATTTTTCCATACGGGCGGTAGATTCGGCGTCGTGGGTAGAGGCTACCTTAATATGGTCGGTTAAGGCCGCCAAGGTCTTGTTGGTTGTGTCCGTCAGGCCGGATACCGCATATACCCACATCCCGCCAATGCCAAGCACCATCAGCACAAACGGGAAAAGGATACTGTTTTCCCGCTTGACGAGCAGGTAATAGGCGGATAAGAACCCGCAGAAGAGCGCCGCGTAAAAGATTACCTGTACGGTAACGTCTTGGCTGGCCGGCGGAATAGACAAGTGCGCCGCCAAAAACGCGGTTACCATAGAAAAGATAAGGAGTGCGGTGCCCAACACGCCTTGCGCAATAGAGCGGTTTACGCGCCAGCACAGCGACAATCCCCACGCGGCGGCCAATACCAAATAGCACAGGTAATATTCCGGCGTAAAGAGGTATTGCCCCACTTGGGATAAGTCCATAAAGGCCGCTTCGGGAGTGAATAACCCCGTCATATACGACACCACCGCCAACACCAAAAGCAGCGTGGTGGAGCGCGAAAAGGCCCTTATGGTGGAAGAAGCAAAGATAAACATCAGGGTAACGGCTGCCACACCCGTCATAAGCGCCTGGTTGGGCTCGTACTGGGCCGCAAAGAACGGGTTAATCAGGTTGGATAAAAAGCCCGCTGTTAAATCCGTATGCACGGAGCAAATCTTGCCGAACGTATAGAAAACGTAAATAATCCCGGCGGCAAACGCCATAAAGAGCGGTACAAACAGGATAAATTTTACAATATCCGTGGCCGCCGCTTTAATGACGGGCGCCCCGTTTCCACGCGGTTTGCGCACCTGTTTGGCGGGGACAAACACATTAACGGGTTTTACATCTTGCGCCGCCAGCATTTGCGGTTCGGGCTCTTTTTTAGGAACCTTGGGCGTATCGGGAATATCCGCCGCCGCGTTTATGCTGGGCATAAGCGAGGGCAGACGGGCCGAAGACGTGGTTTTCGGGCGGGCCGCCGCTTCCTGTGCGCGGGCTTTGGTAATGCTCTGCGTGGTGGGCATTTCCTCTTTGGCAATTTTTAACGGGCCTTCCTCGCCCAAATCAATCGCACGGCCGGAGTTGCCCATTTTTACGCGCAGTTGGTCCTCCGCGCGCATTTTTTGGAAATACTGATAGGTTTCTTTGGCGGTTTGGAAGCGGTCATCCGGGTTTTTGCTCATCAGTTTTTGCACCGCAAGCGCGAGCCAGCCCGGCATATCCTTGCGGATTTTGGCCGGATTGGGCACCGGGTCGTTGATGTGCTTTTGGATGATATCAATGGTATTTTTGCCGTTGTACGGGAATTGCCCCGTCAGTACATAGTACATACTGGCCCCGACGGAATACAAATCCGCGCGCGTATCCAGGTCCTTGCCCAAGGCCTGTTCCGGCGCGATAAAATACGCCGTGCCGGCCAGTTCGGTGGTTTTGGTGGAGCCTTTGCTTTTATCCACCTTTTTGGCGATACCGAAGTCCACCACTTTGGGCTGCATTTGCGGGTTAATCAAAATATTGGAAGGTTTAATATCCCGGTGGATAATCCCCTTTTCGTGCGCGGCGGACAAGCCCTGTAAAACGCCTTCAAACAAGTCCAAAATCAGCCCAATCGGCAGAACTTTGTTGCGCTTTAACATCATTGAAAGGGTTTGCCCCTCAATAAACGACATTACAATAAAGTAATAGCCCTTTTCCTTGCCGACGTTATACACGTTTACAATGTTGGGGTGGTCCAATTCCGCAATAGCGCGGGCCTCGGTTAAAAAGAGTTCCACCGCTTTTTTATCGTTAGCCAAGGCGGGGCTTAAAATCTTTACGCAGACGATGCGGTTTAAGGCTTTGTGGCGCGCTTTATATACCGCGCCCATACCGCCTTCGGCGACTTTGTTTAAAATTTCGCAACCGGAAATTTCTTTTCCAACCAATGAGGGAGTATTGTTCATATGTTCCTTTACAACCCAAATATAAAAATCTTTAAATGATGATGCAAAAATTGCTTGATTTTATGATAACCAAGCAATAGAATATAGTTATAGTTAATCTTATCATATTTTACGGGAATAGTTATAGTCTTTTTACGGGGGTGTTTTATATGAGCGAAAGCAGTTTTACGTTACTTAGGGATATCGGCGCGTTGCCGCTTGAAAATAACGAAGAGGTCCGTTTTAGTATTGATGCGTACCGAGGGTTCCGCTATGTGTCGGTGCGGCGGTATTTGCTGACGGACTCTTTCAGCGGGGCCACGCGCGACGGCGTAACGATGACGCCGGAAATCCTGCGCGCCTTGGAGCCTCTTTTGTCCGCGTTGCCGGATGACATTAAGGCCGTAAAGGACGGCACGATTGGCAAGTTCGCCAAGCGCCCGGGTATTTGCATTGTGGCTTCTGTGGGTACCTTTAAAGGCCGCCGCGGCTTGGATTTGCGCCAATGGCAGGAAGATGTAGGCTTTACAAAAAAGGGTATTTGGCTGCCGCTAGAAAAACTGCCGGAAATTAAAAAACTTTTTGCGGCCACCCGCCAGGCCTTGGACGAAAAGCCTGAGGATGATTTTTAAGCCGTTTCCCTGTAACATTAAAAAGCCCCGCTCGTTTGAGCGGGGCTTTTCGTCTGTTTATTTGTGTAATTCTTCGTGCGGGGCGGGCAAGTTGTGGTGTTCTGCCAGCATTTCCTTGGCGTTTTCAAAAACGCGGTCGGGCAAAATGTCCCGCATACATTTAAAATGGCCCAAGGGGCATTTCTTCCCCCCGTGCAACGCACACGGGCGGCACGGCAAGTCCTTTACTTCAACCACTCTGTGTCCTTCCCCATACGGGAAGAAGCCCAGTTCTCGCGTAGTCGGTCCAAAGATAGCCAAGGTCGGCACGTCAAAGGCGGTAGCAATGTGCATAGGCCCGGAGTCGTTGGTGATAAAGAGTTTAAAGTGCTTCATTAACGCCATTAAATCGGCCAGGCTGGTTTTGCCGCATAAGTTGGCGGCGTGGCCTTGGGAAAGTTGGCAGATTTTTTCGCCCAAGTCAGCGTCTTTATGCCCCCCACCCACGAGTACGGCCTGTACGCCCAGTTCGGTTTGCAGGCGGCTGATAAGTTGGACGAAATACTCCATCGGCCAGCATTTGGTCGGCCACGCGCTTCCGGCGTGAATACCGACGAGCGTTTTGCCTTCCAAGTTAAAATCCTTCATTAGACGCGCGACGTTTTCCTCGGCGGACGGCGCATAGCGCATATTGAGTTTTTCGGCCTTGAATTTTTCCTTTACAATGCCCTGCAAAAGCGAAAGGTTGCGCTCTGCATCGTGAATCATCCAAGAGAACGGCACCGTTTTGGTGTATAAGAACCAGCCCTCGCTGGACGTAAAACCGATACGCACGGGCACGCGGGAAAGCCAAGCGATAAGCGCGCTTCTAAAACTGCGGTGCGGCACGAGCAAAATGTCAATATGGGACTCTTTAATGGCTTTGGCCGTCTTCCACACGCCGACGATTTTATTCCAGCCGCGTTTGTCGTTTAAGATAATTTCAGAAACTTCCTTCATCGGTTTAAAAATATCTTCCGTCTGCGGGCGGGTGATAACTACGATTTTGGCCTCGGGGAAAAGTTTAGCCGTCTTTTGGATAAGCGGCGTCGTCAGTACGCTGTCGCCGATGAACGAGGTTTGGAAGATACCGATTTTGTTTACCTTTTTACCTGCTAGGTTGGCATCTTCATAGGCCCAGTCGCCCAGTTTCGGCTCTTTGTATTTAATTTCAATGCCCCACGGTTTAAGGGCTTCCAAATATTTTTCCAAGGTGTGTTTTTCAAGCACCGGGGAAGTTTTGTGGAATTTTACGAACATCCGGCGCGCTACGGAGTTTTTGTCGTAGCGGACGCGGTGCGGAATACGGCTAAAAAAGCCCATTAAAATACTTTTTAAGGTGGCGTGCAAGTCCAAATAGTGCGTAAAGTGTCCCGCACGGATTTGGCGGATGTTGGCCCACAGACCTTTTTTGGCGACCATAATTTCGTCAATATCCGGGTGCCCGGCGAGCACTTGGGCAAACTGCGGCTTTACCATAAGCGTAATGCGCGCGTTGGGCCATTGGGCCTTGATATTCTTATATACCGGGGAGGACAAAACAATATCCCCCAGCGAAGAAAGACGCACGACTAAAATATTAGGGTTATTTTCGTTCATAGTTGTTTACCACTTCCATTATACGGTTGGTTGCTCCTTTAAAACTTAGCGCCGTTTTGCGCGCTTTTTCGGACATATTTTCCAGTTGTGCCGGGTCAGCCAGCAACCGCAGCACCGTTTCTTTAAAATTGGTTTCGTTTACCAAAACTCCCCCGCCATTTTCCAACAGGGCTTGGGCGGTTAAGGGCGCGTTATAAAAATAGCGGCCGAACAAAACGGTTTTGGATAAAATAGCCGGTTCCAACAAATTGTGCGCGCCGCGCGGTACGACCGACCCCCCCACAAACGTAAGCGAAGCACAGGCATAGAGCGACTGCAACAGCCCCATTACATCGGCGCAGAGAATATCGGTATTTTTATCAAATTGGCCTTGGCTGACAAACGCATAATGTAGCCCGCTTTGGCGCAGGGCGGTTTCAATTTCCGGCTTGCGCTCCAAATGGCGTGGGGCAAAAATAATCTTGGCACTCGTTTTAATGATGTCTGCCGCCGCCCGCAAAAGCATTGTTTCTTCGGCGGGGTGCGTGCTGCCCAGCACCAAAATTTTGCGCCCGTTCCAGCCGAGGGCAGTCAACATTTTTTCCACTTCGCCCACCTTGGCAGGGTTATCGTTTAAGGTGTCGTACTTTACGTTGCCGCAAACAAAGATTTTATTTTTATCCATACCCAATTTTTCGTAATGTTGGGCGGCCTCTTGCGTTTGCAGAGCGGCAAAGGACAGCGTGTTAAAGGTTTCTTTAAAAAGCGGTTTGATAAGCCCATAGGCGCGGGCCGATTTGGCGGAAATGCGCCCGTTAATTACCGCCGCCGGAACGCCCGCTTGGTGCGCGGCGGCCAGCATATTGGGCCAAATTTCCCGCTCCACCACAAACAGGCGGTACGGTTTAGCCAAACGGATAAAGCGTTTGCAGGACGGGTAAAAATCAAGCGGAGCCAAAAAGGCTTTGGTAATGTTGGGGTTTTTGAGGGCAGTTTCCTTGCCGGCCTCGGTGGTGGTGGTTACGATAACGTCTTTTTTGTAAAACGCTTTTAGGCGGGAAATGACCTCTTTCATAGACATCACTTCCCCCACGCTTGCACAATGGAGCCACAAGGCCCCTTGGGGGATTTCCCCCTCTTTTTCAAGCCCGAAGCGTTCCTTTAACTCTTGGTACAGGTGCTTTAAAAGGCCGCGCCGCGGCGAGCACAAAAAGCCCAGCAGCACGCCCAAAGCGGCCAAAGGAAAAATGAGGTTAGTCAAAAATAAAAGGACTCTTCCCATATATATCTTATTATATGATATTTGTCCGTCCGTCGGCTACTGGGGAATTTTTGTCAGGCAGAAAAAAGCCCCGGGGATAGCCGGGGCTTTGGAAAGTATTATTTGGTTTCTGTTTCAGCGGTGGCGGTGTCGTCCGTGCTTTTCTTTTTAAAGAGCCCGCCGATACCCTTTATCACGTTTTTGGCGGTATCAACCCCGGTTTGCGCCACTTGGCCCGTGGTTTTGACGGCCCCGGTGGCGACGTTTCCGGCGGTACTTGCCGTGCTGGCGGCTACCTTACCGGGCGTTTTGTAATTTAAAATACCGCCCAGCACGGAGCCCACCGTGTTTAGCACGTCCAACTTGCCCGACGGGTTATCCATCGTTCCGCCGATTTTGATAATGACAGGTGTTTGCGATGTAAGCACCGTGGCGGATACCTTCATATCCAAGGCCTGCGTGTGGAAATTGATGTTTCCGCTTCCGTTAATGTTGGTCAGTTTGGAAGCAAAGGTCGTCTTATCCACCTTCATTACGCCGCTGGTAAAGGTATATACGCCCTCGCCGTTGGTAAAGGCGATTTCGCCCTTTTGCGCGTTGGCTTCGGCCGGGAAGATATCTACGTTTAACGTGCCTGCCACCTTGCGCACGAGCGTAATAGGCAAGAGCAGAATTTTGACGTATTTATTCCCCTTAACAAAGGAATCAATATCCGTAATGGCGCCGGGCTGTAACACAAAAGAAACCTGTCCGTTGGCCTTCTTCATCGTTTCGCTGACGCCGGTTAAGTCGGCATTTAGGGTAAACCCGTCCGCGCGGAAATACGGCACGCTGATAGGGCCAACCTTAATGTTGCTTTTAATCTTCATTAAAAGTTCCGGGCCCGCGGTTTTTTGTTCAGCGGAAGCAGTTTCTCCCTCTTCCGTTTCGGCCGAGGCATAGGACGGAAATTCCTTTAAGGTAAATTTGTCCAGTTCCGCGTTAAAGACGATATTCATTACGTCCTTAATGTTTTTGTACGAGAAAGAGGACGCAAATTTTTCCCCGTTTAATAATCCGGTAAGCGACGGACAGGAAATATCGTTAATGGAAGCGATTTTAACCGTGCCATTTAAATCCTTAACCGTAAACGGCGCATACATCGCGCTTACGTTTTTTAAGGTTACTTGGCCGCTTACGTCTTGACCGTCGTTTTTATCCGTGGCTTTAAACGAGCCCGTAATTAGTCCGCCGGGCTGGAAATCGGCCACTGTGTCGGTCATTTGGACGATTTGGCCCAAATCGGTGGATAAGTCCGCCTTGACGGAATAGGTGGGCGTGGCGCTTGCCCAGCCCGCTACGCCGGAAGCGGATAAGGCGCTGTCCATTACCGAGAGTTTGACAAGCGAAATAACCGCGGTGGATTTTTCCAAATCCGCCGAAGCCTTTACCGCCATATTGATAACCGGGAGCGAGAAATGCGGCAAATCCGGCAGGATTTCGGCTACCGTTGCGTTGCTGATGCCGCTTAACGTGCCCGTCAGTTCGGCTTGCGGGGCTTCAAAGTTCTTTACGCCGCCCTTTAATTGGAGTTTTACCGTCTTGTAAGAGGCGGAAATGTCATTAACCGTTACATACGCTTCGGGCATATTTAAATTAGCCAAAAACGTACGCAGGGAAATGCTGACGGGAACCGTCATATTGAGCCCGGCGGCGGAATATTCGGTGGTAAATTTGATTTTTACGTCAAACGGGCTATCCAAATCAAACTCGCGGATTTCCACCTGTAATTTGTTGACGGAAGCGTCCATACCCGTTTGCAAATCTTTATAGGTAAAGTTGCAGTTGTTAAGCACAATTCTGTCGGCCAGCAGAACAAAGGCAACGGCGGAATTGTCCTTGTTGGCGGTTTCGGCAGGTGTATTTTCCCCGTCCGAAGATGGAATAAGCGTGTCAAAATTAAAGGAACCGTCTTTATTTTTAATGACGTTTATGTCCAGCCCGTCCACCGATACGGTGGAAATTTCCACACGCTTTTTAAGTAGCGGCATCAGGGCCAGTTTAACCACCAATTTATCGGCCTTAACAAAGGTGCCGTTTTGAAAGGTGGTATTTTCGGACAAGGCAAAGTTATCCAGCGTTACCCCAATGACGTTAAAGGAAATTTTGTCAAAAGAAATTTCCCGCTGCAAATTGGTTTTTGCATAATCCACGGCCATAGCCTTTAATTTTTCCGGCGGGAACATAATCCGCAGGGTAATTAACCCCGCCGCCAGCAAAATTACGCATACGACCGCAATTTTTACAAGTAGTTTGAATAATTTTTTCATATCTATATTGTATTTCTTTTATTTTTCGCCCGGCAAGCGCGCAAAAGGGTTATTTTTGCGGGTGCGTATCGTCGGAGACGATTTCGGCTTCTATCACATCTTCCGGCTTGGTGCGGGAGCGGCGGAAGGCTTCCAAATCCTTATGAAGCATCGCTAATACGAGTAGGGCAAAGGCCCCGTCGTCCGTAATGCCCAAAACGGGCAACACGTCGGGCAACAGGTCAATGGGCGAAATAACATACACCAAGCACAGTACCGCCCAAAAGAGCGTGGCCCACGGCATTTTGTATTTTCCGCGCAAAATGGCCCACACCATTGGAAAGAAACTGGCAAAGTCTTTAAATACCGCCAAGGGGTTAAATTTCATTTTTCCCCCTGTTATTTTTGAGGGGCAGGCGCGTCGTGCATCGCCCGTTCCTCAGCGCGCATACCCAAGATGTTTTCGTTTACGCGCAGGGCATAGTCGCCGATTCTTTCAAAGTTATTTAAAATGTCGGCGTAGGCGGTAATGGAATCCGGCGTGGAACTTTGCCCCGCGTTAATGCGTTCGCGCAAATCGTGCAAAAAGCGTTTGCGCAGGGTGTTTAATTGTTCCTCGTCTTTGAGCGCTTCGTCAAAGGTTTTTTCCGCTTGCAGGTGCCATTGGCGGGTGGGCTGTTGGATATCTACCAAAATGCGGCGGGTACGCTTGGTAATGTTTTTGGTCAGTTTGGCGATTTCTTCCAAGTCCTCAATGTCGGCTTCGGTAAACGGTTGTTTATCGTGGAATTTTTCCAAAATGCGGGCGATTTTTTCGCCGCAGTCGCCCATATGCTCAATGCTGTTTAACACGTCAAAGAGCGAGAACGCCTGCGCTACCGCCTGGCGGGAGAGGTTCCCGTGCGTAAGGGCAGTTAAGTAAATATTAATTTTATGCTCCAAAACGTCAGTGGTTTTTTCGGCGGCTTTTACGTCCTCAATCAGGCGGGTGAACATTTTGTCGTCGTCAACTTTTACGGCGTGGATGAGTTTATCCGTCATTTTGGTTACAAAACTCATCATACGTTCCACCTCTTTGCGCACCGCAATTAACGCCAGTTCCGGCGTGCTCGTAAAGCGGGTGGATAAAAAGATAAGTTCGTGTTCCTTTTTGTCCTCGCGTTTGGATTTGGGGATAATAAAATAGGTCAAGTGCGCCAGTTGTTTAAGTAGTGGCAGCATTAACATCGTGTTAATCAGGTTAAACACGGTGTGGAACGCGGAAATATGGTACGGAAGGACAGCCGTTAATTGTTCCGGGTCCTGCGTGTAGGGCGAGCCGGGTACAAGCCAGTCCACAAAGTGTACAAAGTGTTTGAAAATGCACACTACCCAAAATACGCCGATAATGTTAAACAAAAAGTGCCCGAGAGCGGCGCGCTTGGCAGTTTTGCTCGCGCCGATAGCGGCCAAGTTGGCGGTAATGGTGGTGCCGATGTTTTCCCCCAACACAAGCGCGCACGAAGTCGGGAAGTCAATAATCCCGGCGGCGGCGCAGGTGAGCGTCATAGCCATAACGGCGCTGGAAGATTGGAGAATAACGGTTAAAATAGTACCGCTGAAAATGAGGGTAAGCAAATTAAACAAATTGTCCGGGCGGAAGCGGGAAATCCAAGCCACTACTTGCGGGTTTTGCGCAAAATCGGCCGGGATGGCGTTCTTCATTATGTCCAAGCCCAAAAAGAGGAGCCCGAAGCCGACCAAGGTTTCCCCAATGCGGCGGATAATGGCAAATCTGGGGATGAACTGCGCAAAGAAGCCAATAGCGATAACGGGCAAGGCAAAGAGCGAAATTTGCATTTTAAAGCCGAACAAACTGACAATCCAGGCTGTCATTGTCGTACCGATATTGGCCCCGAAGATAACGCCCAAGGATTGGTACAGGTTCAAAAGGCCCGCGCTCGCAAAGCCGACGACCATTACCGTGGTGGCGCTGGACGACTGGATAATGCTGGTTACCAGCGCGCCGCAGGCGGTAGCCGCAAAGCGGTTCGTGGTGGCGATGCCCAGCAGTTGGCGCATCCTCTCGCCGGAGGCCTTTTGCAGGCCGTCGCTCATTATCTTCATACCAAATAAGAACACGGCCAGGCCGCCGAGTAAGTTTAAAATTTCAAGCAAGGTTGACATTTGTGGGAGTTCTCCTTAATTCATATAAAAAGAAAGAGCCGTTTAGTCGGCTCCTTCCGTAACAAAAATACACAGGCCCGCCGTAAGTACGGCGGGGATAGATAAAGAAACGCAAGCGTTACTTGGACATTTTAATGGAGGTTTGGTTGTCATCCGGTTTATCCGTTTTTTCGTGCTTGGTTTGTTGGGCCCACATTTGCTGGTTGGCTTCAATTTGTTTGGCCATTTCGTCGTCAAACAAAATAGTGGGCATACGGTCTTCATCCGCGTACTGAACGATATCCTCGCTCTTGGGCGGCTGGTAAACTTTATCTAAATGTTGGTTAATCGTTTCCGGCTCGGCGGATTTTAAAGAGGCGCGCGTTACCTGCAAGCCTACTTGGTTGTGCAGGTCCTGCTCGGTAACGGGTTTGCCAATGCCGGGCGGAAGGACGTTATTGTCCGCCCCAAAAACTTGGGTCGGTTCATCCGTCAGTTGTACTTCGGGCGTAGGCGTATAAGAACCGCGGTTTTCGCCGTAGTCCAGGTTTAAAAATACCAAAATGTAAAAGCCTACAAGCGATACCCAAAAGAGAAACCACAATACGAGCAACACCCCGCCCGCAACCAGCCACGGGGCGGTGAGGGCGGCTAAATGGAAACTGTCCGCAAAAAAGAGCGGAATCCCTACATAAAGGGCGTAGCCTACGGCGCCCACCACTAAAATAGGGGCTAAAAAGGAAAGCAGGCACATCGCCAAGGTCATCCCCCAGCGGTGGCCGGTTAATTGCCAACTGTAAATGATAGAAGAAATAGGGCCTTGTTCTCTTAAAACAATCGCCGCCGGAACGAAAATCGTGCGGAATTGCAAAAAGAGAAACAAGATGTATCCGATAACGGCAAGCGGCACCGAGCGGGACGCCACCATTAATATAGCCAAGCCACCCGCTACTACGCCCATTATCAGGGAATAGATAACCAAATAAACGGTGGGTAAGGCTGCATTGGTGCAGGAGTTGGAAAAGGATTCTCCGTCGTTTTGCGCTTTAATACCCAACTGGCGCATAAATACCGCCCCACAAAAGAGAGAAAAGGGCATTACCAAGATTTTGGCAATAACCAGCGGCAGGCCCAGCCAGGCAAAGGCGAAGATCAGTGCATATAGCAAAATCCCCAATAAAATGAGGGCGAAAATAGCCCCCCCGGCCCGGTTGGTTAAGCGGAAACTGTTAAAAAAGAGAGTAAAAATATTTTGTTGTTCGCGGAGGTCCATTTCACCGCTCCTTATTAGAGTACACAAACATTATAGCAAAACGCGCGCGCGTTGCGTAGAAAATCAAAATAACTTTTCTAACGCCTTAGCGGCGGAAAATCCACTGCTCCAAGCCCATTGTAGGTTGAACCCGCCCAGGCGGCCCGTTACGTCCAACAGTTCGCCGATAGCGTATAAGCCGGGGATGCGACGAGCCTCAAAGGTGGACGGACTAACTTCGCGCACGTCAATGCCGCCGGCCGTTACCTCGGCCTTGGAAAATCCGCCCGTTCCCGTGGGGACAAAGGTAAAGCGGTTTATCAGTTGGGCGGATTTTTCTATTTCCGCGCGGGAAGCGTTTGGCAGGTTATTGTCCAGTTCCCCAAGCAGGGCTTTTGCAATTTTTGCGCTTATTTTGCCGTGCAAGGCGGCGGAAAAGGTGTGCGCGGTATTTTTTTGCGAGGTGAACAGCGCGTGCGCGTCCACTCCGGGCAGGAAATCCACGGTTACTTTTTCCCCTTCCTTCCAAAATAGCGAGGCGGACAGCACCGCCGGCCCGCTGATGCCCTCGTGTGTAAAGAGCAAGGAACCCTCAAAACCGTGTTCCCCGCACGATACGCGGGCATTTAACGTATTTCCGGCCAGTTTAAAAAGTTGTTCCCGCAAAGTTTTTTCAAAGGTAAGCCCTACAAGCGCCGGGCGCTGGGGAATAATGTTTAGGCCAAATTGGCGCGCAATTTTGATACCAAAATTGCTTGCGCCCAAGGCCGGGAAGGATAATCCCCCCGTAGCCAGCACCACGCGCTGGGCGCGGATAGGCCCGGCCGAGGTATTGACCACAAACAGACCGTTTTCCTGCTTTATATCCAGGGCTTGTGTGTCCGTTAAAATTTGGGTATTTGCTTCGCGTGCGCGGCGGATGAGAAAGCGCACAATGTCCCGAGCGTCCATAGCAAAGAGTTGCCCGTCTTTCCGCTCTTCCCATTTTAGCCCCGCTTCGTCCAGCAGGGAAACAAAATCCTGCGGTTTTAATGCGGCTAAGGCATTTTTGACAAAGTGTTTATTTGTACAGGCGTAATCCGTAGCGCGCGCAAAACGGTTGGAAAAGTTGCATTTCCCTCCGCCCGAAACGCTTATTTTGCGGCCCGGGTGGGTGTTGTGTTCTATTAATACTTTGGGGCTTGAAAAACTGCCCGCGCAAAAAAGGCCGCCGGCGCCTGCGCCAATAATAGCGGTGTGAAAAACGGTATTTTTAAGTTCGTTGTGGTTCATATATATAGGTTTTCTATATTATACAAAAAGAAAAAATTTGATTTTATTTTCAAATATGCTATACTCTTAATAGGAATTATTATTAATAATTTAAAAACTATGCAAACCAACACACAAAACGACGAATTGCAAAAACGCTTGGCCTTTTTTGAAGACCAATGCCGCGCAAGAGGGTTAAGAGTAACCAACCAACGGCGGGAAATCTTCCGCGCGGTGGCGGCCTCGTGCGAACATCCTAGCGCGGAAAAAGTGTTTTTGGCGGTGCGCAAGACGATGCCCAATGTGTCTTTGGATACCGTGTACCGCACGTTAGCGTCGCTGGAAGAAATGGATTTGCTTATGCGTGTCGGGCTTTCGTCCAAGGCGCGCTTTGACGGGGATTTGCGTCCCCATTGCCACTTTGTGTGCACGAACTGCGGGGAAGTGTATGACGTATTTTTAAAGGACGGCGAGTCCTTGCCTTTGCCTGCGGATGTGGCGCATTGGGGCGAAATAAAACAGATTAATTTGCAAGTGCGCGGACTATGCAACAAGTGCCGCGGCAACAAATAGGATAAAATAGGAGACCATATGGAATTGAAAGGAAGCAAGACGGAAAAGAACTTAATGACGGCTTTTGCGGGCGAATCGCAAGCCAGAAACAAATATACGTATTACGCCTCCAAGGCTAAAAAAGAAGGCTTTGTGCAGATTTCTAAAATTTTTGAAGAAACCGCCAACAACGAAAAAGAACACGCTAAACTTTGGTTTAAAGCCTTGCACGATAACAATATCCCCACCACGGCTGAAAACTTGGTAGATGCCGCCAATGGCGAACACTACGAGTGGACCGATATGTATGCCACCTTCGCCAAGGAAGCCAAAGAGGAAGGTTTTACTAAACTCGCCTTCTTGTTTGAAGCCGTCGGCAAGATTGAAAAAATGCACGAAGAACGCTACCGCAAACTCCTGCACAATGTGGAAACCAACGAAGTCTTCAAAAAAGCCGGTATCGTAATGTGGGAATGCGCCAACTGCGGCCACGTCCACATCGGCGAAAAAGCCCCCGAAGTGTGCCCCGTGTGCGCTCATCCGCAGGCTTACTTTATGATTCACCCGGAAAACTTCTAATTTCTGTTTGAACCAGATAAAAAACCCGCTCCTTGGAGCGGGTTTTTTCGTGTAGAAAAAGGGGTTATTAGTCGCGCTTAGCCGATATGACTCCCCCAACCGCCGCTAAGGCCGCGCCTAAAAACATTGCTGCCTGATAGCCGCGCAAGAAAGCGGTTTCGCTATCCGCCCCCGCGTGCTCAAAATGGCCTTGCACCGCCGCATAAATGGCCACGGAGCAGGCAATGCCCATAATCATCCCGGCGTTGCGTGCCAGGGCGTTTACGCTGGACACAATGCCCAGTTTATTTTTGGGGGCCGCGCTGATAACCGTATTATTATTAGGAATTTGGAACGTACCCGACCCACAGCCGAAAATCACCTGCGCCAGCACAATGTAAGCAAAGGACGGTTTTGCGCCGACAAAGGCAAAAAGCATAGCGCCCGTAAAAGCAAAGCCAAGCCCCACGGTGGTAATAATCCGGGCCGAGTACCGCTCCGACAGTACGCCGCTAATTGTGGACGAAATGGCAAGCGCCACCGGGAACGGCAAGACGAGTAGGCCCGTTTGCACCGGGTCAATGTGCAAAATATCCGCCGCATAAAACGGAAATAACACCGCATTGGTAAAAATAGACATAAAGCCCAGCACCGCCACCACATAGCCGTAGGAAATGGCCGGAATTTTAAAGATGTCCAGGCCAATAAAGGGTGTTTTGCTGGTGCGCTCTCGGTAGTAAAACAGCAGGAAAAACACCACCGCCGCCGCAAACGCGCCCAAGATAACGGGCGAGGTCCAGGCTTTGTTGGGGCCCTCGTTCATAGCGTAGAGGAAACTTAAACTGGATAGGATAAAAAAGGCCGCCCCGCTGATGTCCATACGGATTTTGGTTTTCGGGTTAAAGCGCGGGATAATCTGTATGCCGCGCCAAATGCCGATTAAACTGACGGGGATATTCACCCAAAAGACCGACTGCCAGCCCCAATGCTGGATTAAAAAGCCCCCTACCGCCGGGCCCGCCAAGGAGCCCAAGGCCACCACAGCCCCCACGCCGCCTAGCGCGCGTCCGCGGTCTTTACCCACAAAGGCTTTGGCGATAATTGCCTGCGCGTTAGCCATCATTGCGCTTGCTCCCAATCCTTGTACGGCGCGGGACAAAATCATCAGCGGCAAATTGCCCGCCAAAGAACACAACAGCGAACCGATACCAAATAGTAAAAAACCGCTTAAATACATCTTTTTGCGGCTAAACATATCGGAAAGTTTGCCAAATACAGGCAAAAAACAGGTTACTGCCAGCAAATACACGCTTACGACAGATTGGATGCTTTCAATATCGGCGTTAAATTCCCCCGCCATAGAGGGAAGCGCGATGTTTACAATGCCGCCGTCCAGCGTGCCCATAAAGGTCCCGGTGGCGGTAACGGTAAAAATAAGCCACTTGCGCGAAAGGTTAAGCGGTCGTCGTTTCATAGAACCCCCGCGGCTGCGCCTTGCGTTTCTTGCGTTTGTCGCGCGCGGCCGAGAAGTACGCCGCCGCCAGCGAAACCAAGATGCAGAAAATCATTGAATATTGGTAAGCGTTCATAAAAGAGGTTTCATAGTCCGCCCCGATATTTACATAATGGCGGCGTATGGTGGAAAAGATAAGCACCGATAGCGCAATCCCCATTACCGCCCCCATATTACGAGCCAAGGCGCTTAAACTGACCACCATACCCAAGCGGTCGGCGGGTGCGGCGCTGACAATGGTGTTATTGTTGGGGGCCTGAAACGTGCCCGACCCACAGCCCATAATCATTTGCGCAATTACAATATAGGTATAAGAGGGATTTTTGCCAATGCCCACAAACATAGCGGTCCCGATGATAATAAACCCAAAGCCTACGGTGGTAATCAGGCGCGCCGAGTACCGCTCGGAAAGCCAGCCCGAAAACGGCGACGAAATAGCAAGGGCCACCGGGAACGGCATTAACAGCAAACTCATATGCACCGGGTTTAAGTGCATAACATTAGCCATATAAAACGGGAACAAAATACCGTTGCAGTTTAGCGCAATAAACCCCAGCAAAGAGACGATACAGCCGTACGAAATCGCCTGTATTTTAAAGAGAGACAGGCCGATAAAGGGCGTTTGGCTGGTTCTTTCGCGCCAATAAAATCCCGCAAAAAAGATAAGCGCCGCCGCAAACGAGCCGATAATAAGGAAAGAGGTCCACTTTTGGTTTTCCCCTTCGTCTAACGCATAGAGGAAGCAAAAACAGAATAAAATAAAGCAAACCGCGCCCTTCCAGTCCAGTTTCACTTGTTCTACGGGCTTAAAGTGCGGAATAATTTGTATTCCGCGCCAAATGCCCAGCATACTGATAGGCACATTTATCCAAAATACCGATTGCCAACCCCAATGCTGAATTAAAAAGCCGCCCACCGCAGGGCCTGCCAAAAAGCCCGCCGCCACCATTGCCCCAATGCCGCCCAAGGCGCGACCGCGGTCCTTGCCTTTAAAAGCCTTGGCAATAATGGCCTGGCAGTTGGAAATCATCGCGCTTGCTCCCAACCCTTGCAGGGCGCGCGAGAAAATCATCCAACTTAAACTTTGCGCAAACGTCGCCGAAAAAGAGCCGATACCAAAGAGCAAAAAGCCCGCCAAATACAGGTATTTGCGGCTGTACATATCGGAAAGTTTGCCAAATACGGGCAAAAAACAGGTGGTGGTAAGCAGGTAAATGCTTACTACCCATTGGATTCGCTCCAAATTGGCGTTTAAATCCTTTGCCATTACAGGCAGGGCCACGTTGATGATACCCCCGTCCAGCGTGGACATAAAAACCCCAATGGCCGTTACGGAAAAAATCAGCCATTTATAGGCAATGTGCGGCGTTTTCAGTTTCATAAGCGTTATTTCGTGCAGCGGATTAACGTATAGGCAAAGCGGCCCACCCCGTCAAATACTTTTTCGGTTTTCAGCCCTGCCTTTTTGATGCACTCCTCCATTTCCCCCAGCGAATACATTTTGCTGTTGCCGTTGGCAATGTTCGTAAAATAAAGCGAGGTGTGGTTTAAACAAAATGTACTGGCGGCGTATTCTTGGCGGTCCCATAAGGGTTCCAAAATGTAGATGCGGGCGTTCTTATCAGCCGCTTTTTTTACTTTTTTAAGGATAGAGACAATCTCGTCCTTAGAAAAGCAATCCAAAAATTGGCTCATCAGATAAGCATCCGCTCCGCCGGGGATAACCGATTTGCCGTCCAAGAGGTTGACGGCGTGGAAGGAAACGCGGTTCTTGTATTTCTTTAAATTCTTTTTGGCTACGGCCAATTGTCCGGGTAGGTCCACAATGCCCACTTTTACCTGCGGGTCGTGGTCCAGGCACTTTTTGGCCCATTTGCCGGTGTTGCCGCCGATATCAAAAATAGTGTGCGGTTTGAGTTCAAACACCAAGGGCAAAATAGCCGGGAAGGCAATGTCGGAATAAAAATGGTCAAACGCAAACCAACTGGTGCGGTTCTTTTTGGGCAGTTTGGAAAGCCCCTCATAAACCGTCTTCCACTTGCCGAAGACCTTTAACCCCGTGGGTTTGCCCTTTACCAAAGAGTCCTTTAAGGTGTACATCCCTTGGTAGCAAACATCGTTTACAAAGTCCATATTCACGCGGGTCATCGGGTCGCACAAAATAAACCAGCCCGTTTTGCTGATGCTGTACACGCCGTCTTGCAAGGTTACTAAATCCAACCCAAGTCCCACTTCCAGCAGGGTTTGCACGGTATAAAGGGATAATTTTAATTTTTTGGCGATGGTTTTATCGTCCGCGGGCGTATTATTTAAAAATTCCAAAATACCCAAATCACGCAGGGCGAGCGCGGCCTGAAAACTGATAGGCGCAAAAGCGATTTTCTGCGCGTCAAACGCAATATCCGCCATTGTGCGGGTGTTTTTGCGGGCCCGGCGGTAGGGCTGATTGTTTTTTGTGTTATTATTAGTTATCATATCTATATTTCTATTTTAATTAATTTGGAACGAGTTTACAATGAACCACACCCCCCGCAAAATTGCATTAGTTACAGGCGCCAGCCGCGGTATCGGCCTGGCCATAGCCGTACAATTAGCCAAGGACGGCTTTGATATTTGGCTGAATTACCACTCCAACCACGCAGCCGCCCAAAAGGCCAAGGAACAAGTGGAAGCGCAGGGAGCCGCCTGCATCTTACTGCCCTTTGACGTAGCCGACGCTACCGCCGTGCGCGCCGCCTTAAACCCGCTTTTAGAAAAGCAAGCGCCTTACGCGCTTGTAAACAACGCGGGTATCCGCAAGGATAATTTGCTTATTTGGATGCAGGATGACGAGTGGAGCCAAGTAATTAACACCGTTTTGGGCGGGTTCCACAATGTAACCAAAACCGTGCTGGCCGCGATGATTCACGCCAAGCAGGGGCGCATTGTCAATATTGCTTCCGCCGCCGCGCACGCCCCCGTCCCCGGCCAAACCAACTATTCCGCCGCCAAGGCGGGCATTGTAGGCGCTACGCGCAGTTTAGCGTTAGAGGTGGCCAAGCGCAATATTTTGGTAAACGCGGTTTCCCCGGGCTTTATTGAAACGGAAATGCTCACGGGCCTGCCTATGGATAAGATTTTGCCCTTAATCCCCCTGCGCCGCTTGGGCCGCCCGCAGGAAGTGGCCGATATGGTTTCCTTCTTGTGTTCGGACAAAGCCTCCTACATTACGGGGCAGGCTTTCCAGGTAAACGGTGGCGTGTGTATGTAAGCCTAACCGCACGCGGATAAATAGTATAATATCCTTATGAATATTCCTACCAAAGTTGTCATTACCGGCGCAGGAGCCACGTCCCCCTATGGGGCGGGCGTAAAGGCGCTATGGGAAGGGCTTAAAGCGGGCCGTGGCTGTATGCACCCGGTAGAGGCCTTGCAATCTTTGCCAATGGTTAAAACCAAGGTTGCCGCCACCGTGCCGGAAATGGATTATTCCTATATTCCCCGCCGGGACCGCCGTTCTATGAGCCGTATGGCCTTGTACGCCTATGCGGCGGCCAAGGAAGCCCTTTTGCAGGCCGGCTATGAAAAAGCCCCGCAAGGCTTGGGCTTTTTTATGGGCTCCACACTTAACAGCATTTCCAAATGGATGGAAATTACGGGCTACTGCCACGGGAACCATTTGGAACTGGTTAAAACTTCCGATTTTTTGCAAATTATGAATCACTCGCCGCTGGCTACGGTTTCGCAGGCGTTAAAAATAAACGGTCCGTGCGTGGGGGCAAGCGATGCTTGCGCTACGGGGCTAATGAATATTGGCCTTGCGTATTTAGCGGTAAAGGCGGGCTTTGTAAAACAAGCCCTTTGTGGCGGGACCGAGGAATATCACCCGATGTTTAGCGCCTGTTTTGATATTATGCAGGCCACCAGTTACAATTTTAACGATACACCCAACGAGGCCTGCCGCCCGTTTGACGCAAACCGCACGGGGCTAGTGGCCTCGGAAGGGTGCGGGCTTTTATTTGTGGAAAGTGAGGAAAGCGCCAAGGCGCGCGGAGCCAAAATTTTGGCTGAAATTATCGGCTTTTCCTCCAATACGGAAACGGAAAATATGGCCTATCCGTCCGCCCAAACCTTGCGCGAGTGTATGCAAAACGCGCTGGCGGATGCACACATAGAGCCGCAAGCCGTGGACTTATTAAACGCGCACGCCACGGGCACCATTATCGGCGACATTGCCGAAAGCCAAGCCGCGCAAACGGTGTTCGGCTCCGGCGTAAAAATAAACAGTTTAAAGGGCCACTTGGGGCACAGTATGGGTGCCAGCGGCGGGCTGGAAACGATAGCCTGCCTGAAAATGCTGGAAGAAGGCGTTTTGCTCCCCACCCAAAATTTGGAAAAATTGGACGGGCGTTGCGCGCCCCTTTCCTATGTGCGCACCCAAGAACAACGCCCGGTAAATATTATTGTTAAAAACAGTTTTGCTATCGGCGGGAACAACTGCACCGCCGTATTAAGGAGACCCCTGTGATTACGAGAGAAGAAATTATCAACAAAACCAACGAAGCGCTTAAAAAAGAATTTGAACTGACCGACGAACAGTTAAAGCCTGCCTCCCATATGCAGACCGATTTGGGCCTGGACAGTTTGGATGCGGTGGATATGGTGGTAGTATTGGAGCAAAAGTTCGGTATGACCTTGCGCCAAGGCTACGATATCCGCTCTATCGTTACGTTGGGCGATTTGTATGATTTTATTGAAAAATTGGCCCGCGAACACGAAGCCAAATAATATGTACGCCCTGCGCACCCTTTTTAACACAGCCATAATAGGCACTTCGGCTATATTATGGCTTTTTCTTTCCGGCTTAGTGGCCGGGCCGTTTTTGTGGTTATTTCCGGGTAAATCGGGCAAAAATGTGCGGAAATTTGTGTTTATCCAGTCCAAAGGTATTTTGTTTTGTATGCGCCTTTGTTCCAGCGGCTGGAAAGAGGAGCGCGCCCCGCGCCCGCAAGGGCCGTGCATTGTGGCGGCCAACCACGCTTCGGCCTTGGACTTATACACGGTGGCCGCGCTGGGATTTACTAATGTAGTGTATATTACCAAGGGGTGGGTGTTTAAACTGCCGTTCTTCCGCCCGGTAATGCAGGCCGCCGGCTATATGGACGCGGAAAAGACCTCGCCCGAGGAAATGCTCGCGCGTTGTAAAATTGCGGTGGAAAACGGGTGCGATATTGTGCTGTTTCCGCAGGGGTCGCGCAAAAATCCGCAGGCGCGTTTTAAAAGCGGAGCCTTTTATTTGGCGGAACTTTTAAAATTGCCCGTGGTTCCGGTGGCGATTGGCGGCACAGGTAAAATGTTACCAGCAGGTACAATCAAATTGCACCCCGCCAAAATCGTTTTGAAATCCCTTCCGGCGTTAATGCCGGGGGCGTTTACGGGGCCGCTTGCGCATTTGGAAATGGCACAAACGGTCAAAAAGCAAATTATGCAGGAACTTGAAAAGGAGACCCTATGAAGAAAACTTTACTACTGGTTTTAATGGCCGGGCTTATGGCGGCGGGTTGCCGTTCGTTGGCCCCGGTGTATAAGGTGGAGAACAAAACCGTTATTTTGGCCGAAAATACCACGATGCAGCAGGCTATTTTGAAGGGTGGTTCTGCTAAACGCTGGACGATGAGTGTTGTCCACCCGGACCTGATGAAGGGCGTTTTGGTGGCGCGCGGGCATACGGTGGAGGTGTATATCCCCTATACGCAAAACACCTATTCTATTGAGTACGCCGGAAGCGACAATATGCGCTACAATGCTAAAAAGAATAAAATCCACCCTCAATACAACAAGTGGGTGCGCAACTTGGATTTGGCCATTTACCGCGCGGCCATAACGGGTAAATAATGACTACCTTTTCCCCTGTTGAAACCTTGGTTCCCCATAAGCCGCCGATGCGGCTGGTGGACGAAATTTTAAGTGTAGATAACGCCGTCTGCCGCGTGAAGAGCGTGATTCATAAAAATCATCTTTTCCTGCGTGCGGACGGTACGCTTGCGCCCGAAGCGTTCTGCGAAATTATGGCGCAGAGTTTCGCCGCCTGCGAGGCACAGCGCCGCAAATTTGTCGGGCTGTCCACCGAGGGTGGCGGGTATTTGGTCAGCGTGCGCAATTTCCGTGTTTTTTCTTACGCGCGCGCGGGCGAAGAATTAACCACCGAAGTAACCCAACAGGACGACTTTATGGGTACGCGCATCGTATCGGGGACGGTGTTTCGCGGAAATGACAAACTGGCCGAAGGAACTGTGTATATTTTTATGTGGGAAGGCAATATCCCGCCGGAGATGAAATGAAAATTTTATTGCTTGTTTTATCGTTGTTTTTAACCCCGCTTGCGTGGGCGGAGCCTGCCCAAAAGGCCGAGTGTGCAGGCGAAGTTCCCCCCGTGCAAAACATCGCGCAAAAGACGGATGACCTAGCGCAAATTGCCGCGCGCTTTTCAGCCGTCCAAACAATTCACAGCCGCTTTACGCAGGAAAAGCATATGGCCCTTTTAACCGAGCCCGTCGTCAGCGAGGGCGTTTTCTCGTTTGAAAAATCCCCGGCGCGTATCCGCTGGGAATATCAAAAGCCGTTTAAAAACGGGTTTATCTTGGACGGCTCTTCCGCCTACCGCCTGGAAGAGGGCAAAAAAACACCCGTAAAGGGCGTTATGGCGCGCAATATTGCCGCGCAAATGCTGGTGTGGCTGTCGTTTGATTTGCAAACGCTTTCCAAGACATATGCAATTACAGTATTTGAGGGCGGCGTGCGCTTAAAGCCGCTTTCGGACAAAAACAAAATGCTGGAAGAAATTTCCGTTTGGTTCGCCGCGGATAATCCGCAGGCCTTATCTAAAATCCAAATGACGGAGCCCGGCGGCGATTATACCGTTTTGTCCTTTACGGAAACCCAGATTAATAAGCCGCTGGCGGAGGGCACGTTTAAATGAGCGTGTGGAACTTTTTTGCCCGGTACAAAAAGCCCGTTGCCTTGCTGTTGGGCCTTGCGGTGCTTGGGTGCGCGTGGGGTTTAACGCGCCTAAAACCGGACGAAAATATCCACGCAATGATTCCCGCTTCCGTGCGGGAGCGGGTGGAACTGTTTGAATATTCCCCGCTTAACAAAAAAGTTTTTATCGGGGTTTCCGCCCCGTCTGCCGAAGAGGCTTCTTTGGCGGCTGATACTTTACGCGCAGAACTGGCGCAGGCGGATTTATTATCCTTGCCCCCCACTCCGGGTGCGGACTACGCCCAAACGCTCTACCGCGCGCTCCCGTACCGCTTTTCGGCGGACGACGAGCAAACACTGGCATTACGCCTTACGCCGGAATTTGTAAAAAAGCGTATGGCCGCCAATTACGAAAATTTACTTTCCTTTCAGGGCTTTTTGCTGAAAGATTTTATTTCGCTGGACCCCTTAAATTTTACGGAATTAATGGCGCAAAAACTGGCCGCTTTCGGCACAGGTACGGCGCTTGAATACCAAGACGGTTTTTTATCATCCAAGGATGGCAAAACGCTTATCGGTCCGTATGATTTCCCGGGCCAAACCGCAGATTTTAAGGCGGCCCAACACTTTGCGGACGCTTTTCAGCAGGCGGCCCAAAAATTGGGGCCGGCCGTCCACGCGTTTTATTTGGGGGCCCTGCGCTACACGGTGGAAAACGTCCGTATAATTCAGGCGGACCTCATTAAAATTTCCGTGTTGGCCTTGCTCGCCTTGGCGGCTGTTTTTATCTTTTTCTTCCGCCATAAAAGCGCACTTTTAATTTACCTGCTCCCGGTGTTTATTTTGCCGCCCGCCGCGCTGATAACATATGCGGTGTTTGGGCATTTGTCGGGCATTACGCTAGGCTTTGGGAGCGTGGTGGCGGGTCTGTCGGTGGATTATTCCGTATATGTGTTTTTTGCCTTGCGTGGCGCAGAAAATACCCCAGCCTATGAAACGCTATCCCATATGAAAAAACACCTTTTGTGCAATTTTATGACGTCCTCGCTTTGCTTTTTGGCGCTTTTTTGCTCGTCTGTGGAGTTATTTAGGCAAATTGCCGTATTCTCGGTGGCGGGGCTGACGCTGTCCTTGGCGCTGGCGCTGTATGTTTTCCCCCACTATTGGACCCAGTTGGGTGAAGTAAAAAAGCCCGCTTATGCTTGTAGCGTGCCCCCCTTGTCCCGCCGGGTGGCAGTGTGGGTAAGCGTGGGGCTTATTTTGTTTGGTGTGCTTGGCGTGTGGCGCGTACAATTTAGCGGCAATGTGGAGGATTTAAACGCTTCCACCCCCGCTTTTAAAAAAGATAAGGCGGTTTTTGATTCTGTATTTGCTAAAACCGCGCAAAATAACGCGCTTTTATTTGTGTTTGGGGAGAGTAAAGAAAGCGCATTGGAAAACAACGAATCTTTCCCCTTGCCGCTGGCCGTAACCGGGGTGTTGCCGTCGGACAAATTGCGTGCTGAAAATGTGGCGCATTGGCGCAGTTTTTGGAGTGCTTCGCGCGCCAATTACGCGCGGCTGTTGGTGTCGGAAGAAGCGCAAAAACTGGGGTTAAAGCCGGTAGGGTTTGCGCCGTTTTTTGAAAGTATTTTAAACGCCCCCGCGCCGGACTCGTTTAATTTTACGGCCCTTTATAATCCGGTGGTTTCCCTGCCGGACGGGCGGAGTGCCGTGGTAAACATTGTGCCCAATGAACCGCGCTACCGGGAAGCGGCCCAACAGACGGGAGCGGTATTTGTGGCGGCGGATGAGTTGAAAAGCGATTTAATCGGGGCCGTCGGGCGCGAAGCCCTTAAAATTGTGCTTTTGGCGTTTCTTTTTAACTTGGTGGCGGTTTGGCTGACGTTTAAAAAGTTAAAAACTGCGCTTTTAACCTTTATCCCGGTGCTGTTGGCGGCGGGGTTTACCTTTGGCTGTTTTTGGCTGTTACAAGTGAGGGTAAATTTGTTTATCTTGGTATTTTTACCGCTTTTAATGGGCCTTGGGATAGATTACGGTATTTTCCAGGTGATGAAAAACCAAGCGGGCAAGCCCACCGCTTACCCGCCGTCTGCCCTGCTGGCGGCCGGGTTATCCACCTTGGCGGGCTTTGGCGTGCTGATTGGCGCTAAACACGGGGTATTATTTATAATGGGGCTGTCGTCTTTTTTAGGTGTGGGTGGAGCGATGTTGGCGTCGTTATTTATTTTACCCGCGTTTTTGGAGCAAAAATGAAATTTTTACCGCTTTTACTACTTAGCCTTTTTTTAAGTGCGTGCTCATCGGGCCTAGTGTATAAAACCGCCCCGGCGGAGCAGGTAAACACCCGCCAAGCGGTGTGTTTATCGGGCGTATATCAGCCGTATGGGCTTGATTTTACCGCACTTGCTGAACCCAAAGAGGGCGGCGTGCGTTTTGTGGTATTGTCCGTAATGGGCGGCAAACTGGCCGATTTATTCGTTACGCCAACGGAAATAGCCGTTTATTCCAAAATGCCGCAACTCCCGGCGCGGTTGGTGGGCGGGTTTGGGCGTATGGCGCGGGCGCAATTAATCACCCCTTGCCCGCAAAAGGAGTTTGTGTATAAGGACGCTCCCAGCCGCGGGGCCCTGCACATTAAAACCCAAGGAGATTTATTATGCTATTAAATGAAGCCTTGTCCGCTTGCTTTGTAGCGCAAAAGGAAGGCCGTTTTTTGTATCATATTCCGGCGGATTTCCCGGCCTTTAAAGGCCATTTTCCGGGCAATCCGCTGTTGCCTGCGGTATGCCAAATGGGCTTGTGCGCCGACGCGTTTAGCCGCCAAAGCGGTAAAAAACAGGAAATTTCCGGCGTTTCGCGCGCTAAATTTATGCGCCCCATTTTGCCAAATTGCCGGGTAAATTTAGTGTTTCTCCCCCGCCCGGACGGCCAATATTTGGCCGAACTGACGGACGAAACGGGCAAAAAATTAAGCCAACTGATTTGTTCCTTTAAAGAGGTTTTATGAAAAACATATCCTATTTTACCACCGAGCCCGGCTCCCCAAAGCCGCTTGAAAAATCCGTCTTTCGTACGGTGCGCTTTAACGAAATTGACCCAATGGGCATTATGTGGCACGGGCATTACGCGGGATTTTTTGAGGACGCCCGCGTGGCGTTGGGCGACAGTTTGGGCATAGGCTACCAAGATTTTTATAACCACGGGGTGATGATTCCCGTCCGCCGCTTGGAGACCGACTATTTGGCCCCCCTGCAATACGGCGAAACATACGAGATTAAGGCCCGGCTTTTTTACACCGAGGCCGCCCGCCTCAATTACGATTTTACCGTGCTGGACAAGAACCAAAAGGTAATGGCCCGCGGTTGCACCGTACAGTTAATGGTGGATAAAGATTTTAATTTGCTTTTTGAGTGGCCCGCCTTTACGCGCCCCTTTTTAGCCCGTTGGAAAGAAAATAAATGAAACTGCTTATCGTCATCCCGCACTACAACCACTTAACCACCTTAAAAAGTGTGGTCCGGCGGTGCTTGGACCAAAATCCAAATGTGGCGGTGTTTGACGACGGGAGCGATGTTTCGCCCGCAGAAGTGTTGAAGGAACTCCCGGTTACCTTGGTCCTCTTTGAAAAAAACCGGGGTAAGGGCGCTATCTTGCAGGAAAGCGCTAAATGGGCGGCCGCGCACGGGTTTAGCCATATCGTCAGCATAGACGCGGACGGGCAATTAGACCCGGCGGAATACCCGTTGCTTGCCAAGGCCGCCGAAGAGCACCCGCACGCGCTTATTATCGGGGTACGGCAGTTTGCCCAGGACGCTCCCAAATCCTCGCAGTTTGGGCGCAAATTCGGCGGTTTTTGGGTCCATTTGCAAACGGGCAAAACGGTAAACGATATCCAAAGCGGCTACCGTTGCTATCCCGTGGAAATTTTAAACCATATCAAATGTTTTTCAAAGCGCTACGCCTTTGAGGTGGAAATTGCCGTGCGCGCACTATGGGCCGGGTTTCCGCTGGTGGAGGTGCCTGTGTCGGTAGCGTACCCCAAAACGCGGGTGTCGCATTTTAGCAAACTAAAAGACAACCTGCGCCTAACGGTACTCAATACGCATTTGACTGTCCGTTCTATGTTGCCTATTCCGCACCGCCAGTATTTTGTGGATAACGCGGGGCAGGTGGAAAAGCGCGGGTATTGGGAAGCCTTGGTTTTAAATTTAAAAACCCCGGGCAATATTACCAAAAACGCCCTCTCCGCCGCGTGGGGTATTTTTTGCGGGGCGATTGCCTTGCCGGGGATTCGCCAACTAATGCTTTTTGGCGGGGCCGGGTGGTGGAATTTAAACCGTATTTTGACGATTTCGTTTGAAAAGTTTTGTATTGGCCCCCTTGTGCCTGCGCTTTGCATAGAGGTTGGCTTTTTCCTGCGTTACGGGCGGTTTTTAACAGAATTTAACTTGACTACCTTGGGCCGCCAATTTTGGCAGCGCGTATGGGAGTGGGTGCTGGGGTCGTGCATTGTGGCGCCCCTGCTTGCGCTGTGCGCTTTTTTAGTGGTGTGGAGCATTGGGTATTTGGTAAACAGGGGGCTGTGTGCAAGGGAAAAATGAAACCGGGCGCAGTTTGGCCTCTAAATTAAAGCACCAATTTATGTACGCGCTTATTTTTGTGGGCGGGAGAACTTTGGCGTATGCGTTTTTGTATATGGTGGTATTGGCGTATTCGCTTATGCCGTCGGTGTCCGCGCGTTCGCGGGCGTATATAGCGCGCCGTTTTTCCCCCCGCTCCAAGTGGCAATTTTTTAAGCACACCTACCGCTTAAATTTAACCTTTGGGCGCACGCTTATTGATAGGGCCGCCTTGGGAATTTTGGGGCAAACGGGCGTATCCTCTACCGATGAGGAGCGCAACCTGTGCCGTCGGTTGTTAGCCGAAGGAAAAGGCCTAATTTTGCTGACCGCGCACGCCGGGTGCTGGCAAATGGCCGTCAATTTGGCTACTTTTATAAACGCCCCCTTAAATGTGGTGTATTACCGCAACCCCAAGGATAACGACAAAACTGTCGCCCAGCACGGGCACCGCTTTGCGCGTTTAAACCAGATTAACCCGGCGGGGCCGCTTGGCGGAGTGCCGGAAATGATGGTCGCCCTGCAAAAGGGCGAAGTATTATGCGCAATGGCGGACCGCGTGTTTGGAGCGGAAAAGAACGTGGTAAGCGTGAACTTTTTAGGTGGGAAAATACAAGTGCCGTATAGTTTTTACCGCTTAGCGGCGGCCACGGGGGCCCCGGTGGTGGTGCAGTTCTTCCCGTGGGAAAATCGCGGGCGGTTTGCCACGCAGACCGTAAAAGTGCTACGCATCCCCGAATTGGGACCCAAGAAGGAAAATTATGTGCCCTACGCGCAACAATTCGTGGACGAGTTGGAAAAATTTTGTATAAAATATCCATATCAGTTTTTCAATTATTTTAATTTGTGGAGTAACTATGCAGAAAACGATTGATGAAATTAAAGAGATGATTGCCACGGGCATTGATTTGGGCGGAGCAGATTTGTCCAAATTCGGCGCCAGCGACCCGATTTTCGGTGAACAAGGCCTGGGGTTGGACAGTTTGGACGCTGTGGAACTGATTATGCTCTTGCAAAAGAAATACGGCATTACGATTGAAAATATGCAGCAAGGCCGGGCCATTTTTAAAGATTTGGGCACCTTGGCCGAATACGTGGAAAAGAACCGGAAGAAATAATGACTTATAAGGGTGTTGCGGTAGCCGGAACTGGGTGCGTTTGCGCCTGCGGCAAAACGGCGGACGAAGCATTTGAACAGGCTCTTTTGGGGCGTGCGCACTTTGCATTGCCTACGGCCCGCGTAAAGAGTGCTTATGCATCTTCGTACCCTGTTTTTATGGTGCCGGATGAGGTAGTGGCGGATAAACCGCAAGACCAAAGCATTAGTTTATTCTTCTTTTTAAAGGCCGCGCGCGAGGCCTTTTTGCAGGCGGGCTTGACACCCGACGCCCTTCGCCCGTACCGCGTGGGCGTGATTATCGGTACGTCGGTGGATGCGTCCTTCCATTGTTTTAATGTATATGAACGTTGGCGCGCCGGAAAGGTGTCAGCACAGGACCCCGCCAAATTGGCCCATTATTTTGCTTCCTCTACCGCGCAAGCCGTCATCCGCTATTTTGGCTTTACCGGGCCCTTTCAAACGGTGGTAACTGCCTGCGCAAGCGGCACCGACGCCGTAGGCCTTGGGAAAAGTTGGCTGGAAAGCGGCCTGTGCGATGCGGTGCTTTGCGGCGGTACGGATGAAATAAATTTAATTCCGTATGACGGTTTTATACGTTTATTGGTGGCTTCCAAGGATAAGTGTAAGCCGTTTGATAAGAACCGTAACGGCATCAACATTGGCGAAGGGGCGGCGGCTCTGCTGCTTGTCAGCCCGCAACTAAAAGAACAATTTTCCCTTACGCCAAAAGGTTTTATATTAGGCTACGGCAATGCGTGCGACGCGTTCCACCCCACCGCGCCGGACCCCGAAGGAAAAGGCCTTAAAAAAGCCATAAATTTTGCTTTAAAGGAAGCGGGCCTTTCCGCCGCCGGTTTGGCCTTTGTAAACGCGCACGGTACGGCAAGCCAAGCCAATGACTCCGCCGAAGCCGCCGCCTTCCGCGCGGTATTGCCGGGCGTGCCCGTATGGGGTTCCAAGGGCGTTACAGGCCACACCTTGGGCGCCGCGGGAGCGTTGGAAGCCGTATTAACTCTAACAGCCTTAAACCGCCGTTTGCTTCCCCCTACGGCGGGCTTTTCAATGCCGGATGAAGCCCTGCAACTTATTCCCACCGTTTCCAAAGAACCCCTTTCTAAAAAAGTGGCTATTAGCGATTCCCTAGCCTTTGGCGGGTGCAACGCGGCCCTTGTCTTGGGTGCGGAGGATTACAATGGGTAAACTGTTTATTAATGGATTTTCTTATTTACTGGGCGATGCAACGGCAGACGCTTTTGCGCCCTTTGCCCAACCGCGCCAACTGCGCCGTATGGAAGCCATTGCCAAAAATGCGCTGTTGTGCTCGTTCCGCGCGTTTGAGCAGGCGGGGATAGACCCGGCTAGTCCCAAGGAAACCGGGCTTAGTGTGGCTGTCGGGGCGGGCTCGTTGGAAAGCACCTGCAAATTTATGGACACCATTATTGCAGACGGAGACGAACTTTCTTCCCCCACCGCCTTTGCGGGCTCCGTGCATAATTCTACGGCGCATACCTTGTCCGTTTTTCTGCATTTATCGGGCCCCAGCGTTACCACGGGCCAGTTTGATTTTTCCTTTGCGGGAGCCTTACTTACGGCCCAGCAATTTATGGAGCGCGGATTATGCCCGGATGCGTTAGTGGCGGTGGCCGAGGACATTAATCCCGTAGCCGCCGAGGTGGCGCCTAAACATCCCGCGCTTTTTGCGCCTGTGGTGCGTTCGGGTGCTTTTACACGCTCCGCGGCCGCGTTTGCGGTGTCTTTAAAGCCAACGGCGCATACTTTATTTACGGTTACCAAATTTGAATTTGCCCGCACGGATAATAAAATAGCCCCCGCGCAAACCGCGTATTCGTCCGCCGCGTATAATGCGGTGGAAACGGCGCGCTTGTTATCCCAGGGAAAAGCGTTTTCTCTGCGGGATAATTTTGCCGGGGCGGAAATGATTTTGGAGGCGGAGCCTTATGTTACTGTTAAATGATGTAAAACGCATACTGACGGATATGTTTCGCACGGAGTTGGCCCGCAAAAAGGCAGATTCTTTGGCGGTGTTTGACGAGAACAATAAAGCGGATTTTTTTGAACAGTTGCCGCAGGATATTTTAAAAACCGTGTCCGATAAGGCCGCTATCTTTTTTGGCTATGAACCGCGCGTGTTTTCGTCCTTGGATTTGATGACGGACTACGCCTACGCCGCTTTTTTATACGGGCGGCAACTCACCTTTTTGACCTCTGGCAGTACGGGTACGCCCAAACGCTGTGTTCACACGCTTGCAATGATTGAAGAAGAAGCCTACGGCGTGGCGCCGGACTTTAAGGGCGTAAAACGCGTGGTGTCGCTGGTGCCTGCTAACCATATGTACGGGTTTACCTTTACCGTTACGCTCCCGCACTCCTTAAATGTGCCCGTTTTGGTGTTGCCGGCCTTGCCTACCCAACCGTGGAGCGAAATTTTGCACGAGGGCGATTTAATAGCCGGGTTCCCCCTGTTTTGGAACTATTGGGCCCGCTTGGAAAATCCGTTTCCCAAGGGCGTACACGCAATGTCCTCCACCGCGCCTTGTAAAAAGGAAATTATAGACGCCTTGTATAGCCTGGGGGCTTCTCAATTTACCGAAATTTACGGTGCAAGCGAAACGGGCGCTATTGCCCGCCGCCACCACAGCACGGATGCCTTTGAATTGTTCCCGTTTTGGGATGTATCTTTGACGGACGACCAGCCGCAAATTAAGCGCAAAAGCCAAAATGGGTGGCTTACCTTGCCAGACGAAGTAGAGGCTACGCAGGGTCGCTTTTTAATTCCCATAAAGCGCAGCGACGCGTGCGTACAGGTGGCCGGGATAAATGTCTTCCCCAAGCGGGTGGAAGAAGTCCTTGCCGCACATCCGGCGGTAAAAGCCTGCCGCGTGCGTTTAATGCGGCCGGAAGAGGGCGAGCGGTTAAAGGCGTTTATCGTGCTTAACGACGGCTATACCCAAGAGCATTTGGGCATTATCCGCACCTATTTGGCCCAGCGGCTGACCGTACACGAATTGCCGCGTACCTTTACCTTTGGGAACGAACTCCCTGTTTCGGCAATGGGCAAGGACGCCGATTGGTAGAGAAAATAAAGAAACTCCCCTTGACAACTGGGGATAATAGCAGTATTCTTAAAATATAAGGATGTTAAATAAACTTCCGGGAGGAAATATGAAACGCGTTTGGTTTGTGCTTTTTAGTGTGTTTGCGTTCGTTGGCGCTAACGCCGTAACGGCTTTTGCGCAAAATTTGGTTAAGTCCGGTTCCGGGGCGGTTAAGGCTGTGGAAGCGGCTGGCAAAGCGGCTGTACGGCCTGTTGCCGTTCCCAAGGTAAAAGTGCCCACGGCCCAACTCTCCAAGGCGACCGTTCCTGTGGCGGTTAAGGTTCCTACGGCTGCCCCGCACGTGACAACCCCGGCTGCTGGCAGAATAAATACAACGGCCTTTACCCCGGTGGTCCCTGCGGTAAAAACTACCCCCGTCCTGCCCAAGGCCCGCTTGTAAAAATTAGAAGCCCAGGTAACGCGCCCGTTAAATGCGCTTAAAGAACTCCGTGCCACCGTGGCTGAAAAGGGTACGTCTGAACAGCATTATTTATTTAATGAGGAACTCCCGCTCTCGGAAGAGGATCTGTTTAAGTATTACGAAAACAGAGTGGCCCGTATGGACAAGGACCTTACGTTTGAAAAAGAGTATGAGTTTGCGTTTAATAACTTCCCGTTGCTGGTTGCCAGCCATAAACCCTACTTGGCCAAAGATGCGGAAGTAATTGTGAAAAAAGCGGAAGAGGTAATGTGGCGCAACTATGGCTACGAGTCTTCCACCAGCGTAAAAGTTGGCAAAGAAACCTTACCTTCAACCCAAGTTTATGTTTGGGCCAATAAAATGGCCGCCGCTACGACTATGGGTATGTTTGGCAACGCAACCAAAGCGCACGTGGATGCCTTGCTGGCGGCCTACAACGACGCACCCGAAGTTTCTTAAACCTATTAGCCAGGTGATTGTCGGCCGTGCCTTGCTTAGTATGGGTGCGGTGGACGGATTAAAGGATTTCTTTTTGAAAGTTTCTTTAAACGATACGCTGTATAAGGATTTTTGGCAGGGCGTGCAAACCTATGCAACGGCGCATAATTTGCCGTTTGATGAGGCCTATGTCTTAAAAAATTCTAAGGGCGTGGACGTGGTTGCGCTACCGGATGCGGTGCACAAAACCTTGGTTTCCCGCGGGGCTTTAAATGAATTGCATTTGGACCCGTCGGCTACCGCTACTGAGGATTGGATGTTTATTATCAAAAACAAAGGCAAAGCCGTACAAGCCGCAAAATAGTCTTACAGTTATATAAAAAGGCCCCGCCCAAAAGGCGGGGTTTTTGCTTACTAGGGGGCTGACACGGCGGAAAATTTGTGTTACAATAATAATTGAACACCACTACCGACGGAGATAGGCACAAGGACCCATATATAAAATGGGACCTTTGGCCCTTGTTATCCGTCGGGTTTTGTGATAGTATGAAGATATAAGCAGAAGTGTACTTCTTGGGAGACAAGTATATGAATAAATTAATCTCGTTAGTTTTAAGTTTCACTCTTATCTTCGGGAGTTTTACCCCCTCCTTTGCCCAACTGTCTAGAATTCCGAAAAATGCGGGCAAAGCGGTAAAATCTACCGAAAGAGCCGTAGAATCAGCCGGAAAAAATGTTGGAAAGGTGCGTGGCGCTGCCCGGGTAAAGGTCAATACGCCTGCTTCCACCGTTAGAACTGCTGTTCCTACTGTTACCGTGCCTACGGTGCCGGGTTCCGTTTCTCCCAGCGGAATTGCCGTGCCGACTGTCGGCGTAAATCCGCAGGTATCTGTATCCTTGGACAGAACCATTGAAGCCGCCAAAGCCGCCGCGGCGGATGTTCCCTCTAAAACATTAAAAGAAGTCAACACCCTGTTGGACGGAAAGGAATTTTCCTCCAAGGATGCGGGCGATGTATTTAAACAAATTTTTAATGTACAGCGCACCGCTTCCGCCCACGACCAACTGCTGTTAAACGCTTACACGCGCGTAACGGTGGAAAAGGGCTTTGCCACTACGCAAAAACAGGCCACTCTTGCCAAAGAAACGTATGTGCGTGTCCTGCGCGACTACCGCTCTTCTTCCGCTTTAAACAGAGACGTAACAATGGCGGATATCGGCCGTCTGCCTGCTAATTCCGATGGGCTTAAAGACTTGTCCGCTTGGGGCCAGGCAATGGCCGCCGCGGCGGATTTGGGCTTTTACGGTTCCGCAAAAGATGCCTCCCTTTTATTAGATGCTTATAACAAAACCCCCCAAGCCTTAAAAACGTTCAGCGAGGTGGTCATCGGCCGCTCGCTTATTACGTTGCAGGCGTATGAGGAGCTTGAAAAATTGGCCCAACTTTCCACTATTAACGGTAAACTGTACGGCGATTTTTGGGCCGGTGTCAGCCAATATGTTACGGCTAACAATTTGCCCGTAACGCTTCCGCCCGTAACGGCGGCGGAAATGAACGCGGCCAAATTGGCCCCCAATGCGGGCACGGCGCTTACTCATTGGAGCAAATTAAACGCCCGCCACTTGGACGCTTCCGCCAAAGGGACGGCTGATTGGGTAGCCTTAAACGGTAAAAAAGGCCAAATTGTGGCGGACCCAGCAGCCGAAACGCCTGCTAAACCTGCGGGCGCCGCAACGCCGAAAGTAGATGTAAAACTGGGCGATATTACCTTGCCGGACGGTTTGCACGTGGCTTATACGCCTGCCGCCGCGGACGGAGAAGCCGCCGTGGCCGAAACTCCTGCCGCTTCCTCCAACGCGGGCACGGTATATAGCAGTGTTGTTCCGGTCAGCCCGAAGTGGTTAAATAAGATGACCAACCGCGTGCGCGGGTGGTTCACGAAAGATGCCGAAAGTGCCGCCAATAACACGGCTTTAAACATTTTATCCAAAGAATACCCCTTGGCTACGCAGTTGCGCACCATTTTGGAAAGCGCCGCCGCGCAAAAATACAAAGAACAGGCCTTAGTTTCCTTGTACAACCAAGGTAAATTTAACGAAGCCATCAGCAAAATGCCGGTGGAAACGCAACGCTGGATTGAATCTAAAAAAGAAAATCCCGAAGAATTGGGTAAGGCGTTGTACCACTTGTACGCTTCCCAGTCGTTAAATACGGCCATTGCTGAGGTATCCGACGCTACGGCCCAATCCTCCTTTGAAAGAGAATTGGAAACGATTACCTCCGACCCGAACTGGGAAAAGAAGGTCCGCAGTGCGTGGGATAATGTAAATGTTTTGCCCTTGGAAACGGAAAGTTTTGCGGGTATCGTGCCGTCTATGCCCGATATCAACGAACAGTTAATCGTTTCCTCTTGCCGCCCCACGGGCTTCGTGGCGAAGAACAAAATGACGGGTAAGGAAACCAAACAAGGCGTTTTCTATGCGAACAACATCCCGTTCTATTACCGCTCTGCGTCCGGCAAACTTAGCAGCGCGCCGGTGGGTATTTTGTCCCAGCCGCACGCTTCTTGGTACAGCCGCTTTTTGTCCAAATTCGGCTTGTCCGAAAAAGCGGGCTTGGTAATTCCCAAAGGCTTTGTTCTCGCCTTGGACGAATCAGGCCAATGGAAATATGTAATGCCGTCCGGTAACTTGGCCGCGGTTCGTGCGAACAAACGCTCCGCCAAACTGTTAGAGGAAATCCAGGCCAATGGTTCCGTACAGGTACCGCTTGACACGCCGTATAACTCTACGGATATGTTGGCTATGGCCAATATGTTGGAGAAGAATCCGGGCCTTAACTTGGAACTTAACCTTAATGAACCGCACTCTTTGAGACAGTTCCTGACCTTGCACGCTTTGTTTGTAGGTAACGATGCCGGCGCCTCTTTGACAGGGCCGTTTAAATCGGCCTTGAAATCCTTGCCGGGGCTCTCTGGCTTGATGTCCAACTTGGTCAGCGGTATCGGGTATTTTACCCCGTTAGTGGCTGCTAAACTGATGCCGCTTATGACCAAAATTGGCCATAAAAATACGATTCAGGCCATTTACGGCGGTGCCGCCGCGGCCTTGACCTTCGCATTAGTGGGCCTTGGTATGTATGGTACGATTGATGTAAGTAAGTTGTCTTTGCTTTCTTTGGCTTTGCCTACATTTGCCTTGGTGTTGGGGGCGAGTCTGGCCAATACGTCTATTCAGACCTTGCTTAACTACTATAAGAACCCGGTGGCCCGCACGGCGGCACACTTGGACTTCTCTGAAAATAAACAATGGTCCCGCTTGGCTTTAACGGCGGCTACGGGCTTGTTGGCCTCGTTCGGTTTGAACTTTACGATTGTGGTTCCTATCGGCCTTACGCTGTTGGCCGCGTCTGAAATGCTCTTCCTCAATACGCCTATTTACAAAATGGGTAAAGGCGTAAAGGCGGCGGGCAAAGCGGTTGAAAAAGCCGCTGCCAAAGTGCCGGAAGTTTCCAAGGAACAACTGGCTAAGGAAGTAGCCGAAGATAAAGACTTATACAAACAGAATTTTAGAAATACGCGCGACGTGAAAGACATCGCCAGCCGTGTGAAATTGGTGTACGCCAGTTATGCGGCCAGTTTGATGATGCTTTCCCAGGATGCTAACGCCGCGCTGGGCAACGACGTTGGGCAGTGGTTGGTGGCCGGCTTTATGTTCGCCACGGCTATGACCCGTAAGTTTGCGTCCAAACAGGTTTCCAGCAAGAAAATGACGGACGACCAGTTGACGGGTGCCTCTCTGCCGATGTTGGCCTTTACGGCGGGTGCTATTGCCCTTATGCCGTATTCGGGCCCGTTGGCGTTGGCTACGGCTGGTTTCGGTGTATTGCACTATATGGCTACGGCTGTGCCCGGCCAGTTAGACTCCGTCCGCTTGCAGAATATGGTTTCTGCGGCTATGCAGAAGGAAAAAGTGGCTATCCGCGAGAATACCTCTTTGACGGAAGCCGAAAAAGAAGCGCAGTTGAAACGCATTGAACGCCGCGAAAAAACTTGGGGTAGTTTGGCGGGTAAAGATTACTCCGTCTTTAACTCCCACGGTTTGATTGGTATTTTGACGGCGTCCGCTATTGCCTTCGGCTTTGCCGATATGGGGCCGCAATGGGCGCTTGACTTGGTAAACCAAATCTCCGCCTTGACGGGTAATGCGGGCGAATCGTTTACTATGGGTATGAACCGCCTTATCTTGGGCTACTCTGCGGTGGTAGCGAGCATTTTGGCCGCGCGCAACTGGGGATTGACCAAGGATTTCTTGGGCCTGTTCCGCAAGCCGAAGATTACAACCGAAACGATTGAAGCGGGCAAAGTAAACGCGGAGTCGTTTGGTATCAGCAAAAAGAACGCTTACAGACGCCTGTCCGAAGTGAACGGTACGCTGTCCAAATTGGAAAAACAAATGGTGGACTACGGCGTAAGTTCCGAACACAAAATGACGGATATGCTCAAACAAATGACCCAGTCTTACAACCGTTTGGTGGCCATCGGCGAAGTGGAAGGCGTTTCTACGGTAATGGGCTCTATGGAAAAATTGCAGGGTATCGTAAAGTCTTACGGGGTGATTTTAGATAAAAACCACCTGTCCGTAATGCTTAACCGCGAATATCATCAACTGGCGGATTCCTTGATGGGCATTGATACAAAAGCCAAAGAGGTCAAACTGACCTATGTGCCGGAAGGCGTGTATAACGGGCCGGTAATGTCCGAAGCCGCTAAACCGTGGTACGCCAAATTGATGCCCAAAAAGAAAGTCAAATCTATGGACAAGGGCAGATTTGAAGATGTGCGCGTTCTGATTAACGAACTGGACCAGTTGGCCGCCGATATCAAACACGGCACCACCACCGCTGGTACGTACAGATTGTTCATCCAGTACCAGAACGAAGCCAAACGCGCCTTGCAGGAATATGGCGAACTCAACCCGGCCGATTCCCCCCGCGTATTGGAACAAACCCAGCGCTTGAACCGCATTTGCAGTGCGCTTAAAACGTTGGATAAACACCACAACCTGTTGCAGGAAAACGCCGGACCGACCACCGCGGCTGATATTTTACAGTTGCGCGACGTCTTAAAAGGCTATCCGGATATGCCGGTTGCGGAACATTAAGTAAGTTTTAAGTAAAAACCCCGGGCCCCAAAAGCCTGGGGTTTTTTGTGCGTAAAAGTGGGCTCCGAAACGCATAAAAAAGGGTGTCCAGAAAAACTTAAAAAAACGCGCGGAAAAAATCTTTTTTACCGACGGTGAAAACACTTGATTTTATACACCCCATATATGTTATAATTGATATGTAAGCAAATGATTTGCTTAAACTTCTGCATTACTGCTCGTCCACTTTCTAATCGAGGGAGCGCCCCGGCGGGAAGCCAGCGCCGGAGAGTGTTGACGCGCGGCTTTTGCACGTTAAATTATAAATAGGAGACAAGAATGTTCGCAAAATTAGTAGGTTGGCTTAAACCTTTGCCGGACGGAACACCTATTTCCGACGAGGCACAGATTAAGCGTTTGTACCGTAACTGGCGTATTAAGATGTTCTTCGGCATGTACTTTGGTTATGCCTTGTTTTATTTCACCCGCAAAAATTTGGATTATGTAAAACCTGCGCTGAGCCAAAACTTTGGCTTGGACGTAATTCAGTTGGGGTATATCGGCACGACGATTTATCTTACCTATGGTATCGGTAAATTTTTAAGCGGCGTGCTGGCGGACCGCTGCAACATCCGCGGCGTAATGGCCTTGGGGTTGTTTGTATCTTCGCTTATCAACTTGGCGTTCCCCTTCTTGCCGCAATTCCAAGCCTTCTTGGGCAATATGGGCATTACCTTGCCGCTCGTGGCCTTGGCTTCGTTTGCCTGGGGTTTGAACGGTGTGGCGCAGTCTATGGGGTTCCCTCCGGTAGCCAAAGGCTTGGTGTACTGGTTCTCCCCCTCTGAAAGAGCGACCAAATGGACGCTGTGGTCTTCTTCCCACACGTTCGGCGCGTTCTTTGTGGGCGTGTTGATTTCTTACCTGCTCAAATTGGATATGTGGAAAATGGCTTTCATCGTACCTGCTTTTATGGGTATTTGTTACAGCATTTTCCTGATGTTCTTCTTGACCGATAAACCCACCACCGTGGGCTTGCCTCCTATTGAAGTTTACAGAAACGACGTGATGCCCGTGAAGGAAAAGAGTTCTCTGTCCCACTGGGAAATCCTCAAAAAACACGTTCTTAAAAACCCGTTCCTCTGGGCCTTGGCTATTTCGTACATCTTTATTTACTATGTACGCTTTGCCACGTTGGACTGGGGTACGATGTTCTTGACGCAAGAACGCGGCTTTACGCCCGACGGCGCTGTGTCCGCTATGAAGTGGATGCCCTTCTTGGGTATGCCGGGCGGCATTGTGGCCGGTTATTTGGCTGATAAATTCTTCCAGGGCCGCTGCACCCAAATGAACATTATTTACTTGGTCATTTTGGCCGCCAGCTGCTGGGGCTTTTATTGCGTGGCTGGTACGGACCAGTTCTTCTGGACGTCCTTGCTCGCTTCGTTCATCGGCTTCTTTGTGGACGGCCCGCAGAACCTCGCGGGTGGTGTACAGGCGTCCCGCGTAACCGTACAGGAATCCGTTTCCGCCGCGTGCGGCTTTACGGGTATGTTCGGTTACTTCGGTGCTATGTTGTCCAGCACCGGGGCGGCGTACATCAGCAAGAGTTTCGGCTGGAAAGGCGTGTACTTCTCCTGCATTATTGCGTGTATCATTGCAATGGGTTTCATTTCTACCACTTGGAAGAAGGAAGCCGCCTCTATGGCCGCTGAACACAACAAATAACATTTACTGTTATTCTTAGTTAAAACCCCCGGGACTAACCCCGGGGGTTTTTGCGTATAGCGGTTCTTTCCGTGAATTATTTAAAAAGGTTTCTTGTCTGCTAAAAAAGGCCCCCGCCTAAAACAAGAGTCCCCCCTTATAAGGATATGCCTTCCTTTGTGTAAAAATACCCCATAGTACGGCATTTAGGTCGCTATCTATAAAGGATACCACTCGCGGCAATTTTGCTGCTGGCGGCCTTATAGTACATTAAATTTTCCTAACGATATTTACTGTCCGGGCGGTTTTTAGGCAAAAAAATACGCCGCCCGGGAGTGGACGGCGTATCAATTAACCAATAATTAATTAGATGTTCATAACGTAGAGCATATTGGTCGTACCGGCTTTACCAAACGGAATACCGGCAGTTACTACTACGTTGTCGCCTTCTTTGGCTAAACCTTGGGCGAGGACGGCTTTTTTGGCTTCGCGCGTCATATCGTCAAAGTTCTTCAAATTGTCAATGACAATCGGCGTTACACCCCATACCACAGCCAACTGGCGGGCGGTGGTTACGTTCGGCGTAAGGGCCAAAATCGGCAAGCCGCCGGCGCGTTGTTGGGAAGCACGCAAGGTGGTGGAACCGGAATCGGTAAACGTAACGATTACGTTGGCCGTATCCAAGTTGGTGGCCACAATGCCGGCACCCGTGGTGATGGCACCTTCTTTGGTGGAATCGTTTTTGCGTTCCAACAAGGAAAGGCCTTTGCGGTAGCGGTGGTCTTTTTCTACGGTTTCAATAATGCGGCGCATCGTGGTAACGGCTTCCACCGGGTGATCGCCTTGGGCGGTTTCGGCAGAGAGCATTACGGCGTCCACACCGTCGTAAACGGCGGTAGCCACGTCGGAGGCTTCGGCGCGGGTGGGCATTACGTTGTGAATCATAGATTCCAACATCTGCGTAGCAATGATGACCGGTTTGCCCGCTTTGCGGCAGCCGGAAACAATCTTCTTCTGCAAGACCGGGACGAGTTCGGGGCTGGTTTCAACACCCAGGTCGCCGCGGGCAACCATTACAACGTCGGTCAAGTCAATAATTTCGCGCAAGTGTTCAATGGCGGAGGGTTTTTCAATTTTGGAAATGATGTGCGCTTTGGATTTCATCAAACTGCGCAATTCAATCAAGTCTTCCGGTTCCTGAACGAAGGACAAACCGATGAAATCGGCGCCCAACATTTCGGCGATTTTCAAATCTTCTTTATCTTTGGCGGTCAACGCGGAAAGCGGCAATTTTACGCCGGGTACGTTTACGCCTTTTTTGTTGGAAAGTTCGCCGCCCGCAATAACGGTGCAGTCGGCGGTGTCGGCGGTGTGGGCATCCACACGCAAGCGGACTACGCCGTCGTTAAGCAAAAGTTCCAGGCCGTCTTTCATAGCGGCAAAAATTTCTTTGTGGGGCAGGCAAACGCGGGTCTGGTCGCCGGGTTCCGGGTTCATATCCAAGCGGAATTTGTCGCCTTCCTTCAAGTGGATGCGGTAATCTTTAAAGGTGCCAACGCGGAGTTTCGGGCCTTGCAAGTCAAACAAGATACCCAAAGTGCAGTTGTATTTCTTTTCCATCTTGCGGATGTTGGTTACTCTTTCCTGGTATTCAGGCAACGAACCGTGGCTGCAGTTGCAGCGGAACACGGAAACGCCGGCTTTTACCAAGGCTTCAATGGATTTTTCATCGCTGGTGTCGGGACCGATGGTCGCGACGATTTTGCAAAAGTCAGTATTTTTCGGCATAATCTTAATTTTATTTCCTCTATCTAACTATATGAGAGGGGCAAATCCCCTTCTGTTATTATTTTATTATTTTTGGAGCGCGTTGTCATTGGTTTATTGTATTAGAAAATTGAAAACGCCCTTTAAATTCGCTAAAATATACCGTATGGATACGTCTTTGCAGCCTAAAAAAGATTATTTTCCCCCTATGCACACCGCCGAACATATCTTGAACCAGACGATGGTCCGCCTGTTCGGCTGTGAGCGGAGTTTAACTAACCATATTGAAAAAAACAAATCCAAGTGTGATTATTTCTTGCCGTCGGCTCCGACGGAGGAACAGTTGCGCGAGGTGGAAGATATGGTAAACGACGTGATTGCCGGGCAACTGCCGGTAACCGCCGAGGAACTCCCCCGCGAGGTGGCGGAAAAAAGTGTGGATTTATCCCGCTTGCCGCCCGAAGCCGGGAACACCGTGCGTTTGGTGCGCGTGGGCGGGTATGACGTGTGCCCCTGCATTGGCAAGCACGTTACAAACACCCGCGAAATCGGGCATTTTAAAATAATCAGTTGGTCGTACCAGGACGGCAAATTGCGTATCCGCTACAAACTAGAAGATTAATCCCCAGGAGAATTATGAAACTTTTGCAAAAAGCATTACTGCTGGTTGCGTTGGTGTCCTTTTGCGGTGTTTTGCACGCGCAGGACGGCAAACGGGGCTGGCAGATTGAACTAAAAAAAATCGCGCTTGACGTAACGTCCACCGAAGTAAAACACGCCCAAGAATATAAGGATTTTTCCGACGCGCGCTTGAACGGCGACTCCCAAACCGCCGTGCGCGGAAATTTGGACGCTATTTCCGACTACCACGCCGAGCATTACTTGTGGACCAACGAACTGCTAATGGACTACGGCCGCACGAAAATCCGCCCCGTGGAAGGCGAAACCTTAACCAACGAAAACGCCGACAAAATCTTGTTCACCACGGGCTACACGCAACGCTTGTGGAAGGTGGAAAACTTTTTGGGCGGTTTTGAAGCGGGTCCGTTTGCCAACTTGGGCTACGAAACCGAATTTACCAAGCCTGACAATGCCCCCCGCACCCGCATTTTGCGCGGCACGGCCGGTGTAAAAATGTTTGAAGGCAAATACTTAAAGAGTTTGTTTGCCGCGGTGGTGGGCGAGCGCGATTTTACTTACAGCCCCAATTCCACCAAACTGGCTTGGGAAGCGGGTTTTAAGATTGAGCAGCCCGTGCGCGAGGGCGTAACGGCCAAATATTCCGCCCTGTTCCGCGATTATTTAAGCGAATCCGAAAAACGCCCGACTGACTTGGATTACGAATTTACCGCCGATGCGCGCCTGGAAGTAGCCCTGTATAAGAACTTATATTTGGCTCCGTTTATCAGTTATTACACGGCGCAGGCTAAATACTTTGGCACCCGCGGCGAAAATATTTATGTAGGCGTGTCGTTATCGTTTAGCCACATTTTTAAAGAAGCCAAATAAGCGGTAATTTTACCCATAAAAAACCCCGGTCATCAGCCGGGGTTTTTTACATATCTCTTGTCCTTAACGGAGGAAGCCGCCTCTGTCAAATTGGTTGGTCCAACTGGTATGCGGACGGGTAGTTCCTGCGTTGATTTTTTCCACGATTTGGCTCAGCGATTCCGGGCCGTATTCTCCGTGGATATGGACGTCCAAAATGTCTTCGGCCGGGATGTCCACATACGAGTAATAAATCGTCTTGGTGGAGTTCAAGGTCGGGTCCTTGCCCGATTCCATCGTCGGTTTGCGTTTGACCACGAACACTACGCCGATACCGTCTTTTTTATAGCCGCTTTGAAAGATATAGTGGCTGGCTTCGTTGTAGGAGGAGGACAAACTGACCGCCGCCCCTCTTTCATCCGTGCCAATATTCCATTTGGAATCCTTGGGCGAAAAGCCCTTCTTTAAGATAGCCGCCAATTCTTCGGGCGTAATATTCATCCCGCGGTAAAGCACTTTATCGGAATTTCTACCCGGCTGATAAATCATTTGCGGTCTGTTTATGTACGGCTCAATGCGGCGCATATAAAAGCCCTCAATATAGTTTTCCGGCAAGTGATAAGACGCCAATATCGCGTCGCGGTGCGTTTTAATATCGCTAATCCAAGATTGCTGCGGGGTAATCCCGGCGGCGCGCTGCTGGGCTAATTGGTGTTGGATTTGTCTGGCTTTTTTATCCACGGCCACTCTTAATTGGGTAACCGGCAGTTGGATGACCTTGCCCTTAAATTGCGGATTATTATAAGGTACTTTTACTTTAATGCCCGGGACAGCCCCCTTGGGAATAGTACCCGCAGGCAATTTGAAGACCTTTATTTTCGTAGGCTTTATAGGAAGCCTCTGCGCCTGCACATAAGGCGCGATAGCCGCACAAAGAAGCGTAGCGAGAAGTATGTTGATGTATTTCATTTTGTTTTATCCTTTTATGTTGAGTAAATTTGCTAAAAATAAAACCCCGGACTTTTTTAATAGTCCGGGGTTTGAAAAAATAAAAAATATAATTACAATACTGCGGGTTCCGGACTTAAACTATTTTCAATCATAATGGTAAATAGATTCATCATAGAAAATAGATTAAATAGACCGGAAGCAAAAACGACCGTCTTCTTTGCAGAAGCGGAAATGGAAATAGAAATCATAGTCCAAAGGTTTTTGCTTTTCATAGATACAGATAGTGTATATTATTTTTAAAAAAATTACAACATTTTTTTATTTTTTCTTGCAAGTTTATTTTTGTCTTGTAAAAATTTGTGTTTCTTCTCCGTCGGCAGACAGTACCAACTTATCATCCGTCAACTCTTTAATATTATACTGCAAATTTACCTCAATCGTTTGGCCGTTGCCTAAACTTTTGCCAGTAAGAACGAGCGTATTTCCGTTTTGGCTCCACGTTTCATACGTTAGGGTAGCCATATTTACGGACGAGGCTTTCCCCCCTTTTTCAAGCGTTATTCCTTGCATTTCGCCCGAGGATAAGCCCGGAATAGGCTGGACCCAAGTTCCCTCAATGGCAGGCGCTTTGGCGCAGGCAAAAGCCGTTAAAGCAAGTACAGCACACATCAACATTTTTTTTAGCATAAATCACATTACCTAACCGCACAAGCGGTTTTTCCATAAAAAAGAGGGCCCCCTTGCGGGAACCCTCTCTTGTAACAAATAAGATTATTTGTTCACGGAAGCCATATGGGCGATCAAATCAAGCACTTTGTTGGAGTAGCCGATTTCGTTATCGTACCAAGATACGACTTTCACAAACGTGTCGGTCAAAGCGATACCGGCTTTGGCGTCAAAGATAGACGTAAGCGGGCAGCCCAAGAAGTCGGAAGACACGACGGATTCGTCGGTGTAACCCAAAATACCTTTGAGTTCGCCTTCGGAGGCTTCCTTCATCGCTTTGCAGATTTCTTCATAGGTGGCCGGTTTAGCCAAGTTTACGGTGAGGTCAACCACGGACACGTCCAAGGTCGGCACGCGCATAGACATACCGGTCAATTTGCCGTTAAGTTCAGGAATTACTTTACCTACGGCTTTGGCAGCGCCGGTAGAAGACGGGATGATGTTGCCGGAAGCGGCACGACCGCCTCTCCAATCCTTCATAGAAGGACCGTCAACCGTTTTCTGGGTGGCGGTGGTGGAGTGTACGGTGGTCATCAAACCTTCTTTAATACCGAACTTGTCGTTCAAAACTTTGGCGATAGGGGCCAAGCAGTTCGTGGTGCAGGAAGCGTTGGAAACGAATTGGGTACCTTTTTTGTAGGTTTTTTCGTTTACGCCGACTACGAACATCGGGGTAGCGTCTTTGGACGGAGCAGACATTACCACATATTTGGCGCCGGCTTTAATGTGGGCCTGCGCTTTTTCCTGGGTGAGGAACAAACCGGTGGATTCTACTACATATTCGGCGCCCACTTTATCCCAAGCCAATTCTTCGGGGTTTTTGCAAGCGGTTACGCGAATTCTTTTGCCGTTGACGATGAGTTCGGATTTTTCAACGTCCGCTTCCACGGTGCCGTTAAATTTGCCGTGCATCGTATCGTATTTGAGCATATAAGCCAAATAGTCAACCGGGCACAAGTCGTTGATGCCTACGATTTCAATATCTTTGCGTTCTTGCGCCGCGCGGAATACGAAGCGACCGATGCGGCCAAAACCGTTAATACCAACTTTAATCATACTGTTTACACCCTCCATAGATTTTTTACTTCTGTAAATATTTTACTATTTTTTGAGCCGTTCGTGTACCCCGTTAAATAGGGTTAGTCAAGCGGCACGTCAATTTTATCAACTCTTCTGGTAGCGGGATTATATACCGCTTGCCGTTTTTTGATTAATTTTTGTTCCTGCAAATCGTAAACATACGTTGTTTTAATGCTGTGGTCGGAACTGGTGCGCCCTTCAATAAGGGCCTGCCCGTCTTTATCCCACAGCGCGCGGCGCGTGGTTAATTGCAAATAGCGGCCCTCGGGCTTATCCGCAATCGCTTTTTTGATTTTGCTGTATGAAAATTTGCTTTCAAACGTCAGGTTTTTAATGGCTTTTTTGTTTTCATCCAGCAAGGAGCCCGCCGTCAGGTATTCGTCTATATCCATATCAAAAATGGGTTTATCGTCAAAATAAAAGGGAATTTTGGCTACGCCATTGTTGTGGTAGGCTTCCACCAATTTATAAAGATAATGCGCGTGCGTGGCGTAGGCAACATCCTTGCCGGGGTCTTCGGCGTTATGGACGCTCCCCGTGTGGATGCCCACCAGTTCGCCCTTGTCGTTTAACACGGCGCTGCCGCACAGGCCGGGGCGTTTTTCAGCCGGCATAGAAATCGTCGTGCGGATAGAAATAGGCGTTACCCCCACTACCCTGCGTTCCGGAATAGCGGCCGCGGAGGAGTGCGTAAAACCCTTGGAAAGCAAATTATTATCCAAATAAGGGGTTGCCCCGCTAATGGAGTAAGGAGCCAAAAGAGGCTCAATATCTGCCGGGAATTTGACTAACGCCATATCCAGCATACTTTGGGGTGAATAGGCCACCACTTCTACGGTTGCCTCGTGCGGCAAACCGTTTTTATAGACAATGGCGGTAAAGGTTTTATGCAAGGCATCTTTTTCGCCGGACGAGGTGGCAATAGCGTGCGTGGCGATGACGCCATAAACCTCGTTCTTCCCGTTATAGGGGATAGAAACCACTGTGCCGGAAAAAATGTTCGTACCGTTCACACTGGCCGCCGCCTCTTCCGATTCTATTGCCTGAAAGATATAGGCGTCTTTCGGGATAACCTCGGTAGCCAAAATATTTTTAAGGCGCAGGTTTTCCTGCTGTAACTGTTGGAGTTTGGAGAGGGCTTCTTGTAATTGGGACTTGCTTGGAACCCCGGAAAGATTAGCCGGGACCGTCGGCGCGAGGTGGGGCAAAGCCGGGGTGGCCGGAATAAGCGGGGCCGTAGGGAAAGTAACCGCCGAGGGAATTTTTACCTTAGTCGGTAAGGCAACAGACGGCAATCGGCTGACGGCTCTTGCCGAGGCCTTAGACACTTGGGTTACGGCGCGGGTTCCGCGGCTAACCGCTGTTCCCTGCGCATCCGCCGGAGCGGGCACCAAAACAGAGAATAAAAAAGCAAAAGTTAAAAAGATATATTTTTTCATATTTATATTCTAACACTTGTGCCCGGCGCTAACAAGGGCCAAAGGGCCTATTTCGCCTTGGGCCCATAATACTTTTTTATGCCTTGCATTAGGCTCGCAAAAGAAAAATCCCGCATTAAATGTACCAGTAGCACCAGGCTGATTATAGGACGCAAAAAGGAGCCCAAATTCATCACAAAATCAAAATAAGAATATAAGAAGCAATGGCTAATTAAATTCATCGGAACAAACAAAAGCGCAAGCAGGAAAACCGTTAAATTATCGGCTTTTTCCTGCGGGTCTTGTAAAAGAAAAAGCGCGGGCAGAGCCAGTTGGATAAGGGTATAATCATACGATACAAACGGCAAAAACACTTCGCCAAGCGTTAGCAGCAGGGCGGCGCGCGCCAAACGGCGGTTTATAAACAGCGTATAGGCGCTGGTAAACGCAAAAAAGCCTAGGGCAAACACCGCATAATAGGGCATCGTTTGGCGGGAAAACCACAGCAAGGCTTCCCAACTTTCGGGCGAACCCTGGACTTGCGTCAGCAGAAATACGGGCACCCGGATTAGATTAAAAAACGAGTGGGAAAACTGTAACCCCAACGGCATTAATTGGTGCCAAAGATTGAACCCGGCAAACCCGGAGGAGTCAAAACCAAATCCGCTTAATTCCCCCACCGACAGCAGAACGCCGCTAAAAAGCACCGTCCCGGCCAGTTCCTTATAGCGCTTATCCGCCATAAAAAGCACAAGGAAGACGGCGGGATAAAGTTTCATATTGATTGCTATGGCCAGTAGCAGGGCCGCCAGCCAAAAGTGTTTGGCTTGGTAGCACAGCAGAAAAGCGGCGCAGACCGCAAATAACAGAATTTCCGTATTGGCGCGGTCCAGCGCAAAGAGGAGCGGAAAGGAACACAGCGTAAAAATGGTGGCGGCGGACCATTTTTGTTTGAGGAACGAAAAGCCCCGGCTGGCAAGGGTAAAATACAGCGCGGCTCCCCCCGCTAACATCGTGTAGAGAGAGACTTTTTCCGGCAGAAATTTAAGCCCTTGTAACGCCCACACAAAGAACGGGAAATAATTGCCGTTCTGCTCGCCGAGGGCGATTTGCAAGGTGTCGTAAAAATCGTTAAAGCGGTAACGCGGGTCAAACAGGAAGGTAACATACGGGTAATACGCGCGGTGCAAAAGTAAATTTACCGTACAAACCGCAAGGGCGAGTATCATCCCGGCCAGAAGCACCAAGCAAAAGCGTTTCACCCGTGTTTCCGGCGTAATTTCTTTTAACCAAAACTCCCTAATCTGCGCCCACATATTATTTTTTCTTTTTTGGGCTAAATAAGGTAATTAATTTCAGCAAGTTTCGGGCAAAAAAGAATTTTATTTTTTGTGTAGCGTTCAAATCATTTTTGACCAAATCTTCATTTAATCTATTACCGTTATAGTGCGTGTAATTTTTGCGGAAAGAGCCGAAAATATACCCAAAGAAACCGTGTTTGCCAATGTGTTCCAATACATAGGTGCGGAGTTTGGGGTCTTCTATCATTTGCAAGGAATTTAAAAAACCTACCGTCCAAAACATATTGCGCGCCGACGACGGAATATAACTCTTTTCCGAACCGCGCGTATTCCAATCATCCCCAGAAAAAACAACATCTAATGTACACTTATCCATTATCTCGCCTTGTGGTAGGAAAATGCGGCCTTTTTTATTTAAAATCTCACAAATTAAGGCCAAATGCGGAAACATATTAGGGATATTGTTGTACATATTCATTAATACGCCGTTTGTAATAATACTGGTGCGGTAAATTCCCGCCGGAACAAAGGTACATTGGCGGACGATTCTGGCAATATCGCTAGTGCCTTGCAAATCGTCTTTGCGGGTAAGGAGCAAGTCATACTCGTCCGTTTCTAGGGCTGTTGCTATTTCAGACCAAGCATCCCACTTAAAGGAATCGTCATCGCAAACGACCCATACATAAGGTGTGGTGCCCATTTCGTAAGCGCGGGTGATATTAGCATTTCCGCCAATATTTTTATGGTGGCGGATATGCGTAATATTGGTAAATTTTTGGGCAAATTCCGCAATAATCTCGCTAGAACCATCCGTAGAAGCATTATCCAAAACTGTTATGGAACAATTCTTAACCGGGCTGTCCAGCGCAGTTAATTGTTCCAAGGTGTGCTTGATATACGGCTTACGGTTATAAGTCGGAATAAGAATTTGGAGTATATTTTTTATTTGCATAGATACCTCTTGGTGGCAGGAAAAATTTTGGTTTTTATTCCAAAGAAAAAGATATACCAAGCATTACTTTCATTTAGTTGATAAAATGCAATAGGAAGCCAGCAAAATATACGTTTCCACCCCGGGAGAGTCCGGCAAACTTCCAATACGGGCAGAAAGTTTCCGCGGACAACATACAGCGAAAACATTTTCATATACAGTTCACCCCAACTAAAAAAGGGCGGTTTCATACTACGTGCGATGATTTGGTATTTCAATTTTTTATTCTCAATTTGGGCCATAACATTGGCGTAGCCAACAATCCAACTCATTGTGCGTTGTTTTAAATATAAGGCTTTATTGTCGTACCCTCTGATATAGGAAACATCCGTGCTGGGCTTGGTTCCCGTAGTTACCAAAGGCTTGGGCAATAAGTACGGAGTATGGCCTTGGTTAATGTAGGCAATAGTAGGCGGTAAATGAGGAAAAAGGGTATAGATGTTATTAATGATATTAGACATTTCAGTATCGTTAAATACGGATGTGTGCAAAATATTACAAGAAATAAAACTCATTTGCAAGAGCAAGGCAGGGATATTTTTTTCTTCGCCTTTGTTTATTGTATAGTTGGCGGCACAGATAACTTTTTCCCCTTTTAAAATGGCTTTTTCAACTTCGGGCCAGGCATCCCAAAAAATAATATCATCATCTCCTAATAACCATAAATATTCTAATGAGGCAAGTTCCAACGCGCGGGCAATATTTCCACCAATGCCAATATTGTAATGATTTTTAATATAGTGGATATTGTCGTGTTTTTGTTGTAACTCTTTTACTAAATTCCCGGTGGTATCGGTAGAATTATTGTCTAATACCACAATACGGCAATTTTTAACGGGAGACTCTTCCTCTAACAATTTATGTAACGTTTCTTTTAAGAGAACGACTCTGTTATAGGTAGGAATAATGATTTCTATTTTTTCTTGAATATTCATAATAAAAGGTCCTTGTGGTATTACTCATTAATAATTTCCTTTAAGGCTTCTTGCAAGGTATATTTAGGGGTAAAGCCGACCTCTTTGGCTAGGCGGCTATTATCCCCGGTTATGGCCGCAGGTTGGTCTGTTGGTAAGTTTTTTAAGTCTAATAGATTTTCTTTGCCTAAAAGGAGTGCTACCGTTTTGGCGTATTCTGCAAGAGAAACAGGAACACCCGTACAAATATTTACGGCTCCTTCGGTTTTAGAACCCAAAAGTTTGACAAAAGCCGCCGCTATATCTTTTGCGTACATATAGTCTTTTACTAATTGGGAGTGATTAACAGAAACGGTTTCCCCGGCTTTGAAGGCATTGATAATAGAGGCTGTCAGGCGTTTTTCGTGTTCGTTTCTGCCATAAACATAAAAAATGCGTCCATAGCCAAAACTGATATTATTTGCTTTACAAAATGCCGTGGCCAGTTCGTGCAAAGCGTTTTTACAAAAAGCATAAATATTGTGGGGTTCAATTTTATCAGTTTCTTTGATAGGGCTATCTTTAAACGCGTATTCAAAACAAGTGCCCGCAAACACCGCACGGGTTCCCCCGTTTTGGGCAAAGTATTTTAACAGTGTAAGCCCGGCACTGACAAAGTCAAAATTAAGGTTGCTGTTTTGGTAATTCCCCGTAGTACACCACGCCATATTGAGTAAATATTGAGGTTGTACTTGGGTAAAAATTTGCGCGATAAAATTTTCATTAAACAAGTTGCCTTTTAGCCATTTTACCCCAGGTATATGCGGGTTATTGTCGTCTATGGTGATAGCGTAAATATCAAAACCCGCCTGTTGCAAAGGCATAAGCAATTCCTTGCCGATTAGGCCGGTACCGCCTGTAAGTATTACTTTTTTAGAGCAGGGCATAGTTATTATCTCTCTCGTTAATAATCGGATTTTTGATAGGCCAGTCAATGGCTAGTTTGGGGTCGTTCCAGCGGACGCCGTCATATGCTTCTGGGGAGAAAAATTCCCCCAGTTGATAATATACGGTAGAATTGTCTTCCAATGTTTCAAACCCGTGGGCGCACATTGGCGGAATATAGATGGATTTGTTGTTATCTTCCGTCAGTTCAGTGCTGATATATTTTAAATAGGTGGGCGAATTGGGGCGCAAATCAACCACAACATCAAAAATAGAGCCTCGTAAACAAGAAACAATTTTTATTTCCGGGAACGGATCCTTTTGATAGTGTAACCCGCGTAAGGTACCTTTATGCGTATTGCTGGATAGGTTACATTGGCAAATAGATATATCTAATCCGTGGGCTCTTAATTCGTTCAGACAAAATTGGCGTGCAAAAGAACCCCGTTTATCTTTAAACGGTTCCATTTCAATTAGATAAACCCCTGGAATACTTTGTTCAGTAAATTTCATTGCTAACACTTTTTCCCTAATAATTTTTTTAATAACAATTTAAACAATATTTTTGTTGGAACATAAAACTTGTACGACTTTAAGGCTTTTTCAACATCACTTGCTATTTTATCATTAATGGGCAAATCAAAGGGTTGTACCTCGGGCAAAGATTCTGCTTCTTTATGTAATGCTGATATGGCGGCTTGGTCAAAGCCGTTTTCAGCCAAAAAGAACATAAAATTTTTGTATAAGGTGGGGTATGCGTTATTCATCGGCTCAAAATCAGCCTGCTTGTATAATTCCAAGGGGTCTCCTCCGCCAGGGACATAAGGAATTTTAAATAAAGAACACATTTCGTGGGAGCGCAAATCGTCATTAGTCATTACAGCGGGGATGCCACAGTTTAGTGATAATATTCCACCGTGCATACGGCTGGAATAGTTGTAATCAAAATTGGATACAAACTTTTTCCATAATTCTATGCTGGCAAAACCCTTTTGAAAGGGTAAGGATAACAAATTTGGCAAACGTAACGATTTAGGAATAGAAAAATCTTCCTGTGGCCAGTACAAACAGCGGAATAAAGTTTGTTCGTCTTGTAACACGGAACGCCCGCCATCACTAGGGGATAATATAGCCGTTGGAACGGTGTTCTTTTTTTGAATAGGTTTTCTATTTAATCCCATTTCAAAAAAAGCCGGACACCCCACGGGGGCAGCGTTTTTGATACCCAATTTATGCAACACCCGTTCGGAGGCTAATCCGCGCACGCCCAAGGAGTGTGCCTTTTCAGAAATAACGTGCAAGAAATGGACTAATTCCGGGTCAAAATTCTTGTAATAATCCCGGGCCTCTCCTTTAAAAGAATTTGTGCCTAGAGAAATAACCAAAAAAGGCTTATCAATACGGCTAATAAATTCTGTTATTTTTCTCCAATTAGGTTTTATTCCATAAGATTGGGAATTGCGTAATTGGTCTTGCAAACAAAAAACAATGTGGGAATATTCTTTGTTAATCTTTTTAATTAACTCATCCTGATTTTTAAAATCGTAGGAAAAAATATTTTTTATTTCAGGAACTTTTATCAATTTTCCGTAGAGAATTTTAATAATAGAATAACCAATGTAAGAATTACCCGTATTGCCCGCTACATTATCAAAAAGTTGGGCAGAGGTTTGGTAATCTTCCGGGCTATAGCATAAATTGGTATTAATGAAAAAAGGTTTTAGCATCGGGTATTTTCTTCCATTTCGTTGCGGTCCAGGAAGGGATACATATCTTCCAAGGACGGGCTAATCATCGTGCCGTCGGGCAGTTTGCGCGCGGAAAGTTTCGGCGCAAAGGTGTAATTTTCGGTGCAATCTACTTCGCACACTACGGGGCCGGGCATCGCCAGCACCTGCTGTAATTTATCGGCCAGTTCGCTGTTTTTGTTAATGCGCACGGCGGGCAGGCCAAAGGCTTCGGCCACTTTTACAAAGTCCGGCACCTCTACCCCGCTTTGCACGTTGCACCCCGTCAGCCGCCCCTCAAAAAAGTTGCGCTGGGTTTGGATAATGGAAATATATTCCCCATTTTTCAGCACAAAAATTTTAAGCGGCAACTTATTGGTTTTTACGGTTTGCAACTCCTGTAAATTCATCATAATACTGCCGTCGCCTTCCAGGCAGATAACGTCCTGGCGGTTGCTGGCAGCGCATACGCCGATAGCCGCGGGCAGGCCATACCCCATAGAAGCGTCGCCGGAGTTTAATAACAACCGTTCCCCCGCCTTGCTTTCAAACGCTTGGAAAAACGCCACGCAGGCCGTACCGTTGGAGGCTACCACGCGGCTTTTGGGCGGGAGGATTTGGCTCAATTTTTCCATAAAGAGATACGGGTGAACCTTGTCAGCCGGGTTAATGGAAAACTCCCGCAAGGGCGGATATTTGGCGCGCATTTGGCGGCAGTATTCGCGCCACGGGGCAATATCAAGCAGGCCAACTTGCGCGGTTACTTGGCGCAAGAAATCCCCCGCGTCCGCGCAAATGGGCAAATCGGGGCGCACCGTCGGTTTTTTTAGTTCGGCAGGGTCAATATCCACCACGATTTTTTTGGCGTTTTTGGCAAAATTTTCCCAGTTATAACTCACTTGGCGGATGTTGTTGCGCGTGCCCACGCAGAGTACCACATCGGCGTTTTGCAGGGCAAAATTGCCCGCGCGTTGGCCCACGGTGCCGATACGGCCCGCAAACAGCGGGTCATCGGACGGAATTAAATCAAAACCGTTAAATGTGCCCAGCACGGGAATTTGGGTTTTATCCAAAAACGCGCGCAGGTCCGCTTGCGCTCCCGCACAACGAATCCCGTTCCCGGCCACGAGTACCGGACGTTTGGCGTTTTTTAAGAGTTCAGCCGCTTGGCAGACTTGCTCCGAAATATCAGCCGTTTTTTCCGCCGGGCGGACAAACTTTTTGAGTTTGGTTTCGTCAATCGGCGCGGCCTGCACATTTAGCGGAATATCCAGCCATACCGGGCCCGGGCGGCCGGTGGTCGCCTGAAAAACGGCTTCCTCTATGGCGGCATCAATGTCGTAAGGGTCGGTAACCATTTTGGCAAATTTAGTCAGCGGCGTAACCACGCGGATAATGTTTACCTCTTGGTCGCCCAGTTGGCGCAAGGGAATATCCGGGCAGGAAGATAAGGTGGTGGTATATTTTACCTGGCCGGAAATAAACAGTACGGGTGCGCTGTCCGTCCACGAGCCGAAGAGCCCGTTTAAACAGTTTAGCCCCCCCGGGCCCGTGGTTACGCACGCTACGGCCAATTTTTTGTTGGCGCGCGCGTAGCCTTCGGCGCACATAGAGGAGGCTTGTTCGTTATGGTTGCAAATCAGGCGGATTTTTTGGCTTTTGCCAAAACTGTCGTCCAAGTGCATTGCGCCGCCGCCGGACACCATAAATGCGGTGTCCACGCCCAGCGCTTCCAACTTTTTAACTAAATAATCCGAGGTTTTAATCATAGGTAAAGACCTTAAAATTGTCCGCCGGCTTCTTCAATTAATTTTTTGTAGCGGGCTTCCAGCATTGTCAGGCGCTGTTCGTCCTCGCGGTAAATCATCCCGTAAAAATCGCGCTTGTTTTTAAGCCACATCAGTTCAAAGCCTACGGCCTTTAAAATGCCCTTGTCGGCGTTGGGGTCCTTAATGGCGGCTTGGGCGTCAAAAATAATTTTGCGCGTTTCAAACTTGGTTAAAGCCCCTTGCGGCAGGCGGGCAAAGAACGGCAGCGAGTGTGCGGATACGCCCCCGCCGATTACCATTTTTTTGCCTGCTTTTTGCATTTTGGCGCTCATCGTTTCGGCCATTTTAAAAATGGCTTCGGAGTTGATGTCCTCGCGCGTGAGGCCCATAGAGCCCGTCATATCCACGCGGCCCAACACTACGCCCGCGAGTTCCTTAAATTCCGGGCGGGCCATCATTGCGTCCAAATTTTCCGCCCCGGTGATGGTTTCTACGTTAATAAAAAATTCCATTTCCTGGCGTTCTTCTTCCGGGAACACAAAGTGCGTGGCCTTTACGTATTTGCTCATTGCGTAGGGCGTTTCAATCATCGGGCCCACAATGCCCTTTACGCCAATCGTGCGCGCATCAAACATATCTTTAATGGCTTCACAGCCGCCTACTTTAATAATTAAATCCAGCCCGGCTTTGGTTACTACTTCTTTTAAGCGCAGGGCTTCTTCCATACGCGTGCCTTCGGCTTCAAACTCGGCTTTAATGCCAATAACGTGGTGATTGGCTTTTAAATCCTTTAAGGTTTCCAACATTTTTCTTTCTAAATTATTCATTGGGTACTCCTATTTATCTGTTCGTAATAAATCCGGGTTTAGTGCAGCTTTTTGTGTTTGGTAATAGCCGTACAGGGCCGAAACGGCCTCTTTTAGCGGGGTAAACGTAAGCCCTGGGATTTCGGCCTTTAAGCGGGCGTTTGAGCCCGAGTAATTAAGGCCATAGCCCGCGTGGGCTACCTTTATGGGCAAGTCCTTGCCGCTCACTTCCAAAACCGTTTGCGCGGCTTGCAAGAGTTCGGTTTCCTCATCCGGCACGGCGTTATAGCACTTGAACTTCGGTTCGTGTTCTATAAAGTAGTCCAGCACGGGCATTAAGTCCGGCGCGTAGAGGTAACTAAACCGCCTGTTTTGGCGCAAGGTAATGGGCATATCAAAAAGGGCTTTGCAGCAGGCATTGGAAATAAAGCGGATTTCCCAATCCTCGTACTTGCCGAAGATACCAAAAATATTTAAGTCCACCGCGTTTTTGATGTGTTCAAGGCGTTTATGCACCACATATTTGCAAAAACTGTGGTCATCTTTGCCCATACGCAGGCCGATTTGTTCCTCGGTTACTTGGCGGTTGTCGGCGGCGGTGTCATATACCGCGCCGCTGCCCAGGTTAATCAGGCGGCCGAAGCGGTCCGTATGCCGGGCCAAGTTTTCAAACATCCGCAAGTTGGTGTAGAGCAGGTTAGTCGGGTCCTTGGCGTTGCGGTGCCCAGGCTTTACCGCGGCGTGGATGACCGCATCAAATTGGTGTGTTTTAAAATAATTATCCACGGCTTCGGTATCGGCCAAGTTGAGTTCGCTGCTGCGCGGGGCGGTAATATCATACTTTTGGGCGAGAAAACTCTCCCGTATGTTCTTACCGATAAACCCGTTTCCCCCGGTGAGCAAAATTTGTTTTTTCATACGTTATTTATGTTGTGCGGCAAATTCGTGAATTAGGCGCGAGGTCTTGTCTAATTCCTTTTCCCCTAACCGCGGAAAAACGCCCACCCAAAAGGTATTGTTCATAATAAAGTCCGTATTGGGCAGTTTTTGATAGTCGGCTTCGGTCAAATCGCGCGAGTTTTGCAGCGCGCCCGCGCCGATACGCAAGGCTACGTCGTTTTCCACCATTAAGGGCTGGCGCAAGAGGTTGCCCGCAAATAATTGGCGGGTTCCTACGCCGTTCTTTTCCAAATATTCCACCAACTGTTGCTTGGTAAATTTGGCTTCGGGCTTGACGGAAATCAAGAAGCCAAACCAAGAGGGTTTTACCTTGTCGTCCACCTTGGGCAAAATAAGCACATCGGAAAGATCCGCCAGTTTTTTCATTAAATAGGCGGCGTTTTCGGTGCGTTTTTGCAAGTAGCCGGGCAATTTTTTCAGTTGGCTTACACCCAAAGCGGCCTGCCAATCGGTAATTTTTAAGTTGAAGCCGATATGGGAATAAGTATATTTGTGGTCGTAACCAAAGGGCAAGTGCCCCAGTTGCATATTAAAGCGGTTTTTGCAGGTGTTATCTACCCCCGGTTTGCACCAGCAGTCGCGGCCCCAGTCGCGGAACGATAAAATAATGCGGTAGAGTTGCGGGTCGTTGGTAACCACCGCGCCGCCTTCGCCCATTGTCATATGGTGGGCCGGGTAAAAACTATATGTGCCGATGTGCCCAATCGTACCTGCCTTTTTGCCGTTCCACTCGGCGCCCAAGGCATCGCAGGAGTCTTCAATCAGCCACAAATTGTGCTTCTTGCAGAGGGCCATAATGGCGTCCATATCAAACATATTTCCCAGCGTGTGCGCCAGAAAAATAGCCTTGGTCTTGGGCGAAAGGGCCGCTTCAATTTGTTTGACATCAATGTTATAGGTGCCGATTTCGCAGTCCACAAACACGGGGATTAAGCCCTGTTGGATAATCGGGTTGACCGTGGTCGGAAAGCCAGCGGCAACGGAAATCACTTCGTCGCCCTTTTTAAGCCGTCTTTCACCCAGTTTATAAGACGTAAGGGCCGATAAGGCCAGCAAATTAGCCGAAGAGCCGGAGTTGGTGGATAAGGCAAATTTTACGCCCAAAAAGGCGGCAAAATCTTTCTCAAACTGGTCATTAAAGCGCCCCGCCGTCAGCCACATATCAAGCGTGGCGTCAATCATATTGGCGAGGTCCTGCTTGTCTAACAATTTGCCCGAAGCCGGGATATACGTTAAATCCTTTTTAGCGCCGTAAACTTCGTCAAAATACTTGGCGGCTGCCGCCTGTACGGCTGCTCTTAATTCTTTTTCCATTGCATCTTCTCCATATACTCGTTAATCTGCTGTAAGGTAAAATCATACATCGGTTTACCTTCGTAAAATTGTTTGTACCAAATCACGCTCTTTTCCACGGCTTCTTCCGCCGTATAGGTGGGCGTCCAGCCCAAGCGTTCCTTGGCCTTGGTAATGTCCAGCATCAGCAGATTGGCTTCGTGCAGGTTATCCTTTTTATGCACCACCACTTCGCCTTTGCCGTAATACTTTACCGCCAGTTTGGCTACCTCGGCCACGGTCAAAACACTGTCCGCCTTCGGGCCGAAGTTAAAGCCTTCGGCGTATTCGCGCCCCTTAGTATAGAGCAAATGCCCCAAGAGCAAATAGCCGGAAAGCGGTTCCAAAACGTGCTGCCACGGGCGCGTGGCGTGCGGGTTGCGGATTTCTATGGTTTTACCCGCCTCTATGGAGCGCACGCAATCAGGCAGTAATCGGTCCGCCGCCCAATCGCCCCCGCCGATTACGTTCCCCGCGCGGGCGGTAGCCAAGGCGTAGCCGTCCTGCAAGAAACTGCGGCGGTAAGACGAGGATAAAATTTCTACACACCCCTTAGAGGAAGAATACATATCGTATCCCCCCATCGGTTCGTCTTCTTTGTAGCCGCGGGCAACTTCTTTATTCTCGTAGCATTTATCGGTAGTAATGTTTACAAAGGCTTTTACGGAGGCGGTTTTGCGAGCCGCTTCCAATACATTTAAGGAGCCCATTACGTTTGTTTCATAGGTAAGCACAGGCTCCGCGTACGACAGACGCACCAAAGGCTGGGCTGCCAAGTGGAAAACGATTTCCGGCTGAAATTCCTCAAAGGTTTTATTTAAAAGGGTTCTATCCAAAATATCGCCAAAGACGTTTTTGGCGATTTTATGCCCAATATCCAGTGCCGTAAACATAGAGGGCGTTGTGTTGGGTTTTAAGGCGTACCCGCAGACTTGGGCCCCCAGTTGGGTAAGCCACAAGGCAAGCCACGAACCTTTAAAGCCCGTGTGCCCGGTGAGTAAAACGCGTTTGCCCTTATAGGTATCGCTCCACATAGTTAATCCTCCCACACTTTCCACGGAGCCTTTCCGTTGGTCCATTGTTCATTGAGTTCAATTTTATCGCGCAGGGTATCCATCGGATGCCAAAAACCGTAGTGCTTATAGGCGTTTAATTGGCTTTCTTTGGCCAGTTGCGTGAGCGGTTCGCGCTCCCACATAATATTGTCCCCGTCCGGGATGTAGTCAAATGCCTGGGGCTCACAAACAAAGAAGCCGCCGTTTACCCACGCGCCGTCCCCTACCGGCTTTTCCTGAAAGCGGGAAATCGTGCCGCTGGGCTCAATATTAAGCGCGCCAAAGCGGCCTGTGGGCTGGACGGCCGTTAAGGTTACCAGTTTGCCCGATTTTTTGTGGCAATCTAACAACTTATTAATATCCACATCGGACACCCCGTCCCCGTACGTCAGCATAAAGGGTTCGTCGCCCACGAACTTGCGCGCCTGCTTAATGCGGGAGCCCGTCAGTGCGTTGCGCCCCGTATATAAAAGGGTAACCTTCCACGGTTCGCAGCGGTTCATATGCACGTCAATTTTATTAGTTTGAAAGTCTATCGTAACATCGGAGTTGTTGGTATAGTAATTTACAAAGTATTCTTTGATGACTTCGCTCTTGTACCCGCACAAAATGACAAAATCCGTCAGGCCGTAGTGCGTGTATAACTTCATAATATGCCAAATAATGGGATAACCGCCGATTTCCACCATCGGTTTGGGGCGGATAGAGGTTTCTTCACCCAGTCTGGTACCAAGGCCACCTGCCAACAAAAGAACTTTCATAGCAAACTCCTATATAAAAATGTTAAACGGGCGTTTCCTAACGCCGCACAGTTGGCGGGAATAATAAAGGTACGACAAAACTATTCTCCGCCAAGAGTTTATAGTCCTTTTCTATTTTAACATATAACAGCGAAACTTTGCATTGCGCAAAAAGCCGCTCCATAACCCTTATATTTGTATTATAATATAAAAGATAAAGAGTACCGGGCCTATATATAATATAGGTCCTTTGGTCCCCTTCCGGC
>CAVKWQ010000002.1:0-48089 GCA_963660385.1 Muribaculaceae bacterium
CTTTTAAAGATACGAACTTCCACCAAAGTAACGTAACCAACACGATTTACGGTAACGATGTAGCCGTAATGGGTGGGAAAACGGATAATATGGAAATTTCTGGTACCGCCAAGATTAACAAAAGTGTACAAAACTCGGCCAACTTAGGGGAAGAACTTTGGTGGGATAACCAATACGCGAGTGATTACGACGCTTCCGGGAATAAAAAGACAAACGGCAAAACCTATACCTCGTTTTTACTTAAAAGCAAAACAGCCGGGTGCGACAATCCTTCCGGCGAAGCAAATTGTGTACATACTAGCGGCACTTGGGATAGTTCGTCTTGCGAGTGTACTTGCCCCAGCAATATGGTGCTTAGTAAAAACGGCGCCTGTTTGGGCACTTTTAAACCCGAAGTAATTGATGTCGGCGTGTTAGTGAATTGTCACTATTGTCCTGGCGATTTTGATAAAAGACTGCCCTGTGGTTCTGCCGGAGCAGATCCAACACACTGTTATATGGGGGGAGATTTTAATTCCCAACAAGGGTGTTGTACAGCCTGTACAGGTATAGGTATCAATTCTTTTGAGTTTTATAAAGGGGGGTATTTAGCCCTATCACCTAAAACGGATACGGCGGCTGCCCGGTATTTGTGGTGGACAAATGGAACTTTGATAGGGGGTAAAATGTATCGGTATTCTGGGGGCTCTATGCCTGATTGTTATGGTTCTGATTATCAATCAATTTGTGATAAAAATTGTAAGGCAGGAGATTCTTCTTGTTCTTATAAATGTTTGATTTCTATGTCCCATAATGGCTGTTCTAACGGAACTTATAATTATTCTGGTGGGCTCTGTGGAAAATCTTGTAACAATGCTTCTGGTACAGGCCAAGTGCTTACTTGCGTAGCCAATAATTAGGCGTTGTCCATAATTTTCAAAACCCCCGGACTAAACCGGGGGTTTTGCGTTCCTAATGGTCTGCCGTGTGCTGCTTTTGCCCACGTTTCGGCCTTCGGTTGCGTTGCTTTAGTTGAAACCTTAATGATTAATTAAGGTTAATTTATTATAACTAATTTAAACTAAAACAGCAAATAATATTTTTTACCCGCTTTTTATAGGGCGTTTTTGCTTTGGCGCGCGTGCAGGAACGGGTATAAATTAGTAGAATACAATATATGGAAGTAATTATCTTTATACCCATTTTGTTTTTGTCTATCATCCTGCACGAATTTGCACACGGCTGGGTGGCGTACCGTATGGGCGACGACACCGCCTATCACTCCGGCCGCCTGACCTTAAACCCGCTTAAACACATTGACCCCGTCGGCACGCTCTTGGTGCCTGCGGTGTGTTACTTTTTGCATTTCCCGCTGTTTGGCTGGGCCAAGCCTGTGCCCGTAAACCCGATGCGCTTCCCGCGCCCGCGTAAAGATATGGGCAAGGTGGCGGTGGCGGGCCCGGCGTGCAACTTGCTTTTGGCCCTTATCTGCGTGCTTATTATGAAGATTTTTCTTTTGGCGCAGAACCATTTTACCGTGCAGACCTTGGAACAGGTTTTTGTATTTTTACAATACGGGATGTTTATTAATGTATTTTTAGCCGTATTTAATTTAATTCCTATTCCACCCTTGGACGGCGGGCGTGTGGTGGCGGCGCTACTGCCGATGCGGGCGGCCTTTAAGTACGAACTGTTTTTCAGCCGCTTTGGGATGTGGGTGGTTTTCGCCCTTATTTTAACGGGCGCGGTGCAGTTTATTTTACTGCCGCCCACCCGGATAATCGTCGGATTATTAGGCAAAATTTTAACCTTGTAGGTTTGCGGAGCGTAAATGATTAACCCTGCGCCGATTAATGTGCATATCAACGTGTTTGAAGGCCCGATGGACCTGTTATTGCACTTAATTAAAAAAGATAACTTGGACATTTGCGACATTAACATTGCCGAAATCACCAAGCAGTACTTGGATTATTTAAACGTAATGAAGGAACTTAACTTGGAAGTGGCCGGGGAATTTTTGGTAATGGCCAGTACGCTGATGCAAATCAAGGCCAAAACGCTGCTGCCCTCGCAGGCGCCGACGACCGAGGACGAGGGCCCCAACCCCGTAAAGGAACTTATCGCCAAGTTGGTGGAATACCAAAAATACAAGGAAGCCAGCAAATTTTTGGAAAAAAAGTTTGAAGAAAACAAAGATAATTTCTACCGCACGGCCCCTATTTTTGACGACGGGGAAAAAATCATCAACCTGCAACTGTTTGATTTGTTATCCGCCGTCAAGCGCGCCTTTGAACGGTTAGACGAGCGCAAACGCATTGAACTTTTAAACGTGGAAGAATTCCCGATTGAAATGAAAATGCAAAAGGTGGTGGATATGTTCAAAAAGCACGAGTGGGTGCTGTTGGACGATATCTTTGTGGGGGAAACCAAAAAGCGCGGCGTAATTACCTGCTTTATGGCGTTACTGGAATTGATGAAGATTAAAAAAATTATTGCCCGGCAGGATGTACAACAGGGGCAAATCCGTATTTATTTAAACCCGGAAAACAAAGATAAAGATTTTAAAACCCTTATGCACGGCGACGCGAATTAGCCGCCCGGAGGACTTATGCCAACCGAAGAAAATGTAACACCTGTTCAAGCCACGGCGCAAGCAACGCCCGCGGCCGAAAAAACGGCGGACGAACGCCCCTTTGAACTGGTGCCCACGAGTGAATTTAAGCAGATTGTGGAAACCCTTTTGTTTATTACCGACCGCCCGATAAAGCCCACCCGCATCGCAGACGTGATTGACGGTGTGGATGCGCGGCGCGTGCGCGAAATGATTTTGGAAATACAAGAGGACTACGCCCAACGCCAAAGCGCTATCCGCGTGGTGGAAATCGGCGGCGGATTTCAAATGTCCACCAAGCCGGAGTTTGGCCGCTGGGTGCGCCGTTTGTATAACGAGAAAATGACGACTAAACTTTCCAACGCCGCGTTGGAAACTTTGGCCATTATCGCCTACAAACAGCCGCTTACCCGTGCGGAAATGGAAGCCATCCGCGGCGTGGATGTGGCGGGCCCGTTGGAACGCTTGTTGGAACGCGGGCTCGTGCGTGTGGTGGGTAAAAAAGACACCATCGGCCGCCCTATGGTCTATGGTACGACGGATGAATTTTTACGCATTTTTGGGCTTAACAAAATTTCCGAACTGCCCGATTTGCAGGAGTTTGCTTCTAAAACCCTGCGCGAAAAGCAAGAGGAACTGCCGTTCGGCGAACCGTTGCCGCCGCTTAAAGAGCCGGCCATTATTCCGCTGGAAGAATTGGAAGGCGAGGAAAAATTGCAGGCGTTGGACGCGTCGTCCGCTGACCCGTTCTTTACGCGCAACAGTTACAACCGCGGGGATATTTTTACCAATGACGCCGCCCCCGAACTCTTAAAGCAGGCCGCCTTATCCGCCGAGGAAAAAGCCCCGGTGGAAGCCGTCGGGGTGGTTTCAACGGAGCCCGCGCAAGACACGGACCCCGCCTTAAAAGTAAACGAACAGGTAACCGCGCCCGATAATGCGCTGGCCTCTTTGCAGGCCCGGCGGGAAGAGACGGAGAACAAACCCGCCGACGCGCAACCCGCGCAAGAAAACCAGGAGGATAAATAACTATGAATATTGTTTTGGCCGCCAGCGAGGCGTTTCCGTTTTGCAAAACCGGGGGGCTTGCCGATGTGGTGGGCGCGCTCTGCCAGCAGTTTTCTATGCGCAAGGGCAACAAGGTGCTTTTGTTCCTGCCGCACTACCGCAACATTGTGCGGGTGTCCTCTTTAAAGGTGGTTCCCGGCGTGTATTTAATCCCGATAGGGGATAGAATAGAGCAGGTTTCGCTTTCTTATATTAACTGGGGCAATGTGCTGGTGTTTTTTGTGGGTAACCGCAAATATTTTGACCGCCCCGAACTCTACCGCACCAAAACGGGCGAATACCCCGATAACGATGAACGCTTTATTTTGTTTAGCCGCGCGGTGCTGGAAGGGTGTAAGTTTATCGGCTTCCGCCCCGATATCATCCATTGCCACGACTGGCAGACAGGCTTAATTCCCGCCTATTTAAAAACGGTGTATAAGTTGGATGCCTTCTACACCCGCACCCGCAGTTTATATACAATTCATAACATTGCCTACCAAGGGCATTATCCGTATTCCTCGTTCCGCAAGGCGGGCTTCCACCCGGTGGATTACACACCCGATAAATTTGAATATTACGGGGGAATTAGTTTCTTAAAGAGCGGTATCGTGTTTGCCGATAACATCAATACTGTCAGCCCCAACTACGCGCGCGAAGTGCAAACCGACCCCGCTATGGGCTTTGGTTTGGAAGGGCTTTTGCGCTACCGCAGTAAAAACTTTTGCGGTATTGTAAACGGGATTGATACCGACATTTGGGACCCGGAATTGGACCCCGTGCTGCCCATTGGCTACGACGTAAGCGAAGTGGTAAAGGGCAAATTGGCCGCCAAACTGGCCTTGCAGCAGCAATGCAAACTGCCGCAAGAGCCGGATAAGCCGCTTATCGGCATTGTGTCGCGTTTGGACTATCAAAAAGGGTTGGACGTAGTTGTCAATTTGATTGAACGCTTAAAAGACCGTGTGCAATTTGTGGTGCTGGGGATGGGCGACCCGATGTTGGAAAAGGCGTACCAAAGTTTAGCGCGCAATAATCCCACGTCCGTCAGTTACAACGGCCGCTTGGATGAAGATTTGGCCCACCGCATTTATGCGGGCGCGGACCTGTTCTTAATGCCGTCTCGCTTTGAGCCGTGCGGGCTTTCGCAGTTAATTGCTATGCAATACGGTACGCTTCCCGTCGTGTCCAAGGTGGGCGGGCTCGTGGATACTGTAAAGGGCTATGAACCCGGCAAAGAAGATACGGCCACGGGCTTCTTTATTAACAATTTTACCGAAAACGGTATTTATGCCACCTTGGAGGGCGCGCTGGCCCTGTACCAGCACAACCGCCCGGTATGGACGAAACTCGTCCGCAACGCAATGCGGCAGGATTTATCGTGGGACAAATCGGCCCAGGCCTATTTGGATTTGTACCGCAAAACAATGATTTAGGAGATAAAATGAAGAATATGCGTCGTGTTTTATTTGTACTTTTGGCTTTTGTGCTGATGACGGTCCCCGCCTTGGCCGGGAACGTAAAAAATATTATTTGGGTGATTGGGGACGGGATGGGACCGGAGGCTATCGGCTTTTTTACCGAAGGCGTCCGCTATGCAAACTTGCCGGACTACCCCGAAAAAACCTCCAACTTGGAGCGGATGCTAAACAGCGGCACGTGGGGGCTGTTCTTTAATAACACCTATGATACCTTGGTAACCGATTCCGCCGCCGCGGCTACGCAAATGGCTACGGGCCAACTTTCCCGCCCGGGTGTAATCGGCGAGGATTACAACGGCGCGGCCGCCAAAACCTTGCTGGAAATGGCGCGCGAAAAAGGGATGTCCGTCGGCGTGGTTACGGACGTATATGTTACCGACGCCACCCCTGCGGCCTTTACCTCCCACACGCAAAACCGCCGCCAGAAAATGGATATCGCCCGCCAAATGATTGATTTCGGTCCGGAAGTGATTATGGGCGGCGGTCTTAAATATTTTTCCACCGGGGAAAATAAAAAACTTTTAAAACAGGCTAAAAAGAAAGGCTATCATATTGCCACCAACAAAAAGGAACTGGCCAAAATCAAATCGGGCAAGGTGCTGGGGCTGTTTGCCGAGCAGGCTTTGCCGATGACGGTAGAAATGTATATGCACCCGCAAATCCCCACACTTACCGAGCAAACGCAAAAAGCGGTGGAAATTTTGAGCCAAAACCCCAACGGTTTTATTTTAATGGTGGAAGCCGGAAAAATTGACTGGGCCGCCCACGGCAACGACGCAGGCGCGTGGTTCAAGGAAATGCAAAACTTGGATACCTTACTGGGCTATGTGTTGCCGTATGCCGACAAAACGACCGATACTTTGGTCTATTTAAATGCGGACCACGACACGGGCCTTGGCGCCTTTACCTACCGCCACTTGGGCCGGCAAAAAGTAATGGAAAAAACCGCCCAAGGCGAAGTGCTCTATGACGGCAATGTGGACTACGCTTCCTTTAAAACCTATCACCAGTTTTTACTCCAAAAACGCAGTTTGTACAATTTAAAGGAAGAGTTAAAAAAACTGTCGCCTGAAAAACGGACCCCGGCCTTATTGCAGGAGCAATTAAGCATTGCTATGGGTTACCCGGTGGACATTTCCGCCTTTAAAAACCCGGCGGATTTGGACGGCCTTTTTAAACAGTTGGACGAAGAGCGTGGCCTTGTGTGGGCTACGCCGTCCCACTCGTCTTTGCCGTTGTTAAGCGTGGCCTATGGCGAGGACGCCGGCGAGTTTTCCGGCCTGTACCACAATACGGACATTTTGCCGCGTATGAAAGCGGCGTTAGGGTGGTAATCTATGGAAGAATTTTTGGAAGAGCCCAAAACGGTTAAAGCCCCCAAACACCTGTTCCACTTGCACCGCAGACTTTTTTTGCTGGTGTTTGCGGTGGCGGTTTTGTTGCAGACGGTGGTGTTTGTGAATATGCGGTTGGATACGTATTACCAGGAGTTAAACCGCTCGTTTAAAATGATTTTAACCGTAAACGGCACGCCGGACAATGCAAAACTGGCGGAAACGGGCGAATCCTTAAACCAAAAAGAGGACATCGCCGAGGTGCGGTTGTTTTCCCCGCAGGACGCGCTGGAAGCCGTCCGCCGCCAAAACCCACAACTGGCCGATGCTATGCTGTTAATGGGCAAAAACAAAATGCCCGCGTATTACGAACTGCATTTAAATTATAAGGCTATTAACAATATCCGCCCGTTTGCGGATAATTTGTCGGCAGAATATCCGTTCTTAACGCCGCATTACAATTTACAGCACGCGCAACTGCTTTTTTATGTGGGACTGTGCGCCAAATTGTTAAATTTGTCTGTCGTGTTTGCGCTCTTGTTGTTTTTGGCTTTTATGTTTTTAGTGGAGGCCTATCCAGCGGCCGGGCCGCGTGCGCACTTTTTTAGCGGGGCTGTTTCCGGTGTTTTAGCCGGGCTGGCTTCCTGCCTGTTTTTTGCGGTGCTCGTGTATCCTACGGGTTTTTTGGCCGAAGCCGTCAGCCAGTTTACCTCGCTCGGGCGGCAGTTGTTATTATTAGCCTTTTGCGGGCTTTTTGGGTGGACATTATCTAAATGGCAAAAGTTTTAAGCGTTTTGTTGGCTCTGTTGGTGTTTGCCTCGCCGCTCTATTGCGACGAGGCCGCCAAGCGTAAGCAGGAGTTGGAAAAACTAAAAAATGCGGCGGCTGAAAAGGAGCGGGAACTGCAAAAATACCGCAAACAGGCGCAGCAGATTTCGCAGGAAATTTCCGCCCTGGAAAACCAAAAAGCGCGCGCCGAACAGCGCAAAAACAAAGTAGAGTCCGACATTACCTATGTAGAGCAGAATTTGCTGTCTATTGAGGATAAACGCGCCGCGTTGGAGCGCAGTATGCCGATGTGGCAGGGGGTAGTGCAAGAGGAATTAACCCAATATTATTTTACGCCCTCTTGCGCGGCTTGCCCAGGCGGGTACAGTTTGGAGCAGGAAATTTTTGTGGACCGTATGGTTACGCACAAGGCCGCCTTTGCCGCCGAACTTAAAAAGGAAAATAAAGAAGCCAAAGAGCGCTTGCACTCGTTTGAGGAGCGTAACAAAAAATTAATGGCGCAAAGTTCCCAAATCAAGCAGGAACAGGCTGTCATTTCGCAATCATTTAATAAAAAGAAAAAGGATTTGGATGTTACCCAGCGCAAGGCCGACGCCGTGCGCCAGGAAATTAATGAACTGAATAAATCGGCCGCGGAACTGAACAATTTGCTTGCCTCGTTTGAGCGCAAACGCAAGGCGGCAGACGCCAAAAAGGCCGCCGCTTCCAAGACCCCGGTCAAAAAATCCACCACAGGCCCGCGCATAGACGCACAGCGCCACTCGTTACCGTGGCCGGTGGAAGGCACTGTTATCAGCAAATTCGGCAAAGAATACCGCGCTGATTTGAATACTTGGATTTTCCGCGACGGGATTAAAATTTCTGCCAAAGCGGGTGAGCCCGTCCGCACAGCGGCAGAGGGCAGTGTGATTTACGCCGGGCCCTTCCGCTCGTACGGCAATGTGGTGATTGTGGACCACAACAAAGGGTTCTTTACCATTTACGGATTTTTGAAGGAAATCAGCGCCTCGGTGGGGGATAAACTACCGGTGCAGGGCGTAATCGGCACGGCGGGGCAGGATACACAGTCCTCCTCCGGCACGGGCAAGAGCGCGGTGTATTTTGAAATCCGCCAAGGCACTACCGCGGTGGACCCGCAGGAGTGGCTGAAATAACTATTTAGAGGATGATATGAAATCAAAAAAATTAAGTCGTTACGCCGTTTTAGCGGCAGTATTGTTTTTTATGGGGACGCTGTTTCCGTACGCGTATGCGGCGGCGGATAACAGTTTAAAACAGTTGCGTACCTTGGTAGATGTGCTGGAATACGTCAAGGAAAACTATGTAGAGGTTACCGATACGGATAAACTTGTTTCCGGTGCCATCAAGGGCGTAGTGGGGGAACTGGACGATTTTTCGCAATATTTGGACCCCAAAGATTATAAGGAACTCAAAAACGATACCCGCGGCGACTTTGGCGGCTTGGGTATCCGCTTGCAGGCGGTGGACGGCTTTATTACGGTTATGACGCCTATGCCGGGCACGCCCGCCTTTAAGGCCGGGGTAATGCCGGGCGACCGCATTGTGGCGGTGGACGATAAGGACGTAAAAAATATGCCCTTGGATGAAGCCGTGGAATTAATGCGCGGCCCCGTGGGCAGTAAAGTAAAAATTACCATTAGCCGCAAGGACGATAAAGGCGAATACAAGAATTTGCCGGACTTTAAATTTAAGCGCGAAAAAATCGTGCCCGAGGTGGTCTATTCCCGTATGCTTCCAGGCAAAGTCGGGTATGTGTATTTGGTGGATTTTTCGGGCCACAGCACCGAAGCCATTAAAAAAGCGTTAAAGGACTTGCAAAAACAAGGGATGACCTCGCTGGTGCTGGACTTACGCTTTAACCCCGGCGGTTTATTAACGGGCGCGGTGGATATTGCCAAACTCTTTTTGGCGCCGGATGAAATGATTGTCTATACCCAAGGGCGCAAACCCGAGTATTACCAAGAATTTAAAACCTCCGCCCAACCGGATTACCCGAATATCCCGATGGCGCTTCTCGTCAACCAAGGCTCCGCCAGCGCAAGCGAAATCGTTTCGGGCGCCTTGCAAGACAACGGCCGCGCGTTTGTCGTAGGCCAACGGACGTTTGGCAAAGCCAGCGTACAGCAAGTAATGCCGCTTTCCGGCGGGGCGGGCCTGCGCCTGACGATTGCGCATTATTACACACCGTCCGGTCGCTTAATCCAGCGCGATTACCGCGATAAATCCAAGGCCGACGAGGGCGGTATTGTGCCGGATGTGGAAGTTGTCTTCCCGGCGGACAAGGAAGCCAAGGTGTTTATGCAGTATAATAATATTGTGCATACACCCGGCCAAAAAACGCCCGATATGAAGTTTACCGTGGCCGACCCGGTGCTGGATAAAGCCGTGGAAATTTTGACGGGCAAAGTAAGCCTGGAAGATGCCAAAGCCGCTTCCAAAAAGGCGGCCGAAGAGCGCAAAGCCCAAAAGGCGGACAAAAAAAATACCGCTAAAACGGATGATAAAAAAGCCGATAAAAAGGAAGCCTCTAAATGAAGAAAGATTTTACGATTTTAGGTATTGAATCCACTTGCGACGAAACCTCCGCCGCCCTTTTAAAGGGGGGCAAAGAGATTTTGTCTAACGTTATTTATTCCCAAATTGACGAACATAAAAAATACCACGGAGTCGTGCCGGAGTTAGCCAGCCGTGCCCACGCCGCCAAAATTGCCACCGTCATCGGCGAGGCCTTAAAGGACCAGCCGATTGATTACGTTGCCTTTGCCAGCGGCCCCGGCCTGCCCGGCGGCTTAATGGTGGGGCGTGTGGCGGCGGAAACGCTTGCAAAATTCAAAAAAGTGCCTATAATAGGAGTAAACCACCTGGAAGGGCATATTTTTGCGTGCGATTTTGAAGGCAACGAAGCCAAAAACAAATTGCAATTTCCGTTGGTGGCGTTGGTGGTGTCCGGCGGACACACGGAACTGTGGTACGTTAGAAACTACGGCGATTATAAAGTATTGGGTAAAACGCGCGACGACGCCGCGGGTGAAGCCTTTGATAAGGTAGCCAAGTTGTTGGGGCTGGCTTATCCGGGTGGGCCGCAGGTGTCCAAGCAGGCACTTTTGGGCAAGCGGGATGCTATCCATTTTCCGCGACCGCTGTTGCCGGGAACGTGGGAATTTTCGTTCAGCGGTATCAAAACCGCGGTCAGTTATTACCTGCGCGACCATAAAGATTTTTCTATCCCCGATGTCTGCGCCAGTTTTGAAGAAGCAATGGTGGAAACCTTGGTAACCAAAACTTTGTTGGCCGCCAAAAAATATAAGGTAAAACACATTGCCGTAGGCGGCGGGGTGGCGGCGAACTCGCTCCTGCGCGAAAAAATGCAGGAAGAGGCCCGGAAAGCGGGCATAGAGGTCCACTTTGTGGAGCGCAAATTGTCCTCGGACAACGCCGCTATGATTGCCTTGGCCGCTTATAAAAAATTGGAACACGCCGAAAAGACCGGCAAACCGGTTAAAAAGAATATAGACATTAACCCCAATATGAAGGTACGCAGTTGGGATTAGTGTAAGGAGTCCAAATGATTTTGTGGGTAATGCCCGACGCGGGCGATAAAAGTAAAGACGTTTACGCTTCGTTTATTTCTCTTTTTAAAAAGGAAAACCCGTCCATAGACGTTACCATACGCGTTTTTACGCGCAATGTGCTTTGGCGGCGTATGTTTACCATAAAGCACCCCACACACGAGGAAGAAGTACCGGATTTGATTCAAATTCCGCACTATTGGACCGCCCTTTTAGTGCGCGAGGGCGTGGCGGAAAACTTGTCGGAATTGGACCCCGGGCTATCCTTAGCCAACTGCTTGGTTCCGCTTAAAGCGCATTGTTACCAGCCGGGCACCAAGGATATTTATTCTTACCCGTGGTGGTTTGATTTAAGCGCGCTGCATTACCGGGCCGACCATTTGAAATTAGTAACTTCCAAGCCCGAACAGGACCTGGCCACTTGGGACGGGCTCTTGCACACCTGCGAAGCCTTGCGCGAACAATTTAAAGATGTTCCCGGTTATTACCCAATGCAAAACAGCGATTGGCGCGGCTCTCTTTCTATGCGCAACGCCCTGCCGTGCGTATGGGGGCGCGGGTCGGACCTTTTATCCGCCGACCGCGGCACAACCCTAGTAGGCACGAAGGCGTTTAAAGAGGGTATCCGCGATTACATCAATTTGGCCCTTAAAAACTATATGCCCATTTTGCGCGAGCGCGGCTCGCTGGGAACGGTCGTTTCCGGCAAGGCCAGTATGATGATTTCCCGCAAACAGGGCGTAAGCACCTTTAACGCGCGGCGCGGTATCCGCGTGCGCACGCTCCCGGTGCCGACGACGGGCGATATGTATTTTTCCTATCTGTCCGGGATGAACCTGTTTATCAACACTCAGTCGCAGGAAAAAAAGAACGCCTTAAAATTTATTAAATTCTGCGCCCGCCCGGATATCCAACTGCATTACGCTTCTATGATTGACGCCTTCCCGGCGTTTGAAGACGCCTTTGAGCAGTTTATTTTCTCCTCCACCCAGCGGCTCAGCACATACAGCAATATTTTGTCCTCTGCGCGCACCTTGCCCAATATCACCATTACGGGCACGATTATGGAAATTTTAAAGCGCGTGCTGGCCGTGTGCGCCACGCAGATTGTCGAGGGCCGTTTCAGCCAAGCCTCCCTGGATAGGGACTTGGACTTAACCGCCAAAGAAATAGAATATTTGTTGTCCATTTACGAGGCCTAGCGCTATGTTTGATAAAAAATCTTATACGCTCTATAAATTCCACAAACAGTTGAACCAGTCGTTCCAAAACAAGCGGGAACTGTTGGAGTGCGCCTTGCCCGCCTTGCGCAACTTGTTTAAGTTGGACCGCGTGTACTTTTTTGACTGGCAGCAGGAGCGCGCGCTGTTATCCCTGCGTATGATGTGCAAGAAGGAATACTGTATGGATATGCAGGAGGATATTTCCGTTTTAAACGAGCCTGTATTTTTAAAGCAACTGTTGCAAAACGGCGAGGCCGAAACGACCGATTTAAGTTATCCCGCCATTTATGTATTGGTAAAATGGCAGCGCCCCAGCGTGGAATTAAAAGCGGGCGAAGTCCACAGTTTTATGCAGGAAAAGGTGGGCGTACTTCGCTTGGAGCGTTTCCGCAAGAACCGCGGTTTTACGCCTGAGGAAAAGGAATTAATCAAGGCCTTGGGACAGGAAATTTCCCACAATTTGCGCAATACGGAAATTGACCAGGCCAAAAACCAGCGCTTAAATGTTTCCACCGCGCTGAACGATTTATCTACTATTTTTGCCTCGTCCTTGCGTTTAAACGACGGCCTGGAACTTATTTTAAAGGGTGTGCAAAAATACTTCCGCTTTGACCGTGTCCGCCTGTATTTAACCGACGGCGAGGGCAATAAAATTAAGTCCGTGCTGGGCGTGGATGTGTCCGGCCAGGTAACCCACCAAGAGGGCTCTTCTCTCCCGGCGGCCGAGCAAAATTTGCTTAAAGAGGTGTTTGACTCCTCCGCCACCTACCGCTCCACCCGCAGCGTGATTTATATCCCGCTTAAAGTCCAGCGCACGAAAGTCGGCTTTTTGGCGTTTGACAATATTTTGTCGCGCCGCAAGGTGGGGTATTTGGACTTTATTTCCTTGCAGCAGTTTGCTACGCAAATGGCGCTGACGATTGACAACGCCCGCCTGTTTGAGCGCGTGCAGGAACTTTCCAATTACGACGAACTGACCAAACTGCCGGTACGCCGCTATTTCAACGAAAAATTTGCGGAAGAAATTTACCGCTCCAAACGCTTTGATTTAACGATGTGCCTGATTATTATGGATATTGACTGGTTCAAGCAGATTAACGACGGCTACGGCCACCAAATCGGCGATTGGGCCTTGAAAGAGGTCAGCCGCGTGATTCGCACCAGCCTGCGCCAGACGGACGTACCTTGCCGCTTCGGCGGGGACGAAATGGTGGTTATGCTCCCGCGCACCAACAGCGAGGAAGCCAAAATTATCGCCAAGCGTTTAAAAGAGCGCATTTGCGCCATTACTCTGCCGGACCGCTACACCGACGGAAAAGCCGTACATTTGAGTATCAGCCAAGGCATTTCCTGCTTTCCGTTTGACGGGGAAACCTCGGAATCCCTTTTGGAAAAGGCCGATAAAGCCCTGTATGTGGTTAAGCAGAACGGGCGCGGCAGTTTTGCGGTGTACCGCGAAGTAGCCGACCAAGTGGCGCAAGAGGGCGAGGGCGCGGATAATGCCCGCGGCTCCCAAATGCGGTAAAAAGGGGCTTGTAAGAATTGCCCCGCTGATTTGTGATAGAGGACACCTGCTCTTTTTAGCGCCGTCATCCCCGAGTGTTTTAGTCGGGGATCTGTTGTTATAAAATAAGTGGTCATCCTGAACTGGTGTCCTGCAAGGTGCGATCCGCTGGGTTCGGGGATTTGTCGTTATTAAAAAGGCGGGTCATCCTGAATTTAGTTCAGGATCTACCGCTTGTGCTGTTGTAAATAAATATTATATTCCCCATTTTATGAACGCTTACATTTACATCCTTACCAATTCCACCCATAGCGTATTATATATTGGGGTAACTAACAATTTAGTACGCCGGATATATGAACATAAAAATAAATTGTTAGAAGGGTTTACTTGCGATTATTCGGTAAATCGTTTGGTGTATTACGAACAATTTAACGATATCGTAGCGGCGATTACCCGCGAAAAGCAACTTAAAAACTGGCACCGGGCGTGGAAGGAAAATTTAATTGAAGGCTCCAATCCCACGTGGCGCGACTTATATGACGAAATTATTTTATAATATGGGAAATTGCTCTTTTTAATAAACGACCCAAAAGGTAGATTCTGAAACAAGTTCAGAATGACCCCTTATTTTAAATGGATGTTGTTTTGAATTATAAAGTCAGCCTGAATTGTTGGCTCGTAAAGTGTGCCCCACAGGCTTGTGATAGAGGACACCTGCTCTTTTTAGTGCCGTCATCCCCGAGCGTTTTAGTCGGGGATCTGTTGTTATACAAAAGAGGAAAACAACAGATACTGGAACGTTCCGCTTCGGCAAACCTTCCAGTATGACCTTTGTTTATGCTTCCTTTTATGTTGGTTGTCATCCTGGAAAGTTGTAGTCCAGGATCCGCCGTTATTACAAAGGCAGGTCATCCTGAATTGTTGGCTCATAAAGTATGCTTCACAGAGTTTTTGCTTTGTCGTTATTACAAAAGGAAGTCATCCTGAATTTAGTTCAGGATCTACCGCTTGGGCCGTTTGTTGTGGCCGTTTGGCATTGTGGTTTTAAAGCGCTTTTATAGCAAATTTGCCGTTAATTAAATTAGGGTATGATATCATTTCCCTAATAAGACGGGGAAAAATGCAAAAAATAGTTGACATTTGCCCCAAAAGTTGCAAAAATTTAAGAGTATAGGTTCGGCGTCTGTTTATTTTTATAATCAGCCGCCGTTCCGCGCGCATTGTTTTAAGCGCGGAAAAGATTTGTAAAAAATATAATTTTGAGACGGGAATTAAGTCCCCAAATGGATACATACACAATGAATAAAATCAAAAGTTTACTCCGGGTTTTATCGGGCCGGACGGTGCTTCGCGCCGTTTTGGCTTTGTTGTTAGTCGCGGCTTGCTCGCCGCTGTTTGCCCAACGCGCCGACGTAAGAAAGGCGGGGGTTTATTATCAAAATGGAGCCAATACAGATAAGCAGCGTTATTGTGATTGGGGAAATACGCTTACCACCGAGCGCAGTTTTGTAACGACTCCTAACCCTGTTTCCAATGCAAATACTACGGACCCGTGGGTGAGTTCGGCTTTGATTGAATATGACCAGCCCTACCCTTCTGCCGTTGCAAGCAATAACTATCCGAACCATTGTTTGGCCTTGTGTATGCAGGTTGTCTGCACCAATAGACCAATGTCTCAGGCTACTTATTCTATTGCATTTCCATTGCAAAATGTAACTTTTGATATTGTCAAATATTATAATGGCAAAAACATTAAAGATGCGGAAGGCACCCCGGCTATCCGCTCTATTGATTTGTATCCGGATACTAACAGTACCAAATGCGGCTCCTATCACTGTATTGGTTCCAGCGGGGGCAACCCTTGTTCTAGTGCCCAGTATTCTTGTACTGGAAATTTGGCTTGCAGTGCTAAATCTTCTACGGATGCCGCTTGCAACTGGAATAACGGTACGGCCAGTTGTAAAAATTTAACCACAAAAGCAACTGTTTCTGTTACCAAGGCTAATGCAGAAACGATTTGTGGTACCTATGGTGAAAACTGTATGGTATTTAATAACGACGGGGCCCAAGATGGTGAACCTATCACTTTCTGCGCCGCGTGGGACGGCTCGTATGAAATTGCGGGCGAATTTGGTAAGTCCAACGGGGACTTTGCCTTCCGCGCCACTGTGGCGACGGACTTCCCTGGCGATAACGTAGCCGTAGATAAAATTGAATTTAACTCTACGATTGCCTATCCCGGCGAAAACCAAATCCCGATACAGGTGGACGTAACCAACGTACATACCGTGCGCAGTACGCCTACCGTAGTGGGGGATATTACCGCCGTGCCGGCCCAGCCTTACACCTTTGCTTACCGTTTGAGCAAAGATGCGGATGTCCGTATCGCTATTTTGGACGCTTCTTCCGATGATGGCAAATCCTATGGCACCGGTGCTGCCAGTACGATTACGGGTGAAAAACAAATCGTCCGCACCTTGGTGGATTGGCAGCCGCGCGTGGGCGAAGGTATGAAAGGGGTGGAAAGCGATAAGCAAATTGTAGAGTCCGACTCGTGGGACGGCCGCAACGACAACGGTATGCTCCTGCCCGCGGGCAACTATATTGCGGCTATCCAAGCCAAAACGCAGGACGAATGGCCGGGGATTGACTTCTCCCGCGCCGTTACGCGCCAAGTTTCGTTGGACCCCTTGAAATTAACGGATATCACCGTTACGGGCCTTAACAAAAAATCAACCGCGTACGCTTCTATTAATTATGTGCCTACGGAAGCCTCCAAGGTGTATTGGAATATTTACACTCCCGGTACCACCTTTGCAGGCACTACCTCCGGCACGAATATGATTGATACCAACTCCGCTCTGCCTACGGGCACGGGCCCGACGATTACAGCGGGTACTGGCTCCTTGGTGTACAGTTCCGCCGAGGACCGCACCAGCCGTATGAACTTTACCTCTAAATGGGACGGTCTGTGCGGTGTAGCAGACGGTTGTACCCGCACGTATGCCAAGAACGAAAAAATGTCCACCGGCGAAACTTGCGGCAATAATACCTGCACCGAAGAATTTGCTTATGGCGCTCCGATGCCGGACGGCAACTATGTATATGTGCTGTGGGCGGAAATCCCGTACAACGGCTGCTATTACAACGCCTTGGGCAATAATGGTGATCCGACTTTTTCGGCGGGCGTTGCTTGCACGCCTGATGCGGCTAACAACCATAAACAATTTACGGGCGTAAAGACGCTTAGTTATTACACGGGCCAGGTGGCCATTGAACGCGGCTTTGTGGATATCACTATCCAGCCGGTCAGTTATTCCACCGTGGGTTCCAGCCCGACCGCTTACGGTTTGGACCCGTTCATCTTTAAATATTCTATCGTGCGCGAAGCCAATGTGGTAGCCAAAGTTACCAACTCGGCGGGCGTGGATGTGAAATACTTAACGCCCAAAACGGGTATCACGCAGGTTGCCCAGCAGATGAATACGCTGTCTTGGGACGGCCGCGACGACCAGGGCCGTATGGTAACCCCCGGTACCTATATGTTTGTGCTGGAAAGCAAGGACGCTATGTTCCCCGCGGTAACCAATAAAGCCTCCGCCGTGTTCCCGGTGGATATGTACCGCTTGGTGGACGTGGCCACGACCGACGTGTATGGCGACAGCGACGCCAAGGCCACTATTTCCTATATGTTGTCCAAGGCGATGAACGTACAAATCAACATCTATAATAAAGATGTCGTCATCCCGGCCTACAACACCAAAGGCGGCGATTACAGCGACTTTGTGGTAAATGCCTCTTACTGGGCGACGGGTTACGCCGCCAACTTGGCGAGTGTGCCCGTGTACGAAACGGGCGTAACCACAGCGTATGCTACCTTGACGAATTTGTCTGTCGGTACGAGCACCACCCTCACGGGTACGGCTAACCCCTACACCCGCGATACAGTAACGGTGGTGGAAAACCCGAACTATGTGGCGGGCTCTACGGTTACGACGGAACTCCAATACTATGTAACCTTGAAGCGCGAAATCGGTACGCTCTCCACGGGTGTAAACTCTTGGCCGCCCCGTATTTGTAACAAAACGACGGATGCCAATGTATTTACAAATGGTTATGTGGACCCGGCCAAAGTGGCGGCGCAAGATACGAAATGTATCTATGTAAACGACACCTCCTTTACCAACTACCCGGCCAATGCCCAAGCGGCGGCCTCGGGCGTGGTGGATGTGCGCTTGCAGCCGGTTAAAACCTTTGACCGTACCTCTACCAAGACGGGCGACGGGATTATGATTACCGAGGAGTGGGATGCGGTATCCTTTTACAACCCGACCTCTACCCAACAGCCCGGCGCGTGCAAAGGCGCTACGAATTTGAAGGACTGCCCGTATGAAACGGTGCCGGACGGACAATATCCGTTCTTTATCTCGGCCCGCTCCAACGAACCGTTTGACCGCTATTATGCGGAGGATGGCGAGGAATATACGGAAAATGGTACAACGAAGAAATATATCGTTGGCGCTCCGTTCAAAACGGCGGCCGAAGTAATACAGGAACCTTTCTGGTACGCTACGGATAAAGTATCCAGCAAAATCAACATTACCCGCGGCTCGGTGTATTTCTTGGACGGCTCCACGGCTGTCTATCCTAATGCACCGCAGTTGTTCAACGCCTCTACGGGCCCGGTGTTTATCCCACCGTACGAAATTGATTTCTCCGTTTCCCGCGCGGCAACGGTGGAAGTGGCCATTGTGGCCTTGAAGCCCAATATGTGCTACGACACCACCGGCAAGTTGACCTCGCGCAACGCCGCCGCCGGAGCGGTATGCAAATACCTCTCCACGATGACGATTGCCAACACGGGCAACTTTGACCCCAACACCGTGCGCAAAGTGTATTGGGACGGTACGGATAACAACGGTATTTACGTCAAGCCGGGCATCTATGAAGTCCACTTGATTGCCAAAAACTACCCGGACCCGAACCTGTACCAGGAAACGGTTAAGGTCATCCGCTTGAACGCCGATCTGTTAAAAGTGTTTGACTTGTTGGAAGCGGACGGCTATGCGCTCAACCAGCGCGATACGGATATGAAGATTGGCTACCAGATCTCTGTGCCGATGAAGGTGGCTATCCAAATCTTCAAACCCGGTACCACGATTTACGATTACCAAAAGGGCACCTTGCGTAACCCCACCACGGGTACGGAAGTGAAAGATATCCACGAAGTGTTGGTAAAAGCCATTGTGGGTATCCGCCCCGCTACCACGCTGATTGAAGAAGTGTGGGACGGCCGCGACTATGCCCAGCAGGAAGTGCCGGACGGTACTTATCCGTTCCGCTTCGTAACGGCGCTTAACACCGCCGATATTGACAGCGTAACCGGCGAAATTTTGGGCTCGGACGATACCTCCGCCGATGCCGCCCAATGGAGCATTGAAAAAGTGGCCGATACGTACCAGTATCAGAACTTGCACAAAGCCACGGTGGCCATTGGCGACGGGCGCTTCGTCTGCGAAGACTGGGAAAAGACGGTCTTCTTCTACCCGAACCCGCTGCGCGTAGCCAGCAAAGGTACGCTGGAAATTACCAAAATGCCGGTGCCCGGTACGGTATCTATTAAATACTTCAACCTGGCGGGCGACTTGGTGCGCGACAGCAACTATACCTGCGTGGACGCCAACAACTACCAGGTAACGATGGGCAGCAGTTTGCAGTTCAACCCGGATAATACGCCGGAAGGCTCTGTAAAACTGGATAACGACGGCTTGGATGCGTTCCCCAACATCCGCAACGCGGCTCTGCGTTGCAAATGGGATAGAACCAACCAGCACGGTAAAAAGGTGGCCCGCGGCGTGTACTTTGGCCTTGTGGATTTCAGAGCCCAGAACGGCCGCGAACACTGCCAAAAAGTTGTAAAGATTTTGGTTCCGTAACCTAACAGTCCTTGGGGCCAACACCCCAAGGGCCTGCGGACTTTGTGCCGCTAATGCCGTAAATAGAAAAGGGCCGGGTGTCCGGCAACAACAGATTTATGAATATAAGAGTAAAAGTTTTAATCGCTTGTTTAACAGTCGGTCTTTTGAGCGCGGGCGCGCAGGCGGAATCTATCAGTTCCAATGCCGGTACCAGCGCCAGTGCGTTCTTAAAGATTGACGCCGGCTCCCCCAGAGCCCAGGCCTTAGGTAATGCCTATGTGTCTATTGCGGACGGCCCGGAAGCCTTGTTCTGGAACCCGGCCGGGGCCGCTTCGGCTACTACGCGCGAACTCCAATTTGCGTACTTGGATTATTTGCAGGGTTATAAAGCGCGCACCTTGGCTTATTTGCAGCCGATTGGCAAAACCATTATCGGCGTAACGCTGAACTATATGGATATGGACGGCTTTGATTTCCGCGGCGAACGCGGGGAATTACAGCCCGAAGTCGGCGTTCCGGTGCAGAACTTTGTGGGCGGTCTTTCTATTGCCCGCGGGTTCTTTAACCAAAAACTCCAAATCGGCGGTACGGCTAAATATATTAGCGAAAAATTGGATACCGACCGTTATGATAACGTCGGCTTTGACGTGGGGGCTAAATTGCGCCTCGTCAACTGGTTGGGCCTCGGCGGTGCGCTCGTAAACATTGGCGATAAAGAAGAAATGCCGCGCGGTTTGCGCTTGGGCGCCGATTTAAATACCCGCTATTTTACCGTGTCCGGCGAATATATGAAATACCGCGACGATAAAGCCCGTTACGGCGTGGGGTTGGAAGTCCACATCCCCGAAGATTTATTGCAGGTGGCCCGCTTTGATTTGCGCGTAGGTTATTATACCCGCACAAATACGGGCACTAACGAAAAGGACTCTTGGGTGGGCGATTTAGGCTTAGCCGAAACCTCCAAGGTTTCCTTCGGGTTCGGTATTTACAGTTCCGAATTGTTTGGTTACGGGGCGTCTATTGACTACGCCGTTACGCCGTTTGGCGCGCTGGGCACCTCGCAGCAGATTGCGCTGGCTATCCAGTTTTAAGGTATTATGAAAAACACCTATGAAAGAAAAACTTTTTTAAACAAAAAGGGCCAAACTGCGGTAGAATATATCGTAACGGCGGCCGGGCTTTTAACGGCTCTTATTTCTTTCTATGTGTTGTATTCCCATTTGGTGCCGCAGCAGTTTGACCAAGGGGCAAAAATAATTTTGTCGGATTATAGTGCAGATTAAATTTTAAAAAATCAGGAGGACGTTATATGAAGTTTATTATTGCTTTGCAAAACAAAATGGACGCCTTGAAAGCGCAGGCTTTGGGCTGCCTGAAAAAAAAGGAAGGCCAGAACACGATTGAATACGTATTGATGCTCGTCGTGGTCGTGGGTGTGGCCGGCTTGGCCGGTGTGCTCATTAAGAAATTTATGCCGGATTTGTTTGAACAGGTAAAAGGCAAAATCACCGGCAGTATGAGCGAAATGTAATTTGGAGCCGTATGAAACTTTTTCGTAGGAAGTGTGGCCAGGTAACTGCGGAATTAATGCTGATTTTGCCCGTATTTATGCTACTGATTTTTTTTGTGCTTGAATACGGCAACATCGCATACCACACGATTATTATCAACCACGCTTCCTACGAATTTGCCCGTATCGGCTCGCTGGTGGCCGTAAAAAAGCCCAGCGGCAGACCCGACAGAACGGTCATCACGCAGAAGATAAACCACGCTAAAACGCAGGTTTTCGGTTCCGAGGCCGGACGGGTGGGGGTAAACGTAAAGGTGGAAACCACCGGCGTGGACCCAATGTACAGAAAGCACCGCCACGAGGACGTAATTGTAACGGTAACGTATCCCGTGCGGTTAATCTTCCCCGGTACCAGTTATATTCTGGCTACTGAACCGCGGCGCGAGGGGTTGCGCCGGATACAATCCGTTACCCGTATGCCGATTGAAAAGGCGTATTTAAGTTCGGATACGAAATAGATTTGACTTATTAATTTTTAAAGCAGTTTTAAGGAGACTAAATGAAAAAAGGAATTATGCTTCCGTTGGTGGTAGCCATTTTGGCGGCCATCGTGTACGCGATGATTGTCAGCAGCGCGGAAAAGAAACTTAATGCGTCCAAAAACATCCAACAGGTTTTTGTGCCGATTCGCGACATTAAAGAGCGCGAAGTAATCAAGCGCGACTATATTAAGCCTGTCCCCGTGCCGGCCGCTTACTTGCAGAAGGATGCTTTCACCTACTCCACGCCCGCCGATTTCAAATCTATTGAAAACGCCGTGGCGCGTATCCAAATCCCCAAAGGCAACCAGATTTCCAAGTATGCCGTAACCTCGCTGTCTCCCGAGGCCGGCCTGTCCAGCAAAATCCCGGTGCAAATGAGAGGCTTCGTGCTTACCAATGTGCCGATAGCCACCGCCAGTATGATTAAGCCGGATGATAACGTGGATATCTTGCTCACGTTTGAAGCCACGATGAAGAGCGGCCAGCGCCAAACCGTAACGGTTACCTTGTTGCAGAACGTAAAGGTGTTGGGCGTCGGTTCCGACTTGGGCCAGGGATTAGATGCTAAATCCGCCAGCGCAATGAAGAGCAAAGAGGACGACGCCGCGGCCTACTCCGACCAGACCGCCTTGTCTTTGTCGCTTTCCCCGCGCGACGCGCAGTATTTGGCGTTGGCGCTTGCCCAGTCTGACGGGGCCGTAACGGTCATCTTGCGTTCGCACGGCGACGTAACGAACTACTTGATGGAAGTAGCCACTTTTGAAAAATTATTTCAATAAATAGGACAAATCAATGATGAATAAAAAGTTTATCGCAAAAGTTTTTCTGGCCGTCTTGCTTTTAGGCGTGCTGTTGCCGTCGGGCGCGTTTGCCAAACAAACGCGGTTGGTGGCGGTCAGCGCCGATGTGGTGGAAATCAGCGGTACGATGCAGAGCGTAAAGGGGTTCTCTTGGAACCAACTCTTTGACTTTGAAGAAGCCGCTATCCCCGGTGTGCTGTCCTTGGGCGAATTTGAACGCAAAACGGCGGTTGCTACCCGCCTGCGCTTAATGGAAACCGAAGGCCGCGCCCAGGTGCTTTCCAACCCCAAGATTGTAACGTCTTCCGGCAACGCCGCCAAAATCAACGTAGGCGGCAAAATCCCGATACCGGTGGTAAACAACCAGGGTGTCGGCTCCCAGTTGGAAGAATACGGCATTTTGCTTAACGTATTGCCTACCATTATGCCGGAACGCAACAACCTGATTGACTTGCAGGTTCAGTTGGAAGTTTCCACGGTGGACTATTCCAGAACTGTGGTAATCGGTACGGCTACGGCTCCTTCTTTTACGAACCGCAACGTGGAAACCCACGTGGAAATTAACAGCGGCGAAACCTTGGTTATCGGCGGGTTGAAGAACAGTTCCCGCAACGTGTCCGAGGACCGCGTGCCGTTCTTGGGCAGAATCCCGCTTCTCGGCTTACTCTTTAAAAACAAAGACGTAACCGAAGAGCAGCGCTCGCTCTTCCTGTTTATTACGGTTGAAATTGTGGAATAGTTTTTATGGCAGAAGAACAAGACACCCCTAAAAATGAAGCAAAAATTATCGCGTTTGCCGGGCCTAAGGAAGGCGCCGGCAAAACCACGCTGGTATTGAACTTGGCCCTTGGCTGGGCGGGTATTCAAAAGCGTCCGGTGCTGATTGTCCCGCTGGACCCCTTGGCCCGTCAGGAGCATAGTTTCTATTTGGATATCAAAAAGCCGGTCAGCGTGTCCGATATTTTGCAAACGCTGGGCAATACCTCTATCGCTGTGGTGGGGGGATTGCTGCGCGGTAAAATTTCTATGTCCCAATGGGGCGTGGGCGTGCTGCCGCTGGGCAATACGCGTGCGCAGGTGTCTGCCATCAGCCCGAAGATTTTAATCCCAATTTTATCCCGTTTGTCGCAAACCTTTGATATTTTCTTAGATGTGGAATCTAGTTTCCCGATGCAGGCGTTCTCGTTTGATATTGCCGACAAGATTTTTTGGGTGTCGCAAGCCACGCGCACGCACTTAAATTCCACCGTCCAACTTTTTAACGATTATAAAGAACAGCATTATCCGATGGACCGCGTGAGCATTATCTGCAACGCCTACGATATGCCCGGTTCTATTCCGTACGAAGAAGTGGAACGCTTTTACTCCTCCCTCGGGCGCGAAATGGACGTATTTTTGCCGTGGGACGAGGACGTAATGGCTACGGCCAACCGCAAGGAAGTGGAAATTATTACCAATCCGCAATCCGAGTGGGTAAAGGGCTTGCGCTTGGTGTTGGCCAAAATCCGCGATTTAAAACCGGCCCCCAAAGATTGGGTGGCGTCGGTATCTGATGAAGAATTTGCCCAAGCCTCCAAGGAAATTTGGAGCCCGGTGCTGTTTGACGACGGCAAAACCACCACGGCGGAAAGCCACGTGGCCGAACCGGAAGACGAAGCCGGAAAGACTAAATTGTCTTTCTGGGACGATTTAAAACAAAAAATCCATAAAGAAGTGGTGCACACGCTGGAAATTGAACATATTGTCGTTAGCGACGAAAGTTCCGCCAGCGCGCAGACCCGCAAACGCGTGGCCGCGATTGTAGATGATATCTTGCAAAAGCAGCCCAATTTGCAGTTCTCGCGCGACCAGCGCACGCGCTTCTCTTCGGAATTGTTGGACGAAATTTTGGGCTTGGGGCCGCTGGAAGTTTTAATGCGCGACCCGGCCGTAACCGAAATTATGGTCAACGCCTTTGATAAGATTTTTATTGAACAAAAAGGTAAGTTGACCTTAACCAAATACAAATTCCGCAATAACGAGCAGGTTGTGCAGGTTATCAAACGTATCGTGGCTCCGTTGGGCCGCCGTATTGACGAATCTGTACCGCTTGTGGACGCCCGTTTGAAGGACGGTTCCCGTGTAAACGCTATTATCGCGCCGCTGGCCGTTTCCGGCCCGACGCTGACAATCCGCCGCTTCTCCCAAAAGCCCTTCGGCCCCGAAGATTACTACCGCTTCGGCACGATTAGCCCGGAGTGTATGGCGTTTATTGAAAAATGCGTCCGTATCCGCAAAAACATTATTGTTTGCGGCGGTACGGGTACCGGTAAAACAACCTTTTTGAACGCCATTTCCGGCTATATTTCCCATAACGAACGTATCATCACCGTAGAAGATACCGCGGAACTCCGTTTGCAGCAGCCGCACTGGGTATCCTTGGAAAGCCGTCCGCCAAACGTGGAAGGCAAAGGTGCCATTACGATTCAGGATTTGGTAAAAAACTGCTTGCGTATGCGTCCTGACCGCATTGTGGTCGGGGAGTGCCGCGGCGGCGAAGCCTTGGATATGTTGCAGGCGATGAACACGGGCCACGAAGGTTCTTTGACCACGATTCACGCCAACACGCCGCGCGACGGGGTGTCCCGCTTGGAAGCAATGTGTATGCAGACGGGTGCCGATTTGCCGATTTATGTAATCCGCGAAATGATTGCCTCCGCCGTCAACTTGATTGTCCAGTTGTCGCGTTTTTCGGACGGTTCCAGAAAGGTAACCTATATTACCGAAATGCACGGTCAAAAGGATAACGAAATCCAATCCACCGACCTGTTCCGCTATGTGCAGACGGGCGTGGACGAAAACGGCAAGGTACAGGGTGTTTTCGCGCCGACGGGCGAACTGCCGACGTTTTTTGGCGACTTTGCGGCCAAAGGCCAGCCGGTGGATAAGGAAATCTTTTTAAAGAACGCCGTGCCCGTGGGCCCGGACGGAGACCCGGACTTAAACGCCGTACACCGCTTGCAGGCGCAAATGGCCGCCGGAAAGCAAACTCCGCCTCCGCCGCCTGCTGCTCCGGTTAAGGCATAAAAATTTTAGTTAAAAGAACAAGGATTATGACGAAGAAAATTCAAGTGTTGTGTTTGGCCCTTATGTTGCTGTCGTTTTTGTTGGTGCCTGCTGGCGTGTTTGCCCGCGCGCTTAATAAAAACGACCGCGCGCGCATCCAATGCGCCCAGGAAAAAATGCGCATTATGGCGGAATTTTTTGACGTCAGCCTGCCCGCCGATAAAAAGGTGTATAAACTGCCGGACCAATGCGGTGCGGCGGCGGGTAAAGTGGTGCAAATGCCCAAGTGGTTCGCTTCCGAACTGGCGCGTATGGATAAAAATAAAGTTATCTATGTGCCCAACGAAGGAACATATAGCGAGGTGGACTTGTGGCGACAGGCGTTTTCCAACGTGTATTATTTCTTGGACCGCGCCGATAAATCCTTGGACCCCACACAGCCCGTGGTGCTGGACCAACTGTCCCGCGGGTTCGTCAGCGACCGCATCCGCTTGGTGGCCGCCTTGGACCGCTTGAATAAAGATTTGCTGCGCGGCAAACAGCCCCTTATTATGAAGGATAGTATGGAGGGCCGCGCGCGCTCTATGCTTTCTACGCTGGAACTGATGAACAGCGAATTTTTCAGCACGATTGAATCCTTTTCCAGTCCGCTTTCCCAGCGTGAAAACAAATACCGCCAGTCCGTTATCGGCGTAGTGGTGCTTTCCAACCACTTGTTTTCCCAATTCTTTGCGGCGCCTATTCCGGCCTATCCGCCCAAACCCGATATTTACAAAACGACTGCCGCGGAACGCCTTATCAGTTTGATTATGCTCTTGTTGGGCTCGGCGTTGGCCGGGTTTGCGGTCTATTTGCTGTTAGACGGCAAAAAGGACACGATTGCCAAGTTAGTGGCCGATTACCGCCAAAAAAGCGTGGCGTGGGCCGAGGATTTTAACCGCCAGTTCGTAACCATTGATATCAAATACATTGTGTTTGGTACGGTAGGTGTGTTTGCGCTGTTTGGGCTCTTCTTGGGCTTAATGGTGGGCGGCTTCTTTGGCGTATTTGTCTTTTTAATGGTGGTGCTGATGGGGGCGTTTGTCAGTATCCGTATGCCGGCGGCCGTGTTGGACGCGCTTAAAAAGAGCCGCGGTAAACGCGTGAACAAACAGTTAATGGACTCGCTTATTTTGCTTTCCAACTCCTTGCGCTCCGGTATGGACATTGTGCAGGGGTTTGAACTCGTATCCAAGGATATGCTCCCGCCGATTGCCGACGAGTTCGGCTTGGTGGTAAAAAACTACCAGTTGGGTACTCCCTTTGAAAAAGCCTTGGACGGCCTTTCCGACCGCGTGGAAAGCCGTATGCTTTCGTATATTATCAAGGCTATTATTATCCAGCGCCAGGTCGGCGGTAACTTAACGGTTATTTTCGCCCGCTTGGTGGAAAACATCCGCGAAGAAAGCAAACTGGAAGAAAAATTGCAGGCGATGACCGCCCAGCAAAAAATCCAGTCCATCGTGGTCAGTATTATGCCGTTTGTAATGATGCTGGTTATGTTTATCTTCAACCCGACGCAAATGATTTCGTTCTACACCAGCCCGGTGGGGATGTTTGTGTTCTTATTCTGCGTCATTTGGATTGGTATCGGTATGAAGGTACTTAAAAAAATGGGAGAAGTGCGGGTATAATTATGAACAGTTTAGCGTTTACGTTAGGGCTCAATTTACTGTTGGCGGTGGGGATGTTTGCCGTCTTCTTGACGATTTTCGGTTTGCTGGCCCCTAAACCCAAAAAAGAGGAAATCGTGGACGTGGCGGTCCGCCGCTTCAAATCCACTTCCAGTTTTGCGCGTTTAAAACCGGAAGAAAAAATTATGGACCGCTTGGCGGTGTTCTGCCTGCATAACTTCCACTTGGAAAAAAGTTTGGAAGAGTTGCATATGCAACTGGGCAGCCCCGATAACCCGCAGCCCGTAGATATTTTATATACTAAAATTATCGCTTCTTTGGCTATTCCGGCGGCGATGATGCTTTTATTCCAGGCTATTTGGCCCGTTTTCCTGGTGCCGCTGTGCTTTATGGTGCCGGATGTGCTCATTAAAAGCAAAATCCAAAAGCGCCAGGCGGAAATTCTGGGCAACTTCTCCACGACGGTGGACTTGGCGGCCCTGATTATTGAATCCGGCTTAGACTATTTGACCGCCTTTGAAAGAATTATCAAAATTGCCAAAGAAAAAACGATTTTGGAAGAGGAACTGGAAAAAACGATTAACGAAATTAAACTGGGTTATTCCCGCAGGGAAGCGTTGGAACGCTTTTCCGCGCGTACCGGGGTGGCCGAAGTGCGCTCTCTGGTCAGTTTGATTATCCAGTCCGATGAACTCGGTACCAGTTTGGTAGATTTGCTGCGCAACTTCTCGTCCGATTTGCGCTCCCGCCGTTTGAGCCGCGCCGAAAAGTTGGCCGCGCAGGCTTCTACCAAGATGTTGTTTCCGTTGTTTATGTTCATTTTCCCGACGATTTTTATTTTAATTTTAGCCCCGATGATTAGCGGTTTGGTCAGCGGCGGCGCAGGTTTTTAGAGGATAAACATATGAAAAAATATTTCACCTTGGCTTTTGTTTTAGCCCTTGCTCCCGTGTGGTTGCAAGCGGCCAATACGTTCCGCAAGGAAGTTCCCGTCCGCCAGCACGGCAAGGAAGAGGGGATGCTCTTGGATTTGAGCAAAATTTCTATGGGCACCTTGAACGATGTGGAAGAGAAAAAACAGTACCTTTCCACCGTCCAACTGGAAAAACAGCGTATCCAAAACTATACGTTGCGTATGGTGTATGAAAACGCCTACCGCCTGTATAAATACGGCGATTACCAGCGCGCGCAGGAAATGGCCCAAACCATTTTAAGCATTGACCCGAACTTTAAACAGGCCCAAACGCTCGCCAAACAGGCCAGTCATATGGGCACTTACGGCACCACGTCCGAAGCCGAAGTGATTGAGGCCAAATTCCAAGAAACCATCCGTCTCTACGACAGTGGCCGCTTGGTGGAAGCCAACGACAAATTAAACGAAATTTTGACGATTCAGCCCGGCAACTCCAAGGCCCAGTCTTGGAAGCGCAAAATTGATTATGATATTGCCAAAGAATATACCCGCCGCGGCGACGAAGCCTATCAAAACGATAACTACCAAGCCGCCTTGGACGCGTGGTATAACGCCCTTTTGATGCGCAAGGACGACCCGAAACTCGTCTCCAAAATTGCCGAAACGGAAAATAAACTGCGCAAACAGCAGGTGGAAGACTCTATGAAGCAGGCCTTGGAATTTTATAACAAAGGCCAGTATGTGGAATCGTACGCCGTGTTTGAACGCATTACGAAAATCCAGCCCGGCGACCCGCGCGTACAAAAATATATGTCGCAGTTGAAGAACGAAATTGCCGCGGGCTACTATCAGGCGGGCAACCGCTCGTATAACGCAAACCGCTTTGACCAAGCCGTTTCGTACTGGACGAACGCCAAAAAATGGGGCGCCGATACGACGACGATGGACGGCCTTATCAAACGGGCCCGCAACGCTAAGGAAAACCATTTGCGCGTAAAACAACAGCAGGCGCAGCAGGCCGTTACCAAGGCCGAACAGGCCGCCCAAAAGGCGGAAGACGCCGCTAATAAAGCCGAACAAAAGGCCGAAGAGACCCTGCCGGAACAACCCGAAACCGTGGTGGTGGACGGCAATGTGCCCGGTATGACGGGCGGCACGGTTATCCCCGGCGCTTCTACGGGCGGAATCGGTTCCTCCGTGGGTACGGTGGGGGCGAACGAAACCTTGCCGACTTTGACGGGTACGACCACGAACCCGGTGTCTGCCGAAGCGAGCAACGCTTCCCGCGCCAAATTTATTGAAGGGTTGGATGCGTACAACCAGGACGATTACGAACGCGCCCGCCAGGCTTGGATTGTGGCCAAGCAACTGGACCCGGGCAACAGCGATGCGGACTTGGGCTTGCGCAAACTGGAAGAGTTAATGAAATAGGAACGGTGTTTTTGATATGAAACTGACATCCAAATGGCTTTTGTGGTTCGTCTTGGTAACGGTATATGCGTCCGTTATCGGCGGGCTGTTCTATTACAATTTGTTTAAATTTGTCTTTGACAAAAAACTCCAAAACGAAATGGTGGAAATGGTCCGCTTCCGTGCGCCGTCTTTGGTGCAGTGGCTGGCCTCCCGCCCCAAGGGCGCGGCTACCTTCCGCGAGGCCGAAATTATGAAGGGCCTCCAACGCAACGATAACCGCATCCGCAGTTTGGTGTATTTGAACTACGACGGCTCTATCCGCTGGCACGAAAACACCAAATTTTTGGGTATGTCGTATGCCGATTACAATGCTTCCGTGGGGTTTGATTCCAATGCCGCCGTACAGGCAATTCGGGACGGGCTTCCCCGCGCTATTTTAACGTCCAGCGGCGAATATTATGATATGGCTATCCCGCTTTTGGCCAAGGGCAACGCCGTGGCCGGGGTCGTCAACGTAACCGTTTCGCGCGAAAACGCCCAGAAGTTAATCCAGTCCTCTATGGTTCGCTACGCGTGCGGCGCGTTTATTATGATTTTGCTCATCGGCGGCGTGCTGTATTTGTTCTTACTGCTTAAAATTATCCGCCCGCTGGGCGCGTTAAAGGACAGCGTAGAGGCTGTTTCGCTTAATAATTTAACGCTTTCTTTCCCACCGCGCAAGGATGAAATCGGCGGCGTGGCGCAGGCTGTTTCCGGCTTACTCGTCAAAATCCGCGAAGACATCAAGAGTATGGAAAACGTGGAAATTATGACGCTGGAAAAGGAACAACGCTGGTGGAAGACCATTTTGGCCGTAACGGTGCCGAAAGGTTCCCGCGCGTTGGTTATTGACGAAAACAACAACATCTTATATACTAACTTTGAACTGAAAGTGCCGGGCAAAGAAAAAGTACACTTGTTGGATATTTTTGACGGACGCCAGCAGGAAATCATCCAGGTAGTGGGCGAAGCGCTTGAAAACCCGACCAAGGTACTGCGCGGCACGGTTGTAAATAAAAATGTAAAATGTTTGGTAAAAGCCGTTCAACTGCCCGACGATGCCGGCAAAAACCGCATTGTGCTGGTGCTGGAACCCGAAAAATAAGATTTAGGAGAAGATATGAAAGTAGAAATCAAAAAAATTAATATTTCAGCGTTGTTGTTTTCTGTTTTCCCATTGGCTGTATTCGTGGTGATGCTGTTAAGCGCGTTTATGGAAATGTTCAACCCCGACTTTTCCTTTACGGTTGCCTATGTAATGGGCCTTATTATGCGCGCTATCCAAGGCACGCTGTTGTTCTTGGTTTCGTCGGTGCTGTTTGCGCTGGCTTACAATTTGTTGTGCTCTATCGGTATCCGCGGGGTACACGTAGAGTTGGAAGATAAATAAAAAGGAGAACAAGGGTTAATGAAAAAACTCATTGCCATTTTAGTAGTTTGTGCCGTTGCGGGACTCGCGTTTGCCGCCCCGGCCAAAAAAGCGGCCAAAACCGCTAAAAAAGCGTCCGCCAAGGCGGAGTTCGTCATTATTGAATCGGACGAATACAAAGCGGGTCAGGAAGACCCCCAACTGACGGCCGGTATCGCCCAGTTTTTGGAAATGGAACCGGCGGTAACCAAGGTGTCTTATAAAGATGCCGCGGCTGATGAAAAATTGGCCGGTTTGGATTACAGTTTCTTGCCGCTTTATTTGATTAAAAAGACCGATGCTATCCGCACCAAATTGGAAAAACACCTGCAATACGGTTATGCCCAAGAAAATGCGGATTACATCATCTTGCCGCACCAAACCCGCCAAGGCGTGTTTAACAACAAAACCGCCAAACCGGGCGTAATGGAAATTTTTGTAATGTCCCAATGCCCCTACGGCGTTATGGCCGAAAATTTGGTTATCCAAGCCCAAAAAGACGGCAAAATGCCTGCGGGCAAAGATATCCGCGTGCGCTATATCGTTAATTACAGCGACAAAGACGGTTTTTCCAGCCTGCACGGTTCCGGCGAGTGGGAGGAAGACATCCGCCAACTGTTAATTGCCAAATACTACCCGGAAAAATTCTGGAAATATTTGGAAATCCGCAACAAAGACTACCGTTCCAGCCGCTGGGATAAAGCGATGGACGAAACCGGTATCAACTCCAAAAAAATTATGAAGAAATTTGATACCGAAGGGGTGGAACTTTTGAAGGCCGAAGCCAAATATACGCAGGAATACGGCATTAACGCCTCTCCGTCCTTTGTGTGGGAAGGCAAAGTGCAGTTGGATTTCGGTTCCGCCGCGGAAATTGAAGGCTTTGGGTTCTTGAACCCCAACGCCGCCAAATCCGGCGCGGCCGCGGCTCCTGCCGGCAGTTGCTAACCTGATTTTGACAAATTACGGGGGCAGGGAAAACACTTCCCCGCCCCCGTTTTGCAAAGTACCCCGGCGGTAGGCCCTTGGCTTACGGCCCGGATATTTTGAAGGACAAATGCAAATTCTATGAAGACAAAGGGAAGTCTGTTTCGCGGTTTATTTTCCAACGCGGTTTTTGTGCTGATTTTAATTTCCATTGTGCCGATGCTTATTATCGGGTATCACTTAATGGACGTGAACAGCCGCGTGCTGAAAAATGAAATTTCGCAAAAACAGCAAACGGTAGCCAGCCGTTTGGCGGCGGCGGTGCGCTTTAACATTACGCACAATACGCAGTATTTTTCCGTCTTTGTGGATTTACACAGCGATTTTGGCGGGCACAATTTTATTAACTTGGCCGATTTAAAATACCTGCGCCGGACGAATCCTTCCGTTTTGTATTTGGCGGCCTTGGACCCGGCGGGCAAGTTGTTGCTGTCCTCCGGCGAGCGGGCGGAAAACGTAAATTGGGCGCAGGAAATAAAATCCGCTTTGCAAGCGTGCGTAAAAGAGAAAAAGCCGTATTACTTGGGCGGCGTATATCCGTCCGAAGACGGGCTTTTTATGTTAATGGCGTTTCCTATCCGCCAGCGGTTAAACGACAGTCGCGTATCGGGCGTTTTGGTGGCGGAAACGGGCCTTGCGGAACTGGGGCGCACCTTGTTGCAAGTCTATCCAATGGATATGAACGCCGTGATTGCCACGCGCGAGGGACAGATTATTTCGTTTAACGGGGCCCCCGGCGGCCTAGCCACTGATTCCCAGCCCGAAATGACGGCCCGCGTGCGCGAAATCAGCAACCTTTTGGGCAGTGCACACAGCCGGGAACTCTCGCTGGCCAACGGGGAAAAGATTTTGGTAGCCTCGGCGGAATTACCGCTTTCCGGCTGGCGCGTGTATGTGGACCAGCCCGCCGATGTAACCTTGCAGTTGCTTAAAGAAAGTACCTTCCACTCGCTGTGGGACGTAACGCTTTTGGTATTAGTAATGTTGCTGTTTGTGGTGGTGGTGAGTTATTGGGTAATTAAACCCATTACGCGCCCCTTGGAACGGTTGCGCCGGGCGGCGGTCAAACAGCGCGAAAACGGCGATTATGTCGTGCGCCAAGAGGATTTGGATATTCCCAATAACGAAATTGGCGAACTGGCACAGGCGTTTGTGGATATGTCAGGCGCGTTGCACGCACGGCGGCAGGAGTTGATTGGCGCGCAAACGGAACTGGCGCAAATGAACCAAGCGCTTGAAAAACGCGTAGAGGAGCGCACCCACGAATTAAAGGCCGCCACGCGGGAACTGGTAAAATCAGAACGCTTGGCCGCTATCGGGCAAATGGCTTCTATCATCAGCCACGAAATCCGCAATCCGTTGGCCGTTATCAGCAACGCCACGCGCCTAATCAAAATGCTGGTGCGCACGCCGGATGCCAAGTTGCTTAAACAGTTTGGCATTATTGAGGCGGAAATTAAGCAGGCCAACAGCATTATCAGCGAGGTGTTAGGCTATGCCCGCACGCGCGATTTGATTTTAAGCACGATTGATTTGAACAGTTATCTGCGCGAAATTTTGCTCTCGTATCCGTTTATCCCGGGCATTACGGTTAAGGACGAACTGGACCCGGAATCGGTGCGTATTAAAGTGGACGCGGAGGAAATCAAACAGGCCATCCGCAACATTGTGTCCAACGCCGTGGAAGCGATGAACGGCGGCGGTACGCTGACCGTAGGCACGAAGGTAGGCCGCCGCGTGGTGTGCATTTACATTGCCGATACGGGCCCCGGCATCAGCGAGGAAGTCCGCCATAAAATGTTTGCGCCGTTCTTTACCACCAAGGCCCGCGGAACCGGGCTTGGCTTAGCGGTTGTGGGCAAGGCCATTAGCCGCCACAAGGGCAAACTATTTATTCAAAGTGAGGTAGGCAAGGGAACCTGCTTCCAGATTTATCTAAAAATTTATAAAAAACCCGGAGACACAAGTTATGGAGAAGCAAGTTAAAATTTTGGTAGTGGATGACGACAACAACCTGCGCGAAACGCTGGTGGATTTGCTGGAAATTGAGGGCTATAAAGTCTATCAGGCTGGCACGGCGGCGGAGTGCTTGGAACTATGCGCCAGCGAGTTTTTTAACGTGATTTTAATGGACTACAACCTGCCTGACGAAACGGGTATGGAACTCATCCGCAAAATCCGCTCCTTTAACCAAGATACGCAGATTATTATGATTACGGCCTACGCCTCGTTAAACGCCATTATGGAGGCTATGCAGGAGTCCGTGTACGACTTTTTAATTAAGCCGGTGGATTTTGACTATTTAAAGCGCACCATTAACCGCGCGTTGGATAAGTATTTCTTGGAGCAGAGCAACAAGGAATTACTCGCACAGTTAAAAACGCGCAACGATGATTTGGACCGCTTGAATAATATGAAGTCCAAATTCTTTTCCATCGTGTCGCACGACTTGTCCAACTCGTTAATGACGCTTAAAATGAGTTTTGATATGCTCAAAAAGAAACTCACGCCCGATGACGACCAAAAGAAAAAAATGATGTTTATGGACGAGTCTATTGGCCAAATTGAGCATTTGATTAAGGACTTGGTGGACTGGGCCGCTATTGAAAAGGGCAAACTGCGTATTGAAAAAGCCCGCTTTGAACTGACGGAAAGTTTAAAGAAGACGGCGGAAATCTTCCGCGCCAAGGGGGCCAAGCGCAACATCCGCGTTACGTTTGAAAGTTGCGGTGCCGTGCCCGTGTTTGCCGACGAGAAACGTATCCGCCAAGTCATCTCCAACATTTTGGAAAACGCCGTGCGCCACACGCCGGATAACGGCACAATTGAAATTGTTGTTAGCAAAATAGATGAAAAAAATGTTAAAGTGTCAGTAGCGGACTCTGGGGACGGTATTGACCCCCAGCAGGCGCCCAATTTGTTTACCAGTTTTACGCAAGTAGGCGACAAAAGCCGTGTCGGCCGCTTGGGGTTAGGCTTATCCATTGCCAAGGATATCGTCGTAAACCACGGCGGGCGCATTTGGGCCCATAGCGAGGGCCTGGGGAAAGGGGCTTCGTTTAACTTTACGCTGCCTATTATGAATTCGTAACATTTTACAACGTGTAGGGGAGTTGCTATGAACAAGAAGAAAAAAGTAACGGTACTGATTGCGGACGACCAAACGCTCTTCCGGGAAGGGATTAAAGACGTATTAACCGGGGAGAAATGGATTGAAGTGGTGGGGGAAGCCGCCGACGGACTGGAAGCGGTTGCCAAGGCTAAAAAATTAAAACCCGATGTGGTTTTAATGGATATCAAACTGCCGAAAATGGACGGTATTAACGCTACGCGCCAAATCCGCCAGCAGTGCCCCGAAGTAAACGTGCTGATGCTTTCCAGTTTTGAGGATGAAGCACACGTCTTGGATGCTATCCAGGCGGGGGCCAACGGCTATTTGTCCAAAATGCTCCCGGCCGCCGAACTCGTCAACTCTATTAAAACTTTTACCAGCGAGGGGTTAATGATTCCCCAGCAGTTAATGGGCAAACTTCTCCACGGCCTGCGCAAAATGGGCGATAACGGTATGCCCTCCCAGGCCACGCTGACGAAGACCGAAATTAAAGTAATGGACTATTTGGGCAAAGGGTTAAGCAACAAGGAACTGGCCAAAGAGTTGGGTTGCAGCGTAAAAACGATTAAAAACCACTTAAACAGCGCTTTTCATAAATTGGGCGTAAGCAGCCGCACGGAAGCGGTGGTAAAAGCCATTGAAAAGGGACTGATTTCGTCGGAAGGCAGAACCGTGTCCGACGATATGGACGGGGAATAATCTATGCCGGTAAAGAGGCCGTCTGTTTTGTTACTGCGCCGCCGCGGGCAAGCCACTATTGAATATGTGCTTATGCTTGCCACGGTGGTGGTGGTGCTTTCGGCCTTTTTAACGGCGTTTCACACGCACATTGTGCGGTTTTTGTTTATCTTTATCGGGCAGTTACTGGCAAGTTAAAAATGTTTAATTGGCAGCGTATCAAACACAAACTCCAAGAGAAAAAGGCGCAAATTCTGCTGCCTTCGGTGTTGCTCGCGCCTATTTTTATCTTGGTTATCTATTTGCTGTTTGAAACCGCCAAGGTGTCTATGGCCAAGGTGCGCGAGCAGTTTGCCTTGGATAACGCCGCCTATACGCAGGTATCTGCCGCCAGCACTTATTTGAACGCGCTCGGTATGGTAAACGGCCCGCTCCCGTACCGTGTAATGCTTTATTACAAGGACCAGCAGGTAAACGCCACCGAAGAAGCCAAACGCCAGGGCCGCCCTGCCAAGGTTAGCGTCTTTGAACTCTTTTACCACGGCGGCGGTATTCCGGCTATCGGGCCGGATTACGAAACGGGCATTAACGCGCCGCCCCGGGCCGAATCTACCGATTGGGGCCTGCGCTATGACCCGTCTATTACCACCAAGGACGAAAACCACTATCCCCGCACGGATTGGGAAAAGGAATCGCCCAAGGAACCGTCGTCCGGCGAGTGGGTTCCGGTAATGAGCCGCGAACTGGTGGAAAATTATTACATCCCGGGCGTGGACTTTGCCAAAAACGTTATCCAATACTATTTGGAAATGTTTTTGTATGTGGGTTCTACCTATGATTCCCAGACGTATGTGTATAAGCAAAACAGCAAAAACGCCGTTATGTACCGCTCGGTGTATTATTTAAACGTAAGCAACTGTAAACGCTCCGATTGCGCCCGCCAAAGCGCGGCCAAACTGCGCAACTATTTGCCGCTTAACGCACAACCCTTTTACTTAAATAACGTGCGCTTCTTCTTATCCGATTCGTCCCGTTCCGGCGCGCACTACGGCGCGTATAACTTGGATTTTAATATGGAAGAAAACGTAAAGACCAAGATGTTCCAATTTGCCTACTTGGACCCGGGCTCCCGCACGCGTTTGCGCCAGTTCGGGCACGGTATCTTGCTGAAACAAAACTATACGTTGCCGAAAAACCATTTTAATATTAACTTGGAACAAAAATATAAACCGTTTGTGCGCACCACCGTTAAATTGCAGTGCCCGCGCGCCAATAACAACTGCGTGTGGCCGAACCCGTTGCCTAAGTACAACGTAACGCTGGCGCCTTAATTTATGATGATGAAAAACTTTTCTCTCTTTCACTCCCGCCGAGGGCAGGCCACTACCGAAGTGGTACTGCTGTTTCCTATTTTTGTTATTTTCATTTTGTTTATTATCAAAATCTTCGGCTTGCTGATTTTGAGCCAAAAAATGGAAATCGCGGGCTATTATGCCGGGCGGCGTTATCAGTTGCAGTCGCACGTTACGGACTATTACGCCAATACGTGGGATAAACGCTTTTTGCAGAAAGACATCCAAAAAAAGGTGGAAAACTACTTGGGGTTTGATAACCCCGGTATGCGGAAATTTTTGAGTTTAAACGAACTCAAACTGGACATTAACACCTCGGGCACTTGGACAAAGGTGGTTATCACCGCCCGCACGCGCCCGCCGCGGATTCGCTTTTTGTGCAAATACAACCGCGACCAAGTCTGCCAGCAGGATGCCAAATGCGTAAAAGGCTATAACTATTTATGCGAAACCGGGGGCGAGGTCGTCAGTACCAAATATGTAGGCGCGAACGAGCGTCCTTCGCCGTATCAGCGCCCGGAAGGACGGTAACGGTATAGGAAATACCCTTGACAAGGGGGTATTTTCTGCCTATACTAAAAGTAGGTAAATGTAACTCTGTGTTTGAGCGCGCCCTTGGGGTGCGGGTCAACAAGAGTAGTTTTTATTATTATGTTAAGGGGTTTTGTATGTTTAAGTTAAAACCGGGAAATGTCTTCCAAAAGATGAATAAAATGGACCGCAAACAGGCCTATACCTTGGGGGCGATTGTGGTGGTGGTGTTTGTGGCGTTAATTACAATGGCTTCCTTTTTTGGCAAGGCGGATGATTCGTCCTTTGAGGATTATAATTCCCGCGGGTACGATTTGGCGCAAATGCCCTTTGTAAACGACGAGGCCGAAGAATATTTGTTAGCCTCCAAATATCCCGATATGCAGGGCAACAATTCTACTATGCTTTACAGTTCGTCCGAAAAAGAGGAACGCCAGGCGGAAGATGCCGCACAGGCCGAGGAAGAAGCGGCCACTAGCGATACCTTGGCAGATTCCTCGTCTGCGGATTCGTCTTATCCCGGCTATTCCGGGCGCGGTTATTCGGGCCGCGGCGGCGCCAGAACGCCTACGCAAATCGGCCAGTTGGGTTCGGCCAGTATGCGGGGCACGGGCGGAAGCGGTATCAGCGCCACTTGGGGCGCGCCCAAAGGGGACTTTTCTCCCTATAAAAGCCAAGATAAAGGTACCGAAGCGCCCTTGCAGTTAAAGAACACGGACGCCAAAAAGGCCTTGTCCCAGTTTGCGCGCGGCAGTGCGGCGGCGGCCGGGTTAAAGGACGGCAAAAGTATCAACGCCAAACGTGCGTTAATGGGCGCCGGGATTAAAGGCAGTGAAGCCTTTTCCGAAACAGGCTCGGTGGATTTGAGCAAAGCGGGGGGCCTTAATTTGGATACCAACGCCCCCGTGTCGTCTGCCGATTTGAGCAATTTGGATAAAAAGATTGACGATGCAGCAAAAAAAGGTAAAGACGAAAAGAAGAAAGAGGAAGAAAATTTAGGCAAGTCCTTTGGTACTGAGTTGTGGCAAAAGGTACTTACCGCAGCGGTAGATTTTGGTATGCAGAAATTAAGCCAAGGCGTAGATATGTGGATTGCCAATGGGGCGGCAAAACGCGCGGGCAATAAATACTCGGCTGAGGTTGGCAGAGAAATTTTAAATAAAGATTTTAAGGATTTAACGGCAGAAGAAAGAAGTCTCTATGCTTCTGCTGTTAATAAACCTGTAACCGAACTTCCGAAAGAGGGTTCTACCCGTTCGTTTTATCGGGAACAACAGCCGGCTACCTCGTCCAAAAGTTCCAGCAGTACAAGGTCGTCGTCCGGTTCTGACAGAAGTACCTCTTCGTCTTCTGGGGAAAAGGATACTGCCCAAACTTATCAGGAAATACAAAAACAAGAACGTCAGGAAGAACGTTCCTTTGGTAGGTCTATTAACTGGGCCACGCAGTCCGGGGCTATGGCGGACCGCTACCAAGCCGAGCGTGATTCAGCATATAATGCGTATGATAAGTCCAGCAAACGGACGGTGTTTGGTATCAGTTCGTACGGTAAGGATGATAAGGATAAAAAAGATAATAAGGACAAAAAGTCTGATAAAAAAGATAATGAGTAATTTTAAATGCACTTATAAAATTTAGTTTTTAAGTTAGGAGGAATTTATGAATATCTTTAAATGGCTGACAGGCCGGGCCGGAAAAATGGCTCTTTCCGCCGCGCAAGCGGTGGGGCTTTCCGCCGTGGTGGGGGTGGCGGGGATTGCCGCTTGGCAATATTTGGATACGCCCTCCGACAACACGGCCTTCAATCCCGCCGCCCAGTACGACCCGGGCGAGGTGGTGTATGTCGCCGGGGCTTCGGGCGGTTCCTATGGGGCCAATGGCGAGGTGGAATCCGCTTTCCGCGCCAAACCCTCCAAGGCGATTGAAATGACCGAAAAAATGACCTTGGCGCAAAAACAGGCGCAGGCTATGGAGGACGATGTAATTCCCTCTGTGTCCGTGTCTCCCACGCCGTCCGCCTACCAAATGGGCGCAACCGAAGGCTTGGGGATGAACGCCAACGACGGCAAAGGGGAAAGTTTGGAAGGCAACCCCTTGGCGGCTATACAGGGCACTATGAACGGTATGAAGGACGTTATCAGCCGTGCGCAAGAGCAAGCCCAAGCGCAGGCCAATGCACAGGGTGAAGCAGGCAAGCCGGGGGCTCCTACCTTGGCGAGCGCCAAACGCACTAGCGCAGGCTCCTCTAACGCGGGGCACGGTCAGGCGTTTAATTCCTCCTTTGTAATTCAGGACAGCGGCAAATCCGCCAGTTCCCGCGCCTCGGCCGCGGCAGGCTCGCCCGAAGAAGCAGGCAACATTTTTGTTTCCGCGCAAGCGCAGGCCAACCGCACAGTAGAGGGGATGCAAATGCGTTCCCGCTCCAATTTTGGCCCGGGCAATAACTCCTTGGGCGCGGATAAAGATTTGTCCGTTGGCGATGCTCGTTCGTCCAAAGAGGGGAAGGATTTAGTCTTTATTCAAAAGCGTTCCGCCGATGCGGCCCGCAACCGCAACCGCTCCGCCAACGAAGGCTCCCGCGCGTTCTTGGCCAGCACCAAGGTTTCTGGCGGTATGCGTATTGTGGGCGACACCGTGGCTATCGGCCAAGGGCAGGGCTCCAAAGATTTTGACAATGTGCACGAAGCCAACTTGCGCGGTATCGGCAGTTGGACCCAAAGCGCGGTGGACGAAGCCACCCAGCGTATGATTGACCGCCAAAATCTGCAAAAATGGCTCTGGCGTGCGATTGGTACCTGCTTGGCCGCAATGATTGCGATTCCTCTGTTAAAGCACTCTCTTTGGGGTATTATTGCGGCCGTTGCGGTTTCTGTGGCAGCCTTGGCTGTTGCTGCTATGGCGTTTGTTAAAGGTGCTCAATTCGCTCACAAATGGGGCGGATCGGGTATGTCCACAGCGGTAATGATAGTAGGGGGCTTTATGGTTGCTGGCATTGCCGCGGCTTGGGTGCTCCGGTATGCTGCTAAAAATTTCTTTGAGAACGTTTCCAAAAAATTGGGTCTTACAAAAGTAAAAGTGAAAAAATAAGGTTTCTTTTGTAAAGATGTTTTGAGAGTGATATTTTAACTATGCAAATTGGAAATTTGATTATTGAGCCGTGGAATAAACACAATGCTGTTTGGCGCGTAATCGCGCTTTTGCTGGTAGCGTTGTGGGCGGTGTGGGGAGCCGTAATTTATTACGAAAGCGCCCAACTGACCGCCAAAGTGCGCGCGCAAAAAGAAGAGCAACAGCGCGAGGAGGAACGCTTGGAAAGGGCGGCCTCTTACCGCCGCGCCGCTCTGCAACGGCAAGCGCAGCCGTCCGGCGTACAAAACGCTGTGGACGCGTTTAAACGGTAAGGAGAAAAATTATGAACGTATTTAAATTTTTAAAAAGCGTCTCCGGCAAGGTGCAACTGACGGTGCTGAATACCTCCGTTACCGCACTTGCCGTGGGCGGTTTGGCTTCGGCCACCTTGTTTGGCGTAGGCGCCGAACAGGGCAAGCAGGAGTTAGCCGTCCGTTCCTTATCCTCGGTGGCGGGCTCCGCCTCGGCCTACGAGGGGTTACAGGAAAGAAACGGACAACTGACCTCTATTAACATTGTTGATTCCAGCAATAAACTGGCCAACCCCGACGATGTAGCCCGCTTGGGCGATAACGGCTCGGCCAGCCGCTTTGGGCTGGATAAAGTGGATAATGTGGCAGGTTCCTTGGGACAGGCTGTTCAACTTTCCGGTTCCGACGGTTTGGGGATGAATTCCAATGTGGCCACGGAAGTAAACAGCGCCGCCACTGGCGAAGCGCGCCGCTATTCTGCGGGTGGGGCGGTGAACGAAGCGGCCCGCCGCGCGGGTGCGGCTAATAATGCTTCCCGCCCGGTAAATACCTTAACGCGCGCCTCTATGGGCTCCGTGTCCGGCGGAAATGTGTTTAACCAAGCCTCCGGCGCGTTGGGCGGTGCCCGCGCAAACGGTTCTGCGGCTGGCGGAAGCGACTATCAATTTTCGGGCGCAATGCCCAGCGGTTCCAACTTGGTGTCCGCTATGGATACGGGTTCCGGCGCCAGAGTTCAAAATTCCGGCTTTATGGCCGGCGGCAGAAGAACGACCGTTTCCAACGGTAAATTTTCCCGCGGCGGAAACGATTTGCAGGCTATCGCCAAACGCTCCGCCGATGTGGCCGGAAACAGCCACCGCGGTGCGAACGAAGGGGCCACGGCCTTTTTGGCGGGTTCCAATAACTCGGGCGGTATGCGCGTAGAGGGCGGTGTGGACGTCGGCACGACGGGTTCCGCTGACTTTAAAACACCGACCAACCAACGCTTGAAATCCGTCGGCAAGGCTACCCAAAAGGTGGAAGACGAAGCCAAAGCGCGTCAAAAGGCCCGCAATACGCTTACTATTTTGCTCTTGGCCAGCGTGGCGACCACGGCGGCGGCTATTGTGTTTGGGTATAATTTAATTTGGAATGGTACCAAGCAAAGCCTGGCCGGTACTTGGCAAATTATTGCCGGGTTGGCTATTATTGCCGCGGCAATGGCGACTTCTATCGCTACCTTGGTAAAGGCCGGGCAGTATGCCTCTCGCTTTGGCGGAGGTTCACTCCCCATAGCGGCAAGTATTCTCAGCGGTTTGTGTGTCGGTGCCTTGGGCTTTACGATTGCGGCAGCCTTTGCTAATAAAAAGAGCCCGCTTCATACCTTTATGAATAAAATCACGGGTGCAATGAAAAAGTTTGCTATGAAGGAAGGCAAAAATTTTGCCAAGGCAGAAGGTCTTAATCAGTTAAGAAAAGTAGGCACAGACATTATAAACGATAAATAACCTAATAGGCGGGGGCGTGCACCGTCCCCGCCCTTTTGCGTGAAAATTATGGCAGAACCAAATAAACCGACCGAACAGGAAGAAGATATAAAACCGTTGCCTCTTTTATGGCAAGAGGTTAAAAATCTCGCGCGCTCCAAAAATGTGCGCATTGTGGCGGCGGTTTTTTTGGTTTTACTGTTTTTAGGTTCCGTGGTCCCGGTGGGCAAAATTCCGTTCCTGCGCAATTTGGCGTGGGCTATGGGGTACTCCGCCGAGGAAACGGAAAATATTTCCTTTTTAAAGGCGCTTTTAACCTGGAACGAGCATACCAAAATTATGAACGGCGAACGCCCGGACCCCGACGGCTCCAATGTGTTCGCGGGCGATTCGGGCTCGTTAAAGGAACAACTGGAAAAGTCCAAAGCCTCCCAACTGTTTAATTTGCGTGCCTTAAACGCTTCTTTGGCGCGCCAAGGCCGCAGGGGCGACGCGCTCGCCACCGCATACAGCCAAGTGGATACGGGCGACGGTATAAAGCGCCCGGGCGTGGTGGTTCCCGGTAACGGCGTAGCCAATACGCAGGCCAATTCCACCCAACAGGCCGAGGTGTATTTCGGTACGGACTCTTCCGCCCTCGCGCGCAACCCCAAGGATGGATTTGACTCTTCCCAAACGCTTAAAAAAATCGCCAACGCCAATATTGCGGGCGGCAGCGGTACGGATTGGTTTATGCACGCCGTGGATAAGGCCCGCAGCGTGGATTCGGGCGTTACCGCGCTTACGCAAACGCTCAAAAACGGCGGCGCAATGACCCCGCTTAACATTAATTCCGATTTTGACACCAACAAGGCCCGCAGAGACTTATATTATGTGTGGTTGACGAGTATGGCGGCCAAACGCGCCAAGAATCCAGGGCTTAGCAAAATGCTGGCGGGCGCGGGCTTTAACGGGGCGGAAATGCCCAAGCGCGTGTTTGATTCCTCGGGTATGGCCGGAGGTATGGGCATTGACCCGGATAGCGTGGTGGCGGAAATGGACAGTATCAAAATGGCCCTGCACCAGGAAGAAATGTGCAACGCTTCCTTAAAGGAAACGGGGGGGAGCATTGATGCGCAAATTTCCAGTTCGTACGAAGCCATTAAAAGTTTGCCGGGCTCTTTTCCTGCCAGTTGCGACGACGTAAACGGCAATTTCACCAATAATTTGGCGGGCATCCGCAACAGTTGCAAGGCGGTTGAAAAGGCCTATTCCAATTTGAACAGTACCTGCGGCGTAAAAATGAAGAACGCCCAGACCGAAAAATGCACCACCCTGCGCTTGGAAGATAAATACGATACGTATTCCAATTATTGCGAGCAGGAAAAGGAACGCTGCCAAACCTTGGCCACGCTGGAAGAACAGCAGGCCTGTATGCAGGCGCGCAAGAAATCGGCCGATTATGAGGGCGTGCGTCCGTCGGACATTGAAGCCACGGTTAATGACACATTTGCCCGCGGGGCGGATTTCTTCCCGGAGCCGGAGTGGGGCTCGTCTATCGGGGACGGTTTGCAGAATACAAAATTAACCCCTTGAAAAAGGCGGATTTAATTGTATAATAGAAGTAAGGGAGTACGCATAAAGAAAGTTGTTACGGGATGGGTATCCAGTTCCGAACAACGGATTTCTTTATTTATGTATCGGGATAAAAAGAAGTATCCCCGGCCCTATAAAACAGGGCCTAACCCAGCAGTTTTATTTTAATAGGAGGCACTTATGCCAGAGGAAAAAGATAAAAAGAAGTCTTTGTTCCCCTTTTTAGGCCCGTCGGACGCCAAGAAGGATAATAAAGACAGTTTTACTTTTAGCGATAAGATTAAGAACAGCAAGCCTATGGGTTCTAAATCTTTTGCTAATCGTGTTTCCTCCAAAATCGGGAGCGACGGCAAACCCAGAAAAACTCTCTTTGAGAGAACCAGACGGGACGCGCCGTTCTTCATCGCCGCTTTGGTGGCGCTCTTGTTACTGCCGTTCTTGTATAAGTACAGCGGACAAGTGAGCGAAGAACCTATGGTTACTCCCGGGAGTGAGGAATCCGTGTTTGACCCCGAACGGTACGGCTTTGACACCGCCACGGGCAACCCGGACGGTCAAATCGCCCAGTTTGCGGGGCGCGATTCGCTTAGTTTGATTAAAATGGGCGACGACACCACCGCTTCGGACGAAGTAACCAATGATTCTATTCCGCCTTACCACGACGGGTACGATGCTTCGCAAGAATCCTCTACCAGCACGGAAGTGGAAGAGAATAACACCAACATTTATAAACGTGCCGCGGCTCCTGCCACGCGTGCGGCTTTCCGCCGTGCGGCTACGAAAATCAATCCGCTTTCTTCCGCTGGTTTAGCCACCCGCGGCGGCAGCAGATTGGGCGTAGGTATGTGGGGCGGCGGTATGAAAACGGCTGCCCGCAAAGTGGGTGCCTCCGGCCAGCGCAACAGCCCCAAGCCGGTTTCCTTGCAGCCCTTGCAGGCGGCGGGTAAACCGTCCAGAACCTCTTTTGGTAACGGGTCTGCGGCCGAAGCCAGACGCTCCAAAGACGCTATGTCCAAAGCCAACGCTATGCAGGCGTTGATGGACGCGCAGATGAAGCCTGTCCAACCCGGCAAAATCGGCGGTTTGGGCGGCGGCAGTTTTGGCCCCGGCGGCGGTAAAGGCGATTTGGACCGCAAATTCACCTACAACGGCAAAGAACCCTGGTGGTGGGATATGATGAAAACCCGCGCCCAGAAAGAGTGGGAAGCCAACTTTAACCGCAAATGGGACTGGATTAAGTGGAAAGATAAACTGTTACAGGGCTTTTTAGACGGTATCTTCTCCTGCTTGTTGACGGGTACCGACGATTGGTCTATGGGTAAAATGTTCGGTGCGGCCGCTGGCGAAGGGAAAGAATCCAAATGCGGTAAATATACTGCCAAAGATTGGACTGAAGAAAACTGCCCGGATTGTGTTAAAAAGGGTAAATTTGGAAAAGCCGCTTGCTGGGCGTTGTTTGGCTATACGGGTGCTGATGGACAAAAGAACCCGTGGGTGTCTGGTAGCCCGAACGAAGCGACCTTGGGCCCGATTGCCCAGCGTGTGGACTGCCTGAGCAACGGTTTTGGCGGTGCGTTTGGCAAAATGTGGAGCAAACTCTTTGGTAAAAACAAAGGTACGTTTGCCGAAGCAGGCGACTGCAACACCTTTGCAAAAGACGGCCTCTATACGGCTGATTTTGACAGCACCAAAGATGCCAGCAAATGGACGGTGTTCCATTACGTAGTAGGTATTCCTACTGCCAGATTGTCCGCTTACTATCAAATGACGCCTACCAAACAAGCGCAAGAATTGGTGGTGGGTTACATTGATAGAGGTTCCAAATTTAACAGCAACATCCCGGCAATGACGAAACGCACGGACTTTGTGCCGTTGTTTGTGGAAAGCGTTGCTATTAAGAATAGAAAGATTAAAAAAGATAAACCCGCGGCTACCCAAGCCTCTACGGGCACGGCTACCGCTGATGCCGCTTCCGGCAATGAAGTAGCCCCCGAAGATGTAGATGCGTTGGGTGCTCAGCCGATGATGAAATACACCGCCTTCTTGGGTGTGTTGCGCAAAGGCGGCGTAATGAAAGATGCGGGCGAAACCGACGCCAAAGATTCCTTGACTGTTTCCACCAAAGGTGCCAAACAGGGCAAAGGCTTTGTAACGGGTGCGCGCTGCCCGTATCCGCTGGTGCGTATCACCTGCGAAAACCACGCCACGGTTTCCAGCCAGGGCGCCAAGATTAACGGTATGCCGTATGCCCACCTTACGTTTACCAACGGTATGACGGGTGAAGCGGCTTACAACGCTATGAAGTCCCGCTTCCTGATTTCGTATATGATTCAGGGCGACGATAACGATGTAGCGTCCGCGATTACCACCTCTACGGGTATGGCGCAAGGCCAGTATTACGATATCCCGCATATGGATATCAAACCGTACAAGGGTTCGTGGAGCCAGCAAATGACGGGCAACGGTTTTGTAACCAACTCGTTGGGTACGGAACGCAACGCTAAGGATTTGGCCACGGGTTACCAAGTAATTGCTAACTCTGCCAATATCAAAGCGTTGCATATTGATAAAGATGGCAATAGAATTGATAATCCGTCCAAACGCACGATTATCACGTGGGAAATCCGCCAGTGCGACAGCCTGTCCGTGGACGGCGAAAGCATCAATAAAGGCGGCTGCCAAAACGGCGTAATCAAACTGCGCGACGAGAAGGGTAATGTTACGAAAGTTTTGGGCCAAGACCGCCCGGGCCGCGTAGTCAGCACCGCTACCTGCGTGTATGACGACGGTGGTAACAATTATGTCGGCTTCCCGGTAACCTTGGGTGACGATAATAACCCGGACCCGGTACCGCCTCAGCCGGAAGTGAAACCAGAATCGCAGAATCCGCAAGAAAAAATCTTGCAGTTTGCGGATAATATGAACGGCAACAAAGGTATTCCGTCCAAATACCAGGAACGCGCGGGCTTGCTTAATATCCCGACGCTTTCCGTAAACGGTAAAGGCGGTTCCAAACCGTTCAACGAAGCCCTTACTGGTAAAGAGTGCTTGGCGGTGGGTGTGGCCCGCGGTGGCGGTTCTGCCCCCTTGTTACAGCAAGATGTGGCGGCTGATTATATTAACAGCGTAATTGCTAGCACAAACGCTTCGCAAACTTTTACGGCGGCGAATACCAAGTTCGTACACTCCGGCAAAGTAAGTGTGCCGCAGTTGGTGGACGCTATGACGGTGGCCTATGCGCAGGATAAAAATGCAAAGGTGCCGCTGGAAGTAGTCTGCTCTTTGGGTAAAACCATTGGGTTTAACTCTTACGACCCGCAAATGATGAAATTGCGCGCTCCGTGGAGAAATACGTTTGGTGCGTTTGCCGCTTATACGGGTGCTGATTCCTCGTATTTCCCGGCTCCGCTTACGTTGCAGAACGCCAAGAACTTGGACTTAGCCAATACGACAGAGGCACAACGTAAGAAAATGCTTATTGCCGATAGACGCTTCTTGGGTTGCGGTGCAATAAAACAAGGTAACGGCGTAACCATTAAGGCTATGGATAGTGTAAGACCGTACCACTATGGCCGCTACAACTGGAACGAAATGAGCACGGGCGATCAGCAGAAGGTTGAACCGTATAGTGGCCCGACTGGCCGCAATGGTTATTTGTCTGCCTTGGAACACGGTGGCTGGGTAACCGATGCTGACGCCCCCAAAGCCTTTCCGTTGCACGCCATTGCGGAAGCGGTTGGTTTCCAACGCAAAGAATCCGTAACCAAGGAAGAGTTGAAGGCTAGTTCCAACAAGACGATTGACTCCTTGAACCGCAAAGAGTATTTAACGCAGAATTATCATTTGTTTAATGAAAATGCGGCGGACCCGTGCGGTTTAGGAGATGGTGTAATGCCCGTAGAAGATGCTTTGCGCTATATTGGTGCGCTGTGCATTAACGGTAAAAATGCAAAACCGAGCAACAGCAACAATAGAGTGTGTGGCAAATATTACGGTGTGGCGGGTGAATCCACAACCAGTACCTATGATTCCAATGAAACGCTTGATGTGAATAATATGTAGAGTAAGCAGTGAGTAAAAAAGACCCCGGGGGGATAAAACCTCCCGGGGTTTTTTCTTGGCCTGTTTTTTATATAAAAGTCATTCTGAACTTGTTTCAGAATCTACCTTATTGGTTGTTCGTTGT
>CAVKWQ010000003.1:0-43640 GCA_963660385.1 Muribaculaceae bacterium
GACTGGTATATGGCGTAACCAACTTAAAATCTGGATACTATTTCCGCAAAGTTTGAAGCCTTGCAGGTTATTATTAGGCTATTATCTTTATTCTCTTTTTAATTTTTTGTAATGGAAAATATTCTTTCTTCTTAAATTATAGTGCTATTTCCTTTGATATTTTAACTCCGTTTCAAGAATTCTGGTATTGGTACACAAAGTGGGACAGTAAATAAGAGACTATCCCTGATGATGAGTTAACCATTTTGATAAACCTCATCTGGCGTTTGTTAACCAAGACTGCTGTGTAATCTTCTTCTCTTGTACCCACCTTCAATGTATTCAAACAAGTGTAATTGAGCAGCCTCATAATTTCTGTATTGCTTCGTATAAACTTCTTCTTGTTTTGGAAAGATTCTATACATACATTGTCGTAAGGACATCCTTTTCTGCTATAAGTACCAAAATTAGGATACATATTGCTAAACTCTATGCGACCTGTAAAACAGCCCCTTATTTTGAGCGAACGGATGTTTCTCTCGTGTTAGGTCTCAAACCTGCTATGACCTCTCTCTTACTAAAAACAATATTAGTCGCCCAACTTTTAGAACCTATCTATAGAAAGGGCAAAGGCAAATACCGCTTTGTTCAATTTTAAAAAATCTCGTTAATAACACATATTACTTGACTTCTTCCTCCTATAAGAGCGTATATGTAGTACGGGACGAAATCCCCGAATAGAAATGCAAACTTATAGGAGAACGAAAATGCCAAAGAAAAAGCCTGCTTGTAGTAAAAGCTCAAAGACTAAAACGCAATCCATTACCTGTGCCGCAAGAGTAACGCCCATTAAGGCCACTCTAGAAAGCGTAATTGCTAACTCCACGATACTTAAAAAACCCAAGGACCCTAGAGTTCCAGCCGTAGGCACTAAGCTTGTAAAGCGTTTTAAGGGCAAGGACCTGGAAATTGAAGTCAAAGAAGATGGTTTGTATTGGGAAGGGAAGTGTTATAAATCCCTTTCCGGTTTAGCTATGGCCATTACGGAGTACCCTATTAGCGGTTATGTATTTTTCCACAAGGAGATATTGGAATGGCAGACAAAATAGAAAAAGATGCACTTCGGGCAACAGTAGGCATGCTCCGGATTAATTATCCCAAAGGGACTAGGGTGGAGTTGATAAAAATGGATGATGTACAAGCTCCGCCCATAGGGACACAAGGGACCGTAACCGGAGTGGACGATATCGGAACCATAATGGTGGACTGGGATAATGGAAGTAAGTTGGGAGTGGTACTAGGAGAAGATATATGCCGGAAGATAAAATAAACGGATTAAAATGCGTTAGTTGGACGCATACAGTGCACGCAGAAGATAAGATTGGGAACAGCATGGACCTCAGACATGTAGGCCGTTTTGATACTCCCACCAAGGCAAGCACCTACATCCGGAAAAATAATGGCGCGTGGGAGTTCTTTAGCAACTTTGAAGCATGTGAGCCAAATACCACCGCACGAGAGTCCCTGTTGAATATGTGGGGCAATAAGAAGAAAGGAGCATAATATGACCGAAAAAGAGAAATTGGAAGTAATTAAACACTCTTACGAAGTATTGCAGGGGTTGGTAAAAGACCTAAACGAAAGAGTAAAGGATGCACAAGAAGGCATTGCTACCTCGGACCAAAACCTAATAACGGGGAGTTTGTATGGGTTAGATTGCACCGCAGAGCGGATTAGGAACGTTTACGCGGTAATGACCTATCTACATACCAATCGAGGTTAAATATGCCCAAGACACGCCGAAAATGCCCAAACTGTGGCCGATATATGGTAGGTTACCTGCTATAATCCGCAAAAACAACAAGACGGAAATCTGCAGCACCTGTGAATTTCTGGAAGCACTAGATGCCTATATAAATAGGGGCTAGAAATTAATCTAATCCCTTTTACTATTGCCTACAGCAAGCGAATGTACTAGCAAACCTCACAAGGAGTCTTGGCATTTTTCTAGTCCACATTGGCTTTAATGCTTCCAAAGCAAAATTGAAAGATTTTACCTCTTATTCAAGACATTTAAATTACAACAATTATAAATCCCTGAAAACAGAGTTGAAATTAAGAATTTTTGGCTAAATTTTCTATTAATTCCCTGTTTTGTTTTTAGGGAATTTTATAAGTTGTATAGGGGAAACAGGGCGAAAAATGGCGTAAAAACCCCTAAAAATTAACATTTTCCCTGTATTTTCCCTGCATATCAGGGAATTTGTCACAAAAATTAACAGCACATTGCTGACCAAACTACACGCACCGTTTGAATTTAAAAAGCACCCGAAAGGGTGCTTTTTTTACAAAGAAAAAGTGGAAAACGGGTGTCGCGTAGAAATTTAAAACCCCGCCAAGTGCGGGGCTTTTTGTTAAGGCTTAAAAGTGAAGCCCGGCGCGCAAGGCAAAAGAGGCGTCCCACGGGGAATTTAACTGAAAGAAATGCCCGACTTCGTCTTTAAAAAAGTAAGATAATCGCCCTTCCAACCCCAAGAAAAAACCGCCATAAATATCAACCTCGGTTCCAAGCCCGGCCGTTAAATAAGGAGAGGTTTCCTTATCCTCCACCGACCGTAAATAAGAAATTTCCCTTTCCATTGCGCCTGCTTCCAGCAAAGCATACGAGCGCGGGGTGGTATCGGGCGATAAGTTAAATTTTCCTACTACGCCAAAACGGCGGGTTTTGTATGAAGAAATAAGCGGTTGGTTGTCTTTGCGGCGGCTGAAATATACGGCCGGGCCAAGTGCAAACCAAGAGGAAAGCGAATATAACAAGCGCAAATCGGTAATAGTTTTATCGTGGAGAACTGTATCCCCGGACGGGTCTTGCAAAGAAGAGGAGGTTAAGCCCGAGCCAATGGAAATTTCAAAACGGGGAAAATTAACGGGTTCCGGGGTAGCGCCTTGTCCGGCGCGGTACATTTGGGCATATGACGAAACATATGATAAGAGCAAAGCGAGAAGCAAAAAATGTTTCATAATAAATATATTTTAACAACTTCATATGCCAGATGAAAATACTCCAAAGCGGCTAGTACGGAGAAAAGGAATAAATGTACCCCAAAAGTAAAAAATTTTATTTTTGTTGCGTGTGGTGCGGCAAAAATGATAGAAATAGAGAGGGTAATTTTGCCTTAATTTTAAGGGAATTTTGGAAAACCAAAAAGAAATATTTTCTTTTTGAAATAAATTTGCTAGAATAAATATACAAGATTTATGCCGGGGTGCTGGAATTGGTATACAGGATAGTCTCAAAAACTATTGCCCGCACGGGCTTAAGGGTTCAAGTCCCTTCCCCGGTAAACTATAAAACCTGCTGAAAAGCAGGTTTTTTTGTTTATAAAGGGGAAGCAGGCAAACTGCTTTGCCTGCGTAGGGACTTGAAGGCCGGAGCGATGTTTGAGTTTGCGCACATAAAGGTACTGCGGAGCGCAAGGCGAAAACCGCGAGGCCCGGCCCGGAGGCTTTTTCCGTCAGGGAAAAGACCGCAGGGAAGTTTCATTCCCCGGTAAACTATAAAACCTGCTGAAAAGCAGGTTTTTTGTTTATAAAGGGGAAGCAGGCAAACTGCTTTGCCTGCGTAGGGACTCTACTTTTAACCACTAAAAACCCCGGGCGTGAACCCGGGGCGTTTTGTTGGTATGCCAAAAACTTAGTAGCCTCCTATTGCTCTTTGTAACCAAGAGTTGCAGTTATATTCCTGCCATTGCTGCGCCCAACGATATCTGGCAATTACATCGCTTTGGCGGTATTGCAAACTGCCACTGCCCCACATCACATCATATAATTGGGGGCAAATTTGTTTTCTTTTGGCGTCGGCTTCCTCGTTCAATAATTGTTTAATTCTTTTTTTATTAACCGACATTTTTTTGATGATACTGATGTTATTTACCGGATTTCCTTGTTTGTCTTGTACTGCGCAGGATTTCCGATTACAGGACAAAACCATTTCTTTTGGTTCTGCTTCATAACTTATCTGAACGCCCAAATTTTTCTCATTGAGGGATTCAAAAGGATTTGCGATGGAGAACTCCCCTTGTTCCTGCAACTCTATCCCGGTATAGTTGTAAATATAAACAGGAACGGTCAGAGGCAATGGCCATATAAGAGCGGACAATGATAGCAATTTTTCCCCGCCCTCTATCTGTTTATAATTCAAATCTAACGTGAGCGCCTGTTTGGTTAAAGAACTGGGATAGGTGCATTTGCCGACGGAGTTTAAATCATATTCTTTTAGGGCTTCTTTTAAACTATCGGGCAGTTGTTTGGGAAGTGCAGACATTGTTTCCTGATATTGTACGGGAATTTCAATCTGGGCGTGGGTTTTATCTATTACTTTATGTTTTACTTGGGCGTCGTGGCCAATGCCCTGCCGGTTGTTGTAATATAGTCCGCCGTTAGTTTGCTGCTTTCCCTCGGGGCCTTCGTTCTGCACTTGCAGTCCTTGCATATTGTTGCAGGCGCATAACGTACTGATGAGTACACATAAAATAAACATTTTTTTCATATTATTTTATCTCCTGAAAAAAGTTTTTCCATTCGTTAAATCGCCTCTCGGCATCAATCTTTCCATAGTTTGCGGGAGTGGTTAGATAACTAAATTCAATTCCCTTGTTTTTACACCAGCGTTCCAACTCTTCCACCTTTTTTTGAATATTTGGAATATGCTGAAATGTTTTTCGTGTAAAACAAACTTTTTTTAGTTTATTTAAATGAGAAAGTTCCTGCGGAAGATTTTTGCATTTTGCCGTATTCCAATTCTCATCAAGGGTTATATCGTTATAAGAGGAAAGAGTTTGCGCATCTATATCAATTTCCTCAATTAAATCGGCAAAATCTATTTTGTGCCGTTTTATGAAATCTTCTTTTTCTTGTTCCTTGCTGTATCTTAAACATTTCTCTCCAAAAATAGCCGACATTAATTCCCAAAAACTGGTATGTCCCCGGCTGTAAAAGAAGTTAGCGGAATTTTTGGAAACATCAGGATTAAACGTTCCCACAATCAAAATTTCCGTCTCCGGGTTGAGTTTTCTAGATAAAAATTTATGTTTCATTTTTATTCCTTTTTAATATTTATTTCAAAATTACGCTTAATATAAAGAAGAGTACAGTATTAATTAGGAAGCATCTAATCAAAATTCCTAAAAATACTAGCGGCAATCTGCCGACAGAAATTCTGGGGGAGTCTTTTCTGTTATATTTTGCATTGAACTTTTCTTGTGGCATAGCGCAAAACAAAATACTCTGTATAATAGGAACCAGCAACCATATCCAAAATGCGGGCGCGATTGTGCTTATAAAGATTAAGGCTTGTGCACAAGCCGCATACCAAGTTGCTTTTCCTTCTAAACCAAGGTAAATATATTGCCCACCAACAAACCAGAAGAGCAGTGTAAAAGCACCCGCCGCATATTTATTTTTTCTGGATGAACTTACGCAAAGAGTTTCTTTTTCCTTTGCTTTTTTCTCGCTGTACCCGCAATTAGGGCAAGCCTCAGCCAAATCAGAATATTCTTTTCCACATTCTTTACATTTAATTAACGCCATAATATTAGCTCCTTATTATTTTTAAGGCTCAACTATAACAAGAAGCAAAAGCAGGCAAATAAAAACGGCTGTTATATTTGAGCCATGAACACTAACCCAAATAATAACAGCCGTGGCCCCCCGCCATATATAAAATATGGCAGGAAGCACTCGACAGAGTACACCCAAGGGATCAACTTTGGCGTACTCTGTCTAAATCGGCTGTTTTTGGAGTGTTCATGTGCCGTTGGTATCCCAACAGCGCACCGTATTCTACATACGGTTCCAAAAACAGAATAAAATTGTATATAAGCCGCGTTTAAGGCTTATGTTGCAAATTACATTTCTCCAACTACTAACAATTTATCAGTATTATAAGAAATTTGAGTATATTGTGGCAACCTCGGAAGGACTTTTTCTGTTCTTGTTACTCACCATTTTAAAAGGGGTTATAACAAATATAAACTGGACGCCGGCAAACTTGCTTTGCCTGCGCAGGGACGACTCTACTTTTAACCACTAAAAACCCCGCACTTGGCGGGGGTAATTTTTAAAAGAGTAACGGGGCTATCAAAAAGGATATCATTAGCCCGAGTGAGTAACTGGTTACGTTTGTGGTTAAACTTAACATAAACGCATCGTGCAGGGATATTTTTTTGCGGTTCATCAGCCGGATGATAAGCGCTTCCGCCAGTAGGCAGAATATCCACAAAAGGGCCGTTTCCTTTACGTACCGCACGAGCACAATCCACGAGGCCGCCGTCGTAAACAGGTTGGCTAAGGCCACGCTGTACAAAATGGTAAAACTTTTTTTGGTGTAATTTAAAAAAGCCGCCGCCGCAAACAGTTCCAAAATCAAAATAACGGCGAGCGAGGTCCACGCATCCCGGCGGGCCCACGGGCCGACATTTTCCGCCGTGCCCGCAGGGGTAACGTCCAGCGTATCCTCGCCAACTTTTACGTTAAAATGCGCCCGCAAGGTATCCGGCGAGGCAAATACTTGGCTTTCGCGCTTTGTGCCGTCCGCAAACGCAATAATCAATTTTTGAAAGGGCTCGTAGTCGTACGCAATAGAAAAGCAACTGCTTTCCGTGCAGCGTAATTTTTGCAAGCCGTAGGAGCCTAACGGTTTGGCGGAAAGGCATTGGTTGTCCTCGCATTGGAGTTGCTCGCTGTGCAAGGGGTCAATGGCCGGTTTATTTTCCGTTTCGTAAACGAACGAAAATTCCATTTCCGGCTTGGGGGATACATCCGCCCAGACGGGGCAGATACAAAAAAAGGCAAAAATAATAAGTAATAATTTTTTCATTTTTTTCACACGGAATATTATATTTTGTATTATAACATTAATATAAGATAGGGGGGAACACAAAATGTTTTTTACCAAGAAGCAAAACGAAAAATACGCCGATGTAATGATTTGGGCAATGGAATCCGCCCGCAAAAACGGAAAATTTAAACCATATGATACCGTCCTGTTGCGTTGCGACTTTTCCGCGCGCCCGCTGGCGGAACAAATCTATACCAAATTGTTGGAAAAACGCTATCAAGTGGTACTGCGCTGGAACGCGCCGGAAAATTTTTCTAAAACTTTTTACACAGTAGCCGCTGATAAACAACTGGCCTTTTTGGCCCCCGGCGAAAAGGAATTTCAGGGGGGCATTAACGGCTTGATTTCTCTGCGCGCGCCCGAAGATTTAACGCATTTAAAAAATGTGGACCCGGCCCGCATTGCCAAAAGTGCGGTAGCGCATAAACCCCTGCGCGAAATTTTGGACGTGCGCGAACAAAAGGGGCTCTTTGCGTGGACGTTGTGCAATTATCCGACGGAAGAACTTGCCAAGCGGGCGGGGCTTTCCGGCAAGGAATACGCCGCACAAATTGCCCGTGCCTGCTTTTTAAATGAAAAGGACCCCGTCAAAAAATGGCAGGAGGTAACCCAAGCCGTTACCGAAATCGGCGAGTGGCTTTCCCATTTGCCTATTCACACACTTCATATTGAGTCTAAATCAATGGATTTTGAGGTCCTATTGGGTGAAAAACGCCGCTTTGTGGCGGGTGGGGGATGCAATATCCCGTCGTTTGAAATTTTTACATCGCCCGATTGGCGCGGCACGCGCGGCGTCTATTTTGCCGACTTGTCCTCTTACCGCAGCGGGAATTATGTAAAGGGCGTGCGCTTGGAATTTAAAGACGGGCGCGCCGTCAAGGCGGATGCCGAACAGGGCGCGGCCTTTGTGCGCAAAATGCTGGCTATGGACAAGGGGGCGGCGCAGATTGGAGAGTTCTCGCTGACCGACAGACGCTTCTCCAAAATTACCAAGTTTATGGCCGATATTTTGTACGATGAAAACTTTGGCGGCAAGTATGGCAACTGCCACGTTGCCGTCGGGGCCAGTTATGCCGACACCTACACGGGTGCGCAAGATAAACTGACCAAAGCCGTAAAAGAAAAACTGGGCTTTAACGATTCTTCCTTGCATTGGGATTTAATCAATACCGAGGACAAAAAGGTTACCGCCCGCTTAAAGGACGGCTCCTTGGTTACGGTGTACGAAAAGGGCCAATTTAAATACTAGGACCTTTTGACCCTTGGGCCTAGGTCCAAAGACCCTGGTATAAAAGGTTGTATTATTTTAAACTAATAGTAAGGAAGTTACTTAAAAAAAGGAGAGTAAACTATGAAAAGATTTCTAACCGTAGCATTAGCGTTGTTGCTGACGACGGGGGCCTTTGCCCAACAAAAGAGACTTGAAAAAAATAACGTATTGGACGCCAAATTGGCCAAAGCCATTACGGCGGCCACGCAAAATAAAGCCGGATTTGAAAGCGCTGTTAATGTAATTAAGGCTTATGAAAACTTTGCCAAATCCGTCCAATCCAAACAGTACCACGATTTTAACTATGTGTTCCAGGCAATGGATGAAGTCCGCGTAACCTTTATGGCGGTACAGAAAAAATCGCCGGAAGCCGCGGCCCAAGTTGCCAAATACATCAACCGCCCGGTGGCGATTGCCAACGGTTCCTATTTCTTAACGCTTGAAAATTACCTGCGTATGGAAACCGTAAATCTGCCCCAGAGCGAACAAGTAAAATTTGATGCTTTCCATACCGCCTTGGCCAATGCGTTGGACGAAGCCAATGCCTTGACGGTAAACGAAGCGTTGCCGAAAGAGTATGCCGAATCGGTCATTGCGTTCCGCAAATTTGTCAGAAGCACCAAAGAACTCAAACCGAACTGGATTTTGCAGAGTATGATGAACCCGATGGACGAATTTAACGCCCAGTTGAAAAAGAACCCCCAGTTGGGCCCGGCGATGGCGAAGGAATTTGTAAAGCCCATTAAAACCTCTTGGGGTACGGTAGAACCCGTGGACTTTATCAACGAGTATGCTATCACCTTGCAAGGCCCGGTACAGGACGATTTGTTTGACTTCCGTGACAACCTGAACCGCTTGGCCCGCTAATAAAGAACTTTTCATAGAAAACCCGCCCGGAGCAACCGTTCCGGGCGGGTTTTTATGGTTTACGGGGGGAAAAAGTGCCCTGTTTCAAGGGAAATATACACATATCCAGCAGTCCATAAAAAAACGCGCCCGAAAGCGCGTTTTTTGCAACATAAAACCAATTTTACAACTCGGTATGCATTACCTTTAAGGCGGCCTTTTCTTTGGCTACGGGCAGGCACTCTTGCACGCGGTAGTGTTTGCCGTCGGTCAGTTGCGTGATAGCCGCAATGTCCGCATCGGTCAGCACTTCCTTGTCGTAAGTAGTGCGGAACTCGTATCCAAGTCCGCTCTCTACAATTAATTTCATAGATTCGCGCAGTACCGCCGGGTTAAAATCCACTCCCGTGATGAGTGAATATTTTTCCAGCGGGGCTTTTAAATCCATTGCGATAAAATCCAGCAGTTTATCGTGAATTAACTGTTTAAGCACCTCCGGGCGGGTGCCGTTGGTGTCCAACTTGGTGGCATATCCCATCCCTTTTAATTTGGCCAGGAACTGCGGTAAATCTTCGTGCAGGGTAGGTTCCCCGCCGGATACTACAATCCCTTCCAAGGTGCCTTGGCGGCGCTTTAAAAAGGCGTCTATTTCTTCTTCGGCAACGGGCTCGGCGAACATATGCGGATAGACCAGTTCCGGGTTGTGGCAGTAGCGGCAGCGAAAGTTACACCCTTGCGTAAAAATCACCGCGGCCGGCCGTCCGGGAAAGTCAATTAATGTAAATTTTAATAATCCGCCTATCTTCATACCCAGTCCGTTGCGCTAAAAGCGAAAAACTTATTTGTCGCAACCGCAAGAGCAGCCGACGTGCATCGTTTTTCTCATCGCAAATTCTTCTTTTTTGCCTTTATTCCAGTTTTGTACGGGGCGCAGATAGCCTACGACTCTGGAATAAACTTCGCATTTGGAACCGTGAACGTCGTTCAATTCTTTTTTAAGTTCCGAGATTTTGTTTTCAACTACTTGTCTTTCCTGTGCAGTCATTTGTATGTCTCCTAACGAATAATAACCTATGTTGACGGGAACGGGTCCGTGAAAACCCGTTACTTTATTATGGCACTTTATGGTGCCGTCCGCAACCGCTTTTTTGGGTTATCTTTGACGGGCAAAGTAACCCAAAAAAGGTAATATTTTACAGAACTATTTGCTGTATAACTGTTCTTCCAACAGTTTAATTTTGTGTTCCAGTTCCTGCATCCGTTCGGCCTTGCATTTGGGGCATTCAAAGTGTTCGCCTTCAATGTAGCCGCACTTGGGGCAGACGCTGAACGTGGGGGTGATAGAAAAGTACGGGAGTGTGTACTTTTCGCAGACGGTTTTGATGAATTTCTTCATCGCTTCCAAGTCTTTAATCTTTTCACCCGTAAAGATATGCTGTACCGTACCGCCGGTGTATTTGGATTGGATCGTGCTTTGCAGGTCCAACATTTCAAACACGTCGTCGGTATAGTTGACGGGCAACTGGGAAGAGTTGGTATAGAAAGGCTGGTGGCCCTGCTTGTACAATTCTTCGTTGGCACAGATAATTTCGGGATAATGCTCTTTATCCAGTTTCGCCAAGCGGTAGGACGTGCCTTCCGCCGGGGTGGCTTCCAAGTTGTAGTTGTTGCCGGTTTCTTCCTGGAATTTTACGAGCGTTTCGCGCATATAGGTCAGCACGTCTTCGGCAAATTTTTTGCCTTTTTCGGTGCCGATATCTTCGCCCAACAGGTTGACGGAGGCTTCGTTCAAGCCCACGAGCCCGATGGTGGAAAAGTGGTTCTTCCAAAATTCGCCAAAGCGCTGGCGCACCGAGCGCAGGTAGAAACTCATATACGGATAGAGGTTCCCTTTCGTAAAGCGCTCAATGACCTTGCGTTTGATTTCCAAACTGTTTTTGGCCACTTCCATACGGTCCTTTAAAAGGGCGAAGAAGTCTTTTTCATCTTTGGCCAAGTAGCCCAGTCTGGGCAGGTTAATGGTTACTACGCCGATAGAGCCCGTCAACGGAGCGGAACCGAACAGCCCGCCGCCGCGTTTGCGCAGTTCGCGGTTGTCAATGCGTAAGCGGCAGCACATAGAACGCGCATCTTCGGGGTTCATATCGGAATTAATAAAGTTGGCAAAGTACGGAATACCGTATTTGGCCGTCATTTCCCACAAGGGAGTAAGTTTGGGGTTGTCCCAATCAAAATCTTTGGTAATGTTGTACGTCGGAATCGGGAACGTAAACACGCGGCCCTTGGCGTCGCCCGCGAGCATTACTTCGCAGAACGCGCGGTTTAACATATCCATTTCCGCCTGAAATTCGCCGTAGGTTTTGTCCTGCAATTTGCCGCCGATGATGACAGGTTGGTCCTTATAGTAAGACGGAACCGTCAAATCCAGCGTTAAGTTGGTAAACGGCGTTTGGAAACCCACGCGGGTAGGCACGTTTACGTTGAACAAAAACTCCTGCAAGGCTTGTTTTACATCGTTGTAAGAGAGTTTATCATAATAGATAAACGGCGCGAGCAAGGTATCAAAGTTGCTGAACGCCTGCGCGCCGGCGCTTTCGCCCTGCAAGGTGTAAAAGAAGTTGACCACTTGGCCCAAAGCGGTGCGCAAGTGCTTGGCGGGTTTGCTTTCGGCTTTGCCGACTACGCCCGTAAAACCGCTTAAAAGCAGGTCCTGCAAGTCCCAACCGACGCAGTACGCGCCCAACAGGCCCAAATCGTGCAAGTGGAAATCTCCCTCGCTGTGCATCCGGCGGACGTTTTCGGGATAAATTTTGTTAAGCCAATAGACCTTGCTGATTTCGGAGGAAATATAGTTATTTAACCCCTGCAAGGAGTAGCCCATATTGCTGTTTTCGTTTACCTGCCAGTCAATTTTTTGCAAATACTGGTCCACCAAATCTACGTTAAATTTGGAGGAAATTTCGCGCATACGGGCGTGCTGGTCGCGGTACAAAATGTAGGCCTTGGCCGTCTTGTGATAGTTGGAGGTCAAAAGAACATCTTCCACGATGTCCTGCACGTTTTCCACATTGGGTACGGTGTCGGAATAGAGTTGCTGGATGATGTTAATGGCGCGAATCGTTAATTTTTTGGCGGTTTCGGCGTCAAATTCGCCGGTCGCTTCGGCGGCCTTGGTAATGGCACGGGTAATCTTTTTAGAGTCAAAATGCTGTGTCGTACCGTCTCTTTTAACGATACGGGTAATAACTTCGGAGTTTTCCATAATAGTTGTAATCCTGGTAGAATAATTCGCCGCTAAATAAACTAACGACTTTTAAAATTTTGGCAAAAACGGACCAAAAATGCAAATCCCGTCTTAAAACCGATTTTGCCGCAAGCCTAAAAATGTGGCCCTCCGACGGGAAAAACGCTCTTTTGTTGTGTCTTTTGAGCGGGGCCGGGCAGGCTTGTTAATAGTAATTATTACTAATAAGCGGGTTGTTTGTCAAAAATAAATCCGATAATTCCTAAAAAATAAGGGAAAACGGCGCGCGTTTTTAAGTTGCTTTTTTAACCTCTTTTCCGGGGCTTGACGAACGCCGGGCAAAAAGTTTTAATAAAGAAAAAGCCGTAAAAGGGGGAAATATATGGACTTTTACCAATGGTGCGTACTTGTAGCGGTAGTTGCTTTTGTGGTGTTGGTGATTTTTGCGGTGCGGGCGTTCTTGCAAATCACCCGCACGGCCGAAGCCGTGGAGTATTTGGCGGTTTCCACCGCGGAAAACGTGGATAAAACGAAGAGCGCGTTTGACTTAATTGATAATGTTTCCACGCTGCTGGATTCTACTTTTTACAAGGTAATGAAAGTTGGTATGGATTTGGTGCGCCATTACCGCAGCCGCTAATATCGTTTCCGTTTACAAAAAGCCCCGGTCTGCGTGCCGGGGTTTTTTATTATTGTGTTTAATTAAGCAGCCAAAAGCCGAGGTTTAAATAACACGCAAAAAACAGCCACACGGCATAGGGTACCAGCAGCAGGGCGGCCAGTCCGTCCTTTTTGCGCGCATCCGCCCACAGCCAGAAAGTTTCCGCCAGCATTACCAGCAGCAACAACAGGGACAACTGCGTATTGTGCCGCCCAAAGAAGAGCGGCGTCCACCAAATATTAAGCACCAGTTGCAGGATAAATAAAACAGCGGTTTTCTTGCGCCCCTGTAAGCCTTTATTAAAAAGAAAGAACGCGCTTATCCCCAACAATAAATACAGCAGGCTCCATACTGCGCCGAAAACCGCATCCGGCGGCACGAGCGGCGGCTTGGTAAGCCCGTGATACCAAACTAAATTTTGCCGCACGATATACCCGCCGGGCAAGGCGGGCAACTGGCAGACGACCAGCCAAAACAAAAGCGATAAAAAAGTCCTGTAAATGTTTTTCATAATTTCACCGTAGCATTTTGCGCGCCGCGGCCCAAGGCCGAAAAAGGGTTATAAAAGCGTGTTGTTGGGTTTATAAAAATGGTAAAATAAACTAAACGTATTTTATTTATATATTGAGGACATTATGGACACCAAACTCATTACGGAAATTACCGATTGGCTCAAAACCACCGATTTAGCCGAATTTTGTTACGAAAAAGACGGCGATTGCATTGAAGTAAAAACGCAAGAAGCCCTGCCGGAGCCCGCGCATTTTGAGTGCTCGCTCACGGCGGTAACTTCCCCGGCCATCGGCATTTACCACGCGGCTGAAAAAGGCAAAAACCTGGCGCTCAAAGAAGGCCAAGCCGTCAAAGAAGGCGATGCCTTGGGTGTGGTGGAAACCGTTTCCCAAAAGCATAAAGTAACGGCCCCCGTGTCCGGCAAGTTGCGTGTGGTAACCGCCAAAGACGGCGCTCCCGTGGAATTTGGTTTGCCGCTATTTTTTATTGAGCAGGCCGCCAAATAGGAGCGTAACCAATGTCTGCTAACATTAAAATTACTCCCTTTAAAAAAGTTTTAATTGCTAACCGCGGCGAAATTGCGCTGCGCGTTATCCGCACCTTAAAAGAAATGGGCATTAAGTCCGTGGCTATTTATTCGGAAGCCGACCGCAACAGTCTGCACGTCCGTATGGCCGATGAAGCCGTTTGTATCGGTGCGGCGCCCTCGCCTTTAAGTTATTTAAATATGGATGCTATCGTTACCGCCGGTAAAATCACCGGGGCCGATGCGGTTCACCCGGGCTATGGCTTTTTGTCCGAAAATGCGGACTTTGCCAAAGCCGTTACCAGGGCTGGTATGACGTTCATCGGGCCGACCGCGCACTCTATTGAAATGCTGGGTGTTAAATCCACCGCGCGCGAAATTGCTGTACGCGCCGGCGTGCCGATTACGCCCGGTTCCGACGGCATTGTAGGTAAAAACTTCCGCGAAGTGGCCCGCAAAATCGGTTTCCCGATTATGATTAAAGCCACCTTGGGCGGCGGCGGAAAAGGTATGCGCGCGTGCCTAAAAGAAGAAGATTTGGAACTGATGATGGAAACCGCGCAGGGCGAAGCCCGCGCCAACTTTGGCGACGACCGCGTATATTTTGAAAAACTCGTTTTGAACCCGCGCCATATTGAGGTGCAGGTGGCCGCCGATAACTACGGCAATGTAGTGGCGTTTGCAGAGCGCGATTGCAGTATGCAGCGCCGCCACCAGAAACTGGTGGAAGAATCCCCGTCCCCATTTGTGGACCCGGTAACCCGCCAAAAACTCCAAGAGGCCGCTTGCAAATTGGTCAAGGCCGCCGAATACCGCGGTGTCGGTACGGTAGAGTTTTTGATGGCGCAGAATAAAGAATTTTACTTTATGGAAGTAAACACCCGCTTGCAGGTGGAACACCCGGTAACGGAATCCGTCTGCGGGCAGGACCTCGTTAAAATGCAGTTGCAAATTGCGCAGGGCGAACCGCTCCACATCACACAAAAGGATGCGGCGGTTATCAAATGCCACGCGATTGAGCACCGCATTAACGCCGAAGACAGCGAACACAATTTTACGCCGTGCCCCGGCACCATTACCGAGTGGATTCCTTCGGGCGGCTTGGGCGTGCGTGTGGACAGCCATATGTACACGGGCTACACGATTCCCAGTTATTACGACAGTTTGATTGCCAAACTGATTGTTACCGCGCCGGACCGCGAGCACCTGCTTGCGCGTTGCCGCCGCTGCTTGGGCGAATTTTTGATTGAAGGCGTAAAAACCACGATTCCGTTCCACCAAAAAATCGTCAATAACCCGGACTTTATTAAAGGTAATATGGATACGGGCCTTATTGAGCGGATGATGGCGCAGGAGAAGGAAAAAGGTGAAGGCAAAAAATAAAATTTTAGGCCCGCGTGCGCTTAAAAAATTTGTGGAAACTGCCCGTGCGGAAGGCAAAAAAATCGTTTTTACGAACGGTTGTTTTGACATTTTGCACGCCGGGCACGTCAGCGTGTTGGAGTTTTCCCGCTCTAAGGGGGACGTGCTGGTGGTCGGGCTCAACAGCGATGCTTCCGTGCGCCGCTTAAAGGGGCCTACCCGCCCGGTAAACACCCAGGCCGACAGGGCCTTGGTGCTGGCAGGGCTGGAAAGCGTATCCGCCGTCAGCATTTTTGAGGAAGATACGCCGTATAATTTGATTAAAATCGTCCGCCCGGATGTGCTGGTAAAAGGCGGCGACTATAAACCCGAAGAAATCGTCGGGCGTGAATTTGCAAAAAAAGTGGTGCGTTTCCCCTTGCTTAAAGGTCGTTCCACCACCAATATTATTAAAAAGGTAAGTAAATAAACCGCTTTGCGGCTTTTGGGCTGCGGCGCGGTTGTTGCGTCAAGAGGATAAAATATGTCTGATATTTTTGAGAAATGCAAAAACTACAAAGACGCCAAACTGGCTATGCGTTTGGGTATTTACGGCTATTTCCAGCCGATTGAATCCGCGCAAGGGCCGGAGGTGGTGTTGGGCGGCAAAAAATACATTATGGCCGGTTCCAACAACTATTTAGGCTTGGCGGATGACCCCGAAATGAAGAAAGCCGCCGCCGAAGCCGCTTTGAAATACGGTACCGGGTGCGCCGGCTCCCGCTTTTTAAACGGCAACACCAAGGCCGCCGATGCGTTGGAAGAACGCATTGCCAAATTTAAACGCAAAGAAGCCGGGCTTATCTTTTCTACCGGATATCAGATGAACTTGGGCGTAGTATCGTGCTTGGTTAAAAAAGGCGACTACGCGATTGTGGATAAACTGGACCACGCCAGCATTTTGGACGGTATTAAACTTTCCGACGGCGAAATGGTGCGCTTTAAACACAACGAACCGGGCGACTTGGAACGCGTAATTTCCAAACTCCCCGCCGAAGCCGGTAAACTGATTATTGTGGACGGTGTGTTTAGTATGGAGGGGGACATTTGCCCCTTGCCGGAAATCGTCAAAATCGCCAAGAAATACGGCGCCCGTATTATGGTGGACGATGCGCACGCGACGGGTATCATCGGCAAAACGGGCCGCGGTACCTGCGAATATTTCGGCCTGGAAAACGGCGAAGTGGACTTGGTTGTCGGCACCTGCTCTAAAACCTTTGCCACCGTCGGCGGCTTTGTTGTGGGCGATGCGGATATTATCCATTACATCCGCCACAACGCCCGCAGCCAGATTTTTTCCGCGGCTTTGCCGCCTGCCTGCGTGGCCTCTATCACCAAGGCGTTGGAACTTATTGAAAACGACACTTCCCGCCGCGACAATTTGTTCCGCTTAACGGCCAAACTGAAAAAAGGCTTGGAAGACTTGGGCTACGATTTGGGCACCAGCACCACGCCGATTTTGCCGGTACACGTCGGCAGCAACGAAAACTGCTTTAAAATGTGGCGCGCCCTGCACGAGTTGGGCATCTTCTCCAACCCGGTGGTCAGCCCCGCCGTGCCGCCAGGCCACGCGCTTATGCGCTTGACCCTTATGGCGACCCACACCGACGAACACGTTGCCAAAATCATTGACGCTTTTGCCAAAGCGGGCCGTGCGGTAGGTGTGATTAAATAGTTTATTTGTAGGATGACCCCGGTCTTTGTGGCCGGGGTTTCTTTTTTAGAGGGGAAAATATGAGTGTGGAAATATGTCAAATAGCGGACAAGGAGTTGGACTCTTTTGTTAATTTTCCGTTTGAATTATATAAAAATGACCCGTATTGGGTGGGTGAATTAAAAGCCGATACCAAAAAGTTACTGCGCTTGGACAATGTCTTTTGGGTGAAGAACGAACGCGCCCTGTTTCTGGCGTATCAGGACGGCAAAACCGTTGGGCGCATTGCCGCTATTTTAAATAAAGAGCATAACGAATACCACCACGAAAATATCGGTTTCTTTGGCTTTTTTGATACAGTAAAGGACGAAGGTGTTTCGGCGGCGCTTTTTCAGGCGGCTGAAAACTGGCTCCGCGCCAAGGGCGTAACGGCCGTGCGCGGCCCGGCCAACCCGGACAGCAACCACATCTACGGCCTCTTGGCGGACGGGTTTGACAGTATGCCCGCTATTATGATGCCGTATAACTATCCGTATTATATGGATTTGATTGAAAAAGCCGGGTATGGGAAAATCAAGGACTTGCTCGCCTTTGAGCGCAGTAAAGACGATAAATTTTCCGAACGCTTTTTAAAGGTCTGCGCGCGCTGTTCGCGCGGGCACGGCATTACACTTAGGCGGCTAAACCTCAAAAAATTGGCCGCGGAGGCTGAAATTATCCGCGAAATTTACAACAAGGCTTGGGCGGAAAACTGGGGCTTTGTTCCGATGAGCAAGCAGGAAATGGCGGATGTGGTGAACGAGTTAAAATTAATCGTCCGCCCCGAAGGAACCTGCGTGCTGGAAGTGGAAGGCGTGCCTGCCGGGTTTTACATTGCAATCCCGAATATGAACCACGCGCTTAAAGAATTAAAGGGGTCGCTTGCCAATCCGTTGCGTATTGTGAAAGCGTTGTTGGCTTGGCGCAAAATTAAGGATGCGCGCCTGATTATGTTGGGCGTGGCGCCTGAATTTAGAAAGCGCGGCATTGACCTTATTTTGATTAAGCACATTATTGACCACGGGGTGGCCGTTTGGAACGAGGCGGAACTGTCGTGGGTGCTGGAAGATAACGAGGGCATTATCCGTGGCATTACGGAGTGCGGTTGCCACACCAGCAAACGGTACAGACTGTACCAAAAAAGCCTGTAAAGACTTATTTTTGCGCCCTAAAACCAATAAAAAAGGGTTTCGCTCCCTCCCACGGAAAACGAAACCCTTTTAGTGTGTTGCCCGGGGTAGCGGGTCCCCTCCCGCTTCCGGACGGATGAAATTTGTTTTAAGTGGACGCCCCGCCGGGTACTCCGGCTGGGGCGTCTTCCTTTAAAGCGCACCGTGTTTACCCCACTTTACGCTTTCCCCCAGTTTCCGGCCCCTTGCTTATCCTTTATCCCCCGGGCCGTTCTCTATATTTAAAGGATAGCGCATAAAGCGCCAAAATAAAAGCCCAAAAAAGGATTAGTTTTTTAGGGCAAAAAAATCCCCGCCGGGTAAGGGCGGGGAAAAAGATTATTTGCCTTCGGTAACGCGTTTCCACGCGGCTAAAAAGTCCGGCGGAACGGGAGCCTCAAACTTTAATTTTTTGCCCGTCAGCGGGTGTTTAAACTCAATTCTCCGCGCGTGCAGCATTAAACGGTCTGCCGTAGCGCCGCGGTAGAGCCAGTCCCCCAGCACCGGGTAACCCAGCCAACTTAAATGTACGCGCAACTGGTTCGTGCGGCCCGTGCGCGGGTAAAGTTCAATATAGGTAAATCCGTTTTTGCGTTCCAATACCTTGTAATCGGTTACGGCTTCGCGCCCAACGTCGGAAGCCTTGATTTTGCCCCCGGCCACGCGCCCTATCGGCACATCAATCGTGCCCTCGTCGTCCGGCACTTCGCCGCAGGCAATGGAGTGATAGGTTTTGTGCACCTCGCGGTTGGAAAACAGGGCCACCATTTCGGCCTGAAATTCCTGCGTTTTGGCTACTATCATTACGCCGCTGGTTTCGCGGTCCAAACGGTGTACAAGCCCCGCGCGCGGCATAGACATATCAAAACCTTTGGGCGGGTTTGCCAAAATGACGGAAACCAAGGTTTCCTCGGTGGAAAATACCGCTTCGGGGTGTTCCTCCCACACGGGGCTTTGCGGGTGAACGAGCATACCTGCGGGCTTAATCACTACAAAAAAATCTTTACCGTCGTGGATGATTAAATCAGACAGTTTTGTTTTGGCTTCGGGGGCGGGCATTTCAAACTCCACCACCTCGCCGGGCGTAAGCGGCCAAGAGGGTTTTACCTTCTTGCCGTTGACGGTAATTTTTCCGTCTTTAATCATTTTTTGCACAATCGCGCGCGAAAAGTCGGCCAGTTCGTCGGCGGCAAAAATGTCTAAACGGCGGGAATATCCTTCAAAAACGATTTTTTTATTTTCCTGCATAAGTAGCATCCTTTTTTAAGCGGGTCCAAAGCCAGCACGAGACCGCCGCGGCCACTAAGGCAATCCATTGGGAGGGGGATAACCCCAACCAATAGGCGCCGCGGTAATCCCCGCGGAAAAACTCAATCACAAAGCGCATTACGCTGTAACACAGTACATATTGCACTAATATTTTTCCGTCTTTATGCGGGTGTTTGGACGCATAATGTAATAATACGAATAAAATCAGGTTCCCGGCGGCTTCGTACAGTTGCGTAGGGTGGAGCGGCACGTTTAAAAGTTCCGGGGCCACCAAGGAGTGCGGGTCGGCAAACCGTACTCCCCACGGCATTGTGGTCGGCCGGCCGAAGCAGCACCCCGCCAAAAAGCATCCAATGCGCCCCAAGGCGTGCCCCAAAGGCAGGCCGACAATTAAAAAGTCGCTCGTTTTTAAAAGGGGCAGGCCCTTTTTCTTCATATAGAAAATAAGCGCGCCGACGGAAACAATCATCCCGCCGAAGAAGACAAACCCATAGCGGAAATCGCGTACGATGTTGGTCAGTTTTTCGGCTAAGGTGGCCCCCAACTGCGGCCAAGAAACAATAATGTAGAGCAGTTTGCTCCCGGCCAGCGCGCCGATAAAAGCGATAAAAAGCAGGTTCCAAAAGGTGTCCTTGTCTAGGCCGATTTTTTTAAGGCGTGGTACTAAATAAAGCGCGGCGGCCGCATAACCGAGCGCGGTCATCAGCCCGTAACTGGCCAGTTCAAAGGAACCTATTTTAAAAAGTACCGGGTGCATTACAGGCGCTCCTCGTCGCGGATGGCGTTGCGCATAAACGGATTTTTTACCCGTTCATAGCCAATGGTGGAACTGCATTTGCCGCCGTAGGCGTGTCCTGCAAAAATTTGCGTATCTTCGGGCAGTTTGGAAAGTTTTACCAAACTTTGGCGCATTTGGCGCGGATTAGAGGAAGGCAAATCTACCCGTCCGCACGCCCCCGGGAAGAGAGTGTCGCCCGTAAAAAGCGCGTTACCGATGTGCAAACACACGCCGCCCGCCGTATGGCCGGGGGTGGGAATAATATGCACGGCAAAGGGCCCTATTTGCAGGTGCTGTTCGCCCTGATAAGTGTGTACAAATTGAGGGTCCAAGCCCGAAAGAGCAAGGTCATTTTCCTCCAAAAAGGCCTGCAAATGGTGCTTTTGCAAGAGGTCTTGGGAAAATTTAACGTGGTCAAAGTGCCCGTGCGTAAAGAAGACGGCCAGCAAGTTTAACTTTTTTTCTTTTAGGGTATGTTCCAAATAGTTCATATCCCAAGCCGGGTCAATCAAAATGGCGTCTTGCCCTTCGCTCAGTAAATACGTGCAGTTGCCCATAGGGCCTAAATTGATAACGTCAATATTCATAAGTTATTTATCGGGTTGAAATCTAAATTCCACTTCGTCCGCGCCTATCATATTGTATTGGGTGCGGGCGATTTTTTCCAAATAAGCGGAGTCGTCTTTTTCCAACAGGGCCATTGTGGCGGTCAACTGTTCGTGTTCTTTATCCAGTTGCACGCTTTGGCGCGTTAATTTGCGCAGTTCCAGTTTGTTATGCACCAAACTGACGATACTGCTGCCTAAAAAGAAGATAACCACTACTACCAGGGCGGTCCCCAGTAGTAGCGGTTTTTTGTTTTGGATAATAAAATCCGTTATGGCTTGCGTGTTCATTTGCGGCTAAATACGGAGTCCTGCGCGTACTCGGCTTTGTCGCCCAGTTCGGCTTCAATTTGGAGCAGACGGTTGTATTTTGCCGTCCGTTCGGAACGCGCGGGCGCGCCCGTTTTAATGGCGCCTGCGTTGGTGGCTACGGCCAAATCGGCGATAAACGTATCCTCTGTTTCGCCGGAGCGGTGCGACACAATGCGCGAATAGCCGTGCTTCTTGGCCAGTTCCATTACGTCTATGGTTTCAGACACAGTGCCGATTTGGTTGACCTTAATTAAAATGGAGTTGGCGGCCTTTTCGGCAATGCCTTTTTCCAAGCGTTTTAAGTTGGTAACAAACAAATCATCGCCCACCAGGTTAATTTTTTTACCCAGTTTTTCGGTAATGTGTTTCCACCCGGTCCAGTCGTCCTCTTGCAACGGGTCTTCAATAGACACAATGGGATATTTTTGGCACCAATCGGTGTAAATATCGGTCATTTCCTGCGCGGAGTGCATTTTGCCCTCAAAGCGGTAGGAACCCTCGTGATAGAACTCGCTGGCGGCACAGTCCATAGCCAACGAAATTTCCGCGTGCCCCGCTTGTTTTGCGGCGGCTAAAATGGTTTTGAGCACGTCCTCGTGCTTGGTAATTTTCGGCGCAAAGCCGCCCTCATCCCCTACGGCAATTACCATACCTTCTTTTTTAAGCAAATCCTTTAAGGCGTGATACGTTTCGCTCGCCTCGCGCAGGGCTTCGGCAAAAGTCTTAGGCGCGGTGGGCACAATCATAAATTCCTGTACATCCAGGCCCGAATCCGCGTGTTTTCCGCCGTTAATAATGTTGAGCATCGGCGCGGGCAAAATGTAGCGGCTGTTATCCAAATTATAGACATTGCGGATATGCTGGTAGAGCGGCAATTTGGCGCTGTGGCATCCCGCCCGCAAGACAGCCATAGATACGGCCAGCATTGCGTTGGCGCCCAAATTGGTTTTGTTTTCCGTGCCGTCCAGCGCAAGCATACTTTCGTCCACCAGACGGATATCAAACGGATTCATCCCGGCTAATTGCTGGGAGATACGCTCCACATTGGCTACGGCTTTTAAAACGCCTTTGCCATTGTAGCGTTCTCCGCCGTCGCGCAGTTCCAGCGCTTCGTGCGAGCCCGTAGAAGCCCCGCTGGGTACTGCCGCGGTACCCGTGTTGCCGTCATCCAACAGGACATCGGCGGCTACCGTTGGGTATCCGCGCGAGTCCAAAATTTCTCTTGCCGTAATTTTTTTAATGCGAACCATACAACCCCCTTCCGGCAATGTACCGGATTAGACAATGCTGTCTATGATTTTTTTGCCTTCTTTAATCAGTATTTCCGGCAATTTCGCATCGTGCGCTTCGGCGTACATACGGATTAACCGCTCGGTGCTGGACGGGCGAATCGCCAGCCAACTGCCGCCCTTTAAGATAAACTTAAACCCGTCGGTGTTGTCAATGCGCCACACGGAAGTTTTGTTAATGGAAAGCGGCGGCTTGATATCCAAGCGTTCCATAATGCGGTTAATTTCGGTTTCCGCCTTGGGAATACTGACTTTTTGGTCAAACAACTGTTTGTATTTTTTATAAAATTCCTTTTTCAGTTGTTTTAAGGTCTTGCCCTCGGTGGCCAACATATCCACCACCAGCAGGCAGGCCAACAGGCCGTCTTTGTCCGGGATGTGGTGGGCAATCGCAATACCGCCCGATTCCTCCATACCCATAATGTACTGGCCGGTAATCATTAACTCGGTAATGTATTTAAAGCCTACCGGGGTTTCGCGCAGCATTAAGCCATTTACCTTGGCTACCTGGTCAATCAGGTTGGAGGTAATTACGCTTCTGCACACGCGGCCTTTGAGGTTTTTATTGTGAACCAAGTGTTCCAGTAACAGCGGGGCAATTTCGTTGGGGGACACCCAGTTGCCTTCGGCGTCAATAATGCCGAATTTGTCGCAATCCGGGTTGCAAGCGATGCCCAAGTGCATTTTTTTGCTTACGACTAATTTTTTAAGGTCCGTCAAACTTACAGGGCCGGCGTTAGGCGTGTGCCCGCCAAAGAGGACGTCTTCCCCTTCGTGGATGCCCTCCACCGTTACGCCGTGCTTTTCCAAAAAGTCGCGGAAGTAATATTTAGACGTACCAAAAAGCGGGTCAATGGCTACCTTTAATTTCGCCTTTTTAAGCGCCTTTACGTCAATCATTTTTTCCAAGCGGGCCATATAGCCTTTGCGGAAATCCTTGCTGACGGTAGCCGCGGCGTTCAAGACGCCAAACTCAGTGGAGGACGCTTTTAAAATCTGTGCGTTGGGTGAAGGGATACGCTTTTCAATATCTTGTACGATTTCGTTGTTGGCAATACCGCCGTAGTACGAAATCCATTTTACGCCGTTTACATAGTATTCGGCTTCGCTGCCTGTAATTACGATGGCACCGACGGCGCACTCGTTGAGCACCGCCCACTCGGCCACCGGGGTAGGCAGGGGCAGTTCGGCCACCTTTACGGTAATGCCGCTCTGCACGAGGGCGTTGGCCGCCACATAAGCAAATTGTTTAGAAAGAAAACGGGTATCATACCCCACCAGTACGAGGGGCTTTTTGGGTTTTTTGCCTTGTTCTTCACAGTGCTTGCGGTAACCAGTACCTTCAAATCCATAGAAAGGATGTTCCAAAATATGTTCGGAAATCCCGTAAGTCAAACGCTGTACGGACTGGGCGGTCAGCCCGTCTGCGGTAACGGCCCGGAAGCCGGCTGTGCTAAATTTAATATCTTCACTCATCGTGCTGGTATTATACTAAAAAATAGGCATTTTTTCATCTTTCTGCGGCTTTGTATATTGGATAGCGGAAAATGTTAAAATATATATACCCCATAATAAGGAAAGAAAAATGAATTTTGAATACGTCAAACAATACATAAAAGATGCGGGTTTGCCGAACTTCCGCATCTCGCAGGTAAAAGATGCTATTTTTAAACGCGGGATTTCGTCTTGGGACGAAGCCACCAGCCTGCCCGCCGATTTGCGCGAAAAATTGAAACAAGACCGCCCGTTGCTCAGTTTTAAGGTGGCCAAAATTGTCTGCTCGGATAGGGACAAAGTGGCCAAGGCGCTCTTAACGCTCAAAGACGGCTACCAGATAGAAACCGTATTGTTAAAACCGCAGGATACTTGGAGCGTATGTGTATCCAGCCAAGTGGGGTGCCCGCTGCGCTGTTCCTTCTGCTCTACGGGCAAAATGGGCTTTAAACGCGATTTAACGCAAGAGGAAATCACCGACCAGGTGTTAATGTGGTACCAGTATGTGCATAAGGAAAAACTGGGCGAACGTATTTCCAGCGTGGTTTTTATGGGGATGGGGGAACCGTTGCTCAACTATTTAAATGTGGTGAAGGCGGCGCAGGAACTTTCCAACCCGGACTATTTAAATATCGGCGCGCGCCATATTTCCGTTTCCACTTCGGGTATTGCTGATAAACTGCACAAACTGGCGGTGGATTTGCCGCAGGCCAATTTGGCAATTTCCCTGCACAACGCCGACAACGCCGAGCGCAGCAAAATTATGCCCGTAAACCGCAAATTTGATTTGGACGATATCAAAAAAGCGTTGGAAGAATATATCGCTATGACGGGCCGCCAAGTGTTTTTGGAATATTCCGTCATTGAAAACGTAAACAGCCGCCCGGAGCATATCCGCAAACTGGCGGATTGGATTTACAGCATTAAGGATAACTATTTACTGCACGTCAATTTGATTGCGTGCAACCTGGGCCGCGGCGAAAAGACCGAAGACCGCGTAGTAAAGGACTTTGCCGCCGGCTTAAAGGCAATGGGCATAGGCGTAACTATCCGCAAAAGTATGGGTAACGATATTTTAGCCGCGTGCGGACAGTTGGCCTCCCAGAAAAAGGAGGGCAAATGAAAAAATTAGGGTTACTGGTAGCCGGGCTCTTGTTGGCCGGGTGCGCCACCTTGGAAATGAACAACTTGGACTGGATTCCGATAGGGCCGGATTTTCCGCCCACCAAGGCTAAAAATGTGGAAATTATCGGCAGTAAGAGCGAAATTACCCGCCCGTACGGCAACTTGGGGCTCTTGCGCATTAAAAACTTGCAGCCTACCCGCGATAATTTAAAAATGGGGGTGGAAAAGGGCCGCAAGTTTGTAGCGTCCAAGGGGGCCGATGCAATGCTTATCGGCCAGTATAACAGTGCAGAGGACGGTGCGTCCAATCCGCGCGTAACGTTGATTATCTATGCAATCAAATATGTGGATAATTTGAGCGAAGAAGACGAAAAAGCGATTGAAGATTTTAAAGTATTGGGGATATTAAATGAGCGTTCTGATAGCTAAAACCGCAGGGGAATGTGAACAATGGACGGATGTAGCCGTTATCGTGGACGTGTTGCGCACGTCCACCACGCTGTGCGAGTTGTTGGCGCGCGGCAAAAAGACCGTTTTAGGGTTTGATAAAGCGGAAGATGTAACCGCTTTTAAAAGCCGCCACGCTGATTTTGAGGTGTATAGCGAGCAAGATATTGCGCTGTCGCACGAGGACGACTCTCCTTATGCGGCTTCGCGCGCTTCGGGCCGTACGCCTGCCTTGGTGCTTAGTAACGAGGGGATGAAGGCATTATTTGCCGCCAAGAACGCCAGCACCGTGTTGGTGGGCGGGTTCTGTAACTTTTACACGCTGGCGGATGTGCTTGCCAATATGGATAAGGATGTTTTGCTGGTTCCCGCTTCGCTGTATGGCACGGCGGACGCGGTAGAGGACGGTTTCTGTGTGTCCGCACTGAAAGATTGCGTGCAAGGTATCGGCAACCCCGAGGATGCCATTGTGGAATTTAATAACACAATGCGCTGTGTGGAATTTTTGAAACAGGGGCCTAAAACCGCTGAAAAGGATGCCAAAATAGCGTTTAAAGTGGATGATTTAAAGGTGGTGCCGCAGGTGTCGTTCTCCGACCAAGGCTATGCGGTCTGCTACCTGTACGGCACGCAGGCGCCCGCGGCTTGGCTGGTTACCAAACAAGCCGAACAGCAACCCTCCGCGGCTCCGGTTCAAACGCCTGTTGCTCCGGCGCCGGAAGAACCTGCCGCCAAAACAGTGGCGAATACCAAGAGCGGCCTGAAAAGTTTTTTTAGTGGAATTATAAACACCGTGAAAGAGGAAAAAAAGGAATTGGAACAAGAATTTGCTAACAGTTTTGGCGATGCCAAGGCTGAAAATGCGTCTGCTCCGGCGGAGGATTTATTAGACGCGGCTTTGAAGCAGGCCCCGGCCCAACCGGCCGATAAGGCTGCCGCGGGTGTTCAGGCCGCCGCGCCGCAACAGGCGGTCCCGTCTGCCGAAGTTACCTTTTCGGGCAAAACGGCCGCGTTTGGCGGTAAGGCCAAAAAGAAAGCCATTGTGCTTTTTTCGGGCGGGTTGGATTCCACCACTTGCTTGTATTGGGCGTTGGCGCACGGCTACGAGTGCGAAGCACTTACCGTTTCTTACGGGCAGCGCCACGACCGCGAGGTCTTGGCCGCACAAATGATTGCGCGCAACTTGGGTATTAAGCACCATATGATTACGCTTAATTTGCCGTGGCTGTCCTGCTGTTCCTTGGTGGATAAGAACCAGGCTCTGCCGGATGTGGCGTTAGAGGATATTCCGAAAGAGGGGATTCCTTCTACCTATGTGCCGGGGCGGAACCTGATGTTCCTCTCTATTGCGGGCTCCTTGTTGGACGCAATTCACGCCGATGCGATTATCGCAGGTCCTAACGCGATTGACTTTTCGGGCTATCCCGATTGCACCCCCGCGTTCTTTAAAGCGGCGGCGGATGCGTTAAACCGTGGAACCAAAATGGGCGTAACGGAAGGGATTGAAGTGTTGGCGCCGCTGATGCGGATGTCCAAAACCGATATCGTGCGCTTGGCCGCCAAGTTGAAGGTGCCGTTTGAACTTACTTGGAGTTGCTACGCAGGCGGCAAAAAGCCGTGCGGCCATTGTGATTCGTGCAAACTGCGCGCCAAAGGTTTTGCCGAAGCGGGCGTACACGATACATCCTTGGATTAACGAGGCCTATATGAAGAGACTTCTTTTTGTTTTATTATCTGTGTGCTTGGTGGGAGGAGTAACGGCGGCGGAACTAAAAGATACCGATGCCGGAACCCCGGCGGAGTGCAGTTTGCCTGCGGAGTCGGCTCCGGCTGTTAAAAAGACGGACGAAAAGCCTGCCCCGGCGGAGCAAAAGCAAACGCCCGCCGAGCAGAAAAAAGCCTTTAAAGCGCGCCAAAAACGCATTAAAAAATTGGTTAAGCAGTACAAAAAAGCCAAAGAGGCCGACAAGCCCGCTATCAAGGCAAAACTGGCGGAAGAGGTTTCTGCCGGAGTGGATGCGGGTATTGCGTATGTAAAGGACCGCATTGCCGCCGAACGCGCGAATTTAGATAACTGGGAAAACAAGGTAAAAGCCGACGAGGCCAACTTGGAGCAGGTAAAGGCCCAGCGCGTGGAAGACTTATTGTCCGGCGTGGCCGAAAAGAAGCACAAGGAAGCCAAAAAGGCTTGGAAGAAACAACTAAAAGAAGCCAAAGAAAAATTGCAATAAGTCAAAAATAATCCACAAGTATTTTACACTACACCCCCGGCCCACCCCCGGGGGTTTTTATGTCATTTTCAAATGAGTGGCCATCCTGAATTGCCGCCCTTACCGCTAGGCGGCACCCCGTAAGGTTTCTGTCTAGTATCTGTCGTTTTCCACTTTATTAATAACAACAGATCCTGGACTACGACTTTCCAGGATGACGACAACGGCAAACTGTCCAAAAGGTAGATTCTGAAACAAGTTCAGAATGACCTCCAATTTTTATAACTGCTTTGTTGTCTCGCTTTTTGTCGTCATCCCGTAGTGTTAGGCGGCCCGCAGGGTTACGGGCTCTTGTTGTTTTTTAAATAAAAATTTTTTTCTCTTGTCATCCCCGAAGGTTTTTGTCGGGGATCTGTCGTTTTCCACTTTATCAATAACAACAGATCCTGGACTACGACTTTCCAGGATGACGGCAACAAGCACGACCCAAGAGGAACGCAAAAAGGTCGTTACTCCTTTTTACTTTGACTTGCCTTGGTTGGCAACGGCGGCCATTTTCTTTTTGATTTCTTCCGCGTCGCCTAAGAAATAATCCTTTTGCAGTTTTAAGTCGTCCGAAAACTCAAACACATACGGCACGCCCGTCGCCAAATTAAGGCCGATAATGTCCGCGTCTGAAATGTTTTTAAGGTGTTTTACAATTCCGCGCAAACTGTTTCCGTGCGCCGCGACAATAATTTCGTTAGCCGTTTTTAAATGCGGGAAGATGACCTCGTTCCAATACGGCAAAATACGGTTTACCGTGTCGCACAGGGCTTCGGTCAGCGGCAAATCCTTGGGGTTTACACCCGCATAGCGTTTGTCGTTTTGCGGGGCGCGCGGGTCGTCCAATGTCAAAGCGGGTGGGCGCACATCATAACTGCGCCGCCACAGTTTTACCTGTTCGTCGCCGTATTTTTTGGCGGTTTCGGCTTTGTTTAAGCCCTGTAAAGCACCGTAGTGCTTTTCGTTAAGCCGCCACGTTTTTTCCACGGGCAACCAATCTTGGTTGAGCACGTCCAGCACGCAGTTTAAGGTTTTTACGGCGCGTTTTAAATAAGAGGTATAAGCCGCATCAAAATAAAATCCGGCTTCCTTTAATAATTTTCCGGCGTTTAGGGCCTCTTCCACCCCTTGGGGCGTTAAATCCACATCCGTCCAACCCGTAAAGCGGTTTTCCAAATTCCACTGGCTCTGCCCGTGGCGCAAAAGTACAAGTCTTTTCATACAAACCTCCTGTTTGCCTACATATTAGTTCTTTTTGCGGCAAGCGTAAAGCGGCTTTATGGGTTACTTTGGTATAATGTTTGCAGGGGAATTTAAGTATTTATGCAACCGATTTGTATTATGAAGTTTGGCGGCAATACCTTAGCCAACAAACAAAAACTTTTAATGGCGGCGGACTTGATTAAAGCCCGCTACTCGGCCGGGTTTATCCCGGTGGTAGTGGCTTCCGCCAACGGCAATTTGACCGATGTGCTTTTGGACCACGCATTTAGCATTACGCCTAACCCGGATAAGCGCGAGTTGGATATGCTGATTACCACCGGGGAGCGCGTGAGTGTGGCGCTTTTATCTATTGCCTTGCGGGCTATTGGGGTACCGTCTGTATCGCTGACGGGCTCGCAAATCGGCCTTATTACCACTTGTACCCACACGGGGGCGGATATTTTAAAGTTAAAGGGCGACCGTTTATTGCGCGAAATTGAGGCCGGAAATGTGCCCATTGTGGCAGGCTTTCAGGGCATTGGCGAGAATAAGGAAATTACCACCTTAAAGCGTGGGGGGAGTGATGTGTCCGCCGTGTTTTTGGCGGCCCAATTAGGCGCGGACCACGTGGAAATGATTAAAGATGTGGACGGCGTTTATTCCGCCGACCCTAACAAGGACGTAAAGGCGCAAAAATACGAGGTGCTGGATTTTGACGAAATGTACAAACTGGCCCTAAATGGCGCGAGCGTTTTGCACCCGGACGCCGTGCGCCTGGCCAAGGAAAAGGGCGTAGAAATACGCATTGTCCACTATCAAACGGGCCAAACGGGTACGGTTATTAAATAGGAGCAACAAATGCACTTAACTTTTAAATTTAACACTTTTGGGATTATTTCTTTTTTGGTGCTGTGCGGGCTGTTTTATTGGTTGTGCCCGGTGCCGGATAATGCTTTTTGGCGCTACCTTATATATGGGGTGTTTGCGCTGGGGGCGTTTTTTGCCAGTTTTGTGATTGTCCGCCCCAAATAACGGGCGCATCAGAACCTTAAAAATATGGTATTATAAAAACTATGGAAACTACCGTCATTTTACAACTTATCGGTTTTACCGTTTGCTTTATTTTACTGTTCGTTTTTACGGCCAAATACCGCGCGGCTTTGGCGCACGAAACGGACTTTGAACCGGCTGTGGAGGATTTAACCGTTGTAACCGTAGCCCAGCCGCCCGCCTTTAAACCGCGTGCTTCGCTGCTGCAATCGTTGCAGGGGGCGTCCTCTTTGGACCTGGCGGACTTAAAGGAAAAAGTGAAAAATTTGCATTACCGTTTGGAAGAACTCAAAATGGCGCAAGATAAATCTGCGGGTGATTTGGCAAAACAAATGGCCCGTATGGAACAGCGTATGAGCACCTTTGAACAGGAATATGTAACCAAACTCCAACCCACTTTGTTAAGCCTGATTGAAGACTTGGAAAATATGAAAGTGGCGGAAGAAAAAACGCAAAAATAGTTCCAAATTTGCTTTGCCCTTGTTTAAAACCGTCGCTGAACTTGCGGCGGTTTTAATATTTTAAGCAAAAATATTTTGGTCTGGGACTATTTGAAAATGCAAAATCAGCCTTAATTTTGCAAAAATGCTCTTTTAACAAAAACGCGTTCTATGACGGAGAACCACCCAAAACCGGGCCAAAAGAGGGTAAATTCTGACAAAACGGATTAGATTTTGTCAATACTCTTGCGCAAAAAGACGGTTTAAAATTTGTTTTGCCTTGCTAAATTTCCTAAAATATATCTATATACGTATGCCAAGGAAAGAGGATTTTACGTTAGGAGAACAAATGAAAAATAAAAACCTTGAACCTATCGCCATTGTTGGTATTGGGGCGATTATGCCCGGAGCGTTGAACAAAGACGAATTCTGGACAAACATTAAAGAAGGCAAATACTGCATTACCGAAATTCCCGCGTCGTACTGGGACTACCATCTCTTTTACAGTCCCGATCACAAAGCAGAAGACAAACTGTACTCCAAAATCGGCGGTTTTATTCCGCAAAGTTTCAAATTTAATTCCTTAAAATACCGTATTCCCCCGCAAATTGCCAAGCAAATGGACACGGTGCAACACCTTGCCATTGAAACCACCCGTATGGCCTTGGAAGATGCCGGATACGATAAAAAAGCCTATGACCATAACCGCACCGCGGTAATTATTGGTAACTCTATGGGCGGTATGAAGAACGAAATGTCCAACACCCGCTTGAACCGTCCGTTCTTGTACGAAATTCTCAAAAATACCTCCTCTTTCAAGTCGCTGGCCCCGGCCGACGCCCAGAAAATGCTGGACGAAATGGATGCGGGCGTGCGCGAAAAATTTTCCCCGATTAACGAAGACTCTATGCCGGGCGAACTGGCAAACGTTATTCCGGGCCGCGTAGCCAACGTGTTTGATTTGCACGGCACGAACTTTGCGGTGGACGCCGCTTGCGCCACCTCTTTGGCGGCTATTGACCAGGCCGTGAACGGCCTGCGTATGGGGAACTTTGATATGGCCGTAGCCGGCGGCGTGGACCAAATGATGTCGCCCTCTGCCTATATTAAGTTCTGCAAAATCGGTGCCTTGTCCGAAGACGGCTCCTATCCCTTTGATGCCCGCGCCAACGGCTTTGTAATGGCCGAAGGCGCCGGTATGGTTATTTTGAAACGCTTGTCCGACGCCGTAAAAGACGGCGACCGCGTGTATGCCGTTATCCGCGCGGTGGGGGCCTCCTCCGACGGTAAAGGCAAAGGCATTACCGCGCCGAACCCCAAGGGCCAAAAATTGGCTGTGGAAAAAGCGTTTGAACAGTTGGACTACACCCCCGGTGATGTAGGCCTGATTGAAGCGCACGGTACGGGTACCCGCGTGGGTGATGCAACCGAACTGGGCGCCTTGACCGAACTTTTTGCCCCGTATGCCAAACCGGGTACGATTGGCCTCGGCAGCGTAAAGAGCCAAATCGGCCACGCCAAAGCGGCGGCCGGTATCGCCTCTTTAATCAAAACGACGCTCGCCTTATATAATAAGGTGTTGCCGCCGTCCGTCAATTTTAAAACGCCCAACCCGATTGTGGATTGGACCACCTGCCCCTTCCGCGTAATTACGCAAACGGAAGAGTGGAGCACTAACAAAGTACGCCGTGCCAACGTTTCCGCGTTCGGCTTTGGCGGCACGAACTTCCACGTGGCTATGGAAGAAATGAACGACGGCCTTTTGAAACAGGCCGAAGAAGCCACTCATCACACCGTTTCAACCCCCGTACAGGAGAAATCTACTATGAGCAGCAGTTACACCCTTCACGTTCCCGGTGAAAAAATCCAGAGCGACGTTTTAACTTTCTCCGCCGCCACCAAACAGGAACTCTTTAACGTGTTGGATAAAGCCGTTGTCGCTATCCAATACGACCCCACCTATTTGCCGAGCATTTCCTACAAGAACCATATGACCAAACCCGGCAAATTTGCGGTAACCATTAATGTGGAAAACCCTGAAAAATTAAAAGAAAAAATTGAATTTTTCAAGAAAACCGCTTCCACTCAGGACGTGTGGGAAAAAGAATCCTTGTACCTGCGTATGAAAGGCATTTATCCTTTCACTCCGACGGAAATTAAACCGAAAGTCTGCTTTATGTTCCCCGGCCAGGGTTCCCAGTATGTGGATATGATGAAGGACTTGGCTTCCAAATACAAAGTAGTGCAGGACACTTTTGACGAAGCCGACCGCTTGCTTTTGAACATCATCGGCCAAAACTTGACGGACACCTTGTGGAGCAAACCCGGCGAAACCAAAGAACAAATTGCCGTGCGCGAAGCCGCCATTAAAAAGACCGAAATGACCCAGCCCGCTGTACTCACGGCCGATATCGCTATGATGCGCTTGTTGTCCTCGTTCGGCATTAAGCCGGATGTGGTAATGGGCCACAGTTTGGGCGAATACGCCGCCGCCGTAGCCGCTGGGATTTTTGATTTTGAAAACGGTTTGAAGGCCGTTTGCACCCGCGGTAAGGTAATGTCTGAAATTAAAGTAGAAGACAACGGCAAAATGGCTTCTATCGCGGCCCCCGTGGAACGCGTAGAACCCGAACTCGTACGCATTAATGGTTATGTGGCCGTGGCGAACAAGAACTGCCCGACCCAGACCGTTATTGCGGGCGGCAGCAAAGCCGTGGACGATGCGATTAAGATGTTTACCGATATGGGTATTCAGGCGGTGCAAATCCCGGTTTCGCACGCCTTCCACTCCGCTATTGTGCGCCCGGCTATGCCGCAGTACCGTGCGTTCTTGGATACGCTTACTTTCCACGCCCCCAAGATGCCGATTACGACCAACGTTACGGCGGAATTTTACCCGAGCGACCCCGAAAAAATCAAAGACCTTATGGTTACGCAGATTTCGCACTCTGTGGAATGGATTAAACAACTCCAAACCACATACGATTCCGGCGTGCGCTTGTTTGTAGAGTGCGGACCGAAACGCGTGCTTTCTGCCTTGGCCTCTAACACCTTGTCTGACAAAAAAGATATCAAAGTGTTGGCCTCCAACCACCCCAAAAAGGGCGGTATTGTGGAATTTAACGATTTGTTTGCGAACTTAATTTCCTCTGGTATTCATTTGGATTGGACTGGTACTGATATGTACGGTGATAACCATACCTTTAACCCTGCTTTTGTAAACTGGGTAACCGGCAATGCCACCCCGGTTGAAAAAACCGAAGGCACCACCGAAACCCCCAAAACCTGCGCGTGCAAAGTTTCCGCGCCCGCCGCGAACAACGGTAAAAAATCCGTTGTAATCAGCGGTATTGCTGCTGGCGGTCCCGGCAGTTGGGATAAAATCTTCCGCGAAGGCGTGCTGGACGAAATTCTTTCCGGCCGCAATATGATTGAACCCGTTTCTGCGGAAATCCAGCAGAAACAAATTGATAAACACGTTGAATTTGTTATCAAATCCAAAGACGGCAACCACCGTTTTGAACGCTTGACCTCCCCGATGCAGGCCATTAAATTGGCGGCCAAGGGTGGCGCGTTTAACTTGGAAAAAGAATTCGGCCTGCCCGCCAAATGGGTCCGCTCTATGGACCGCAGTTTCCAACTGGCCATTGCCGCTGGTATCTTGGCCTTGAAGGATGCGGGTATCCCGTTGGTACTTTATTACAAACCCACCTCTACGGGCGGCTACTTGCCGGACCGCTGGGGTCTGCCGGCTGAAATGATTGACGAAACGGGCGTGATTTTCACCTCCGCTTTCCCGGTGGCCAACAGTATGATGGGCGATCTTTCCAAACGAGTGGCCGGTTTGCTTAACAACAAAACCGCCAAAGAAGTCCGCGCGTTCTGCGATAAATTTGTTGCCCAAATTTCCGACCCGGCCCTCAAAGCCGAAATTGAGGCTTGGTACAGAGATAACTTTAAAGATAAAGAAATTGAACCCGAAGCCTTTACCTCGGAATTTATTTTAAAGACTATTATCATTGCCCATTGCCACTTCTGCCAATGGATTCGCGCCCGCGGTCCGGCGACGGCTATGAGCGCCGCTTGCGCTTCCACCGCCCAGGCTATTGCCGTGGCGCAGGACTGGATTAAACTCGGCCGCTGCAAACGCGTTATCGTTATCAGCGCCGACGACATTACCAATGATAATGTGTCCGAGTGGATTTTGACGGCCTTCTTGGCCTCCGGCGCCGCTACCACGGAAGCCGATGTTACCAAGGCTGCCTTGCCTTTTGACCGCCGCCGCAACGGTATGATTGTGGGTATGGGTGCGGTCTCCCTGATTGTGGAAGACGAAACCGAAGTAGCCAAACGCGGTATGAAACCGTTGGCTAAACTCTTGTCCACCGAAATCGCTAACAGCGGTTTCCACGTAACCCGCTTGGACGTGGGCCACGTTGCCCAGGTAATGAACCGCTTGGTAACCCACGCGGAACAGGAATACGGCTTGAACCGCTCCGATATTGCCAAACAGTTGGTATTTATCTCTCACGAAACCTATACGCCGGCCCGCGGCGGTTCCGCCAGCGCCGAAGCGTATGCGCTTAAATCTACCTTTGGTAAAGATGTCAGCAGTGTTATCGTCAGCAACACCAAGGGTTTCACCGGGCACTCTATGGGTGCCGGATTGGAAGACGCCATCGCCGTACGCTGCCTGAACACGGGCCTCGTACCGCCGATTGCAAACTTTAAAGAAGCCGACCCCGAATTGGAAGGCATTACGCTTAGCAAAGGCGGACACTATAACTTTAAATACGCCTTGCGCTTAGCCGCCGGGTTCGGTTCCCAAATTGGTATGACTTTACTTGAAAAAGTGTGGCAAGAGGGCGAACCCCGTATCGCCGACGAAGCCAAACACGCGGCTTGGTTGAAAAATATTTCCGGCCAGGAAGCCCCGGTGTTGGAAGTTGTGCAGAACACCTTGCGCATTAAAGACAACTACCGCCACGGCGTAAAACCCGCCTTGGTAATGGAAGGCTCCCAGGCGTTTGTTGATAAAGTGAACACGATTCACGCCCACGATGCCAAAGCCGCGGCCCCTGTGGCCGCTCCTGTGGCGCAACCTGCGGTAGCCCAAGCGGCGGTAACGCCCGCGCCTGTGGCCGCTCCGGCGGTCGCGTTGGACGAAGTCAGCGTAACCAAAGAAGTTGTCAAAATGGTTGGCGAAAAAACGGGTTACCCCGAAGATATGTTGGATATTGACTTGGATATGGAAGCCGACCTCGGCATTGATACCGTCAAACAGGCTGAACTTTTTGCTGCGTTGCGTGAGCATTACGGCATTGCCCAGCAAGACGGTATCCAGTTGAAAGACTATCCGACGATCCGCCATTGCATTAAATTTGTGCTCGCTAATGCGGGCAAACCTGCGGCTGTGGCCCCTGTGGCGGCCCCCGCTCCGGCGGCTGTTGCGGCTCAACCCGCAGTGGCTCCGGCTCCTGCCGCTAAACCTGCGGCCGCGTTGGACGAAGCCAGCGTAACCAAAGAAGTAGTAGGTATGGTCGCTGAAAAGACGGGTTACCCCGAAGATATGTTGGATATTGACCTGGATATGGAAGCCGACCTCGGCATTGATACGGTCAAACAGGCTGAACTCTTTGCTTCTTTGCGCGAACATTACGGCATTGCCCAGCAAGACGGTATCCAGTTGAAAGACTATCCGACGATCCGCCATTGCATTAAATTTGTGCTCGCTAATGCGGGCAAACCTGCGGCTGTGGCACCTGTGGCCGCTCCCGCGCCTGCGGTAGCCCCGGCCCCGGCTGTACAAGCCCCGGTCGCCGCTCCTGTGGTGCAAGCCGCTAAACCTGCGGCCGCGTTGGACGAAGCCAGCGTAACGAAAGAAGTAGTAGGTATGGTGGCTGAAAAGACGGGTTATCCGGAAGATATGCTTGATATTGACCTGGATATGGAAGCCGACCTCGGTATTGATACCGTGAAACAGGCTGAACTCTTTGCCACGTTGCGTGAGCATTATGGTATCGCCCAGCAAGATGGTATTCAGTTGAAAGATTATCCAACGATTCGCCATTGCATTAACTTTGTACTCGCTAACGCGGGTAAAGCCGCGGCCCCTGTGGCCGCTCCTGCGGTGGCCCAAGCGGCGGTAACGCCTGCCCCGGCACCTGTACAGGCTCCGGCGGCTGTGGTAGCCCCTGTGGCTGCCGCTAAACCTGCGGCTGCTCTTGATGAAGCGACGGTAACCAAAGAAGTGGTTAAAATGGTCGCCGAAAAGACGGGCTACCCGGAAGATATGTTGGACTTAGACCTGGATATGGAAGCCGACCTCGGTATTGACACCGTGAAGCAGGCTGAACTCTTTGCCGCAATGCGCGAACACTATGGCATTGCCCAGCAAGACGGTATCCAGTTGAAGGACTATCCGACGATCCGCCATTGCATTAATTTTGTACTTTCTAACGCGGGTAAAGCCGCGGCCCCAGTGGCCGCTCCCGCTCCGGCGGCTGTTGCGGCTCAACCCGTAGTGGCCCCGGCTCCTGTGGCGCAACCTGCGGTTGCTCCTACTCCGGCTGTACAGCCCGCTCCTGCCGCTAAATCGGCGGTAGCGTTGGACGAAGCCAGCGTAACGAAAGAAATCGTTAAAATGGTCGCCGAAAAAACGGGCTACCCGGAAGATATGTTAGATTTGGACTTGGATATGGAAGCCGACCTCGGTATTGATACCGTGAAGCAGGCTGAACTCTTTGCCGCAATGCGCGAACATTATGGCATTGCCCAGCAGGAAGGTATCCAGTTGAAAGACTACCCGACGATCCGCCATTGCATTAACTTTGCCTTGGCTAATGCGGGTGGCAAGTCTGCGGCGGTAACCGCTCCGGCGGCAGATAAACCTGCGGTGCTCCCGCTTACTACGGAAGAAAAACCCGTCGTAACCGAACCGGCCAAAGCGGAAGTAAAACCTGCCGAAGCCCCGGCTGTGCAAGCGCCTGTGGCTCCTGCGCCGAAACTTATTAAAAAGCCGGCTCATATCATTGCCGAACACATTGGTAAACCGCAGGAAGATGCGCTGATTACCAACCCGACGGCTCCGATTGAAAAGCATTTCTCGCTGGCGGAACGCCCCGAAAGAGAAGGTTATCAGGGTGAACATTGCCACGAAAAGAAATTGCGCTATGTTACCACGGTGGCCGATGCGCCGCTTACGGAACGCGAAAACAGACGTTTGTCCAAGGATCGCACGGTGTTGTTGTTTGCCGATAATTCCCAACTGATTAAAGCGTATGCGGAAGAATTTAAAGAATTGGGCGTAAAATACCACGTATTTACCACGCTCAAAACCCGCAGCAAAAATACGACCATTGTAAATTGGGAATCGTACGAAGAAACCGAAGCGGCCTTGAAAGCCTACGAAGCCGAGGATCCGAACATCCAAGGTATCGTATATCTGTTGGGCGCTACGATTAAGAAATTTGACAAAAAAGCCAGCCCGCACGCCGAACTGACCAAATACGTAATGCCGCTGTTCATTGCGTTGCGCGTATTTGAAAAGGGCCTTACGAACCGCCAGGACGCCGATACGTTCTTTGCGGTGAACACCAAGATTGACGGTAACTTCGGCTACACGACCAAGGATGAGTTTAACCCGATTGTGGGTGCGCTCACGGGTGGTACTACCTGCTACCGCAAAGACGTGTACGAACGCACGGGTGCCATTAGCAAATTAATGGACTTTGAACCCACCGCCACGCCGGACGAAATGGCCCAAAAGACGATGGACGAAGTTCTCCACGGCGATATGCGCCTGATGATTGGTACGAGAGATAACGTGCGCTCCACGATTCTCTCCTTGCCGACCCGCTTGGATAAGAGCGTCAAACACTTTGACCTCGCTGGTAAAACCATTATCTTCACGGGTTCTGGCCGCGGTATCGGTGCGATGCTTTCCCAAAAGATTGCCGCCCAATACCACAGCAAAATCATCGTCTTGGATATTATTGAAATCCAAGAAAAAACGCCGCTGTGGGCTTCTATGAACGAAGCCGAACTGGCCGCGCTCAAAAAACAAATCTGGGAAGACCTCAAAGCCGATCCGACCAAAAAGGCTACCCCGGTAATGTTGGAACGCGCTTTCGGCCGCGTGAAGGATTCCATTACGCTCTATAACAACTTGCAGAAACTGCGCAACTTGGGCAGCGAAGTGGAATACTACCATTGCGACGTGATGAACTCCTCTATGATGAAGGAAGTTTGCACCAAGATTAAAGCCAAAAACGGCCGTGTGGACGGACTTATCCACTTTGCGGGCTTGGAACGCTCCAAACTGATTTACGATAAAGACCCGGCGGAATATTACCGTATCTTTGACGTAAAAGCCACGAGTTTTGCTACGTTCTTGGCTAACAACATTGTCCGCGATAATGGCTTCTTCGCCTTTGCCTCCTCTATTGCCGGTAAATACGGCAACTTGGGCCAGAGCGACTACGCCAGCGCCAACGACTACTTGGCCAAATCTGCCTTGTCCTTGTCTAACCAAGGTTACCGCGCCATTAGCATTGCTATGAGTGCTTACAAAAATGTAGGTATGGGCGTGCGTGCCGGTGTGGAAACCTTCTTGCGCTCCAACGGTGTGGACTTTGTGGACCCCGAAGACGGTATGCAAATCTTCTTGGATGAAATCGTCTATGGACGCGTGCCGGAAATCGTACTGACGGGTTCCTTGGGCCGCTTGGACTGGGACCATCAGTTAAAGTTTGAATGGGACGAAATCGGAGCCGAAGACAACGGCTCCGATGACTCCGCCAACGGCGGCAATACTCCCGCCACTCCGGCGGCTACCCCCAAAGCGGCGGCTCCGGCGGTAGATTCCGCCAAGGCCACGCACTTTTTGGGCGAAGTAAAATCGCTCCAAAAGGGCTCTGAAATCCACTTGGAAAAAGAATTTAACTTAAATTCCGACCCGTACTTGGCCGACCACGCTATTGAAGGCACGCCGTATGTGCCGGGCGTAATGGGCATTGAAACGTTTATGGAAACGGCTACCGCGCTCACGGGCGAGGTTCCGCAGGGATTGAAGGATGTTCACTTCTACCTGCCGATTAAACTGTTAAGAAACCGCCCGCAGGCCGTGCGCGTAATCGGTAAAGCCGCCGGTAATGAAGCCTCTATGGAAATTGAAAGTGACTTCATTAACAGCAAAGGCGTGAAGATGGGCAACACCCGCCGCCACTTTACCGCGCATACGCTGGGTTCCTTTGTGTCCACTTGGGACTCCGTAAAAGCCGAAGCGATGACGGGCCTCAACGCCCCGATGAGCGTAAGCAAAGAAGAAATTTATAAAAAGTATTTTCACGGTCCTTCCTTCCAAGTATTGGCCGGGATTGTCCGCGTAGATAAACACGCTTCCTTGGCGGTTTACCACACGACCCCGCGCCCGCAATGGAACGACGGTCCGCGCACCTTGCTCGCTAACCCGATGCTGATTGAAGCGGCGTTCCAATGCTGCGGCTTCCAGGATATGAGCATTGAGCACAAAATGACGTTGCCCGACGGTATCGCCGAAGTGGCCGTACTCAATAAACAAGTACCGCCCGCCCAGTTGTATTTGTACGGCGTGAACCGCGGTAACACCGCCGACGGAAAAACCCTCCACGATGCCTATGTGTTTGACGCGCAGGGCAATGTGTGGGTGGAAATCCACGGCTATCAGGCTATCGGCCAATAAGGCGCGATGTCCTGCCAACTGAAAGTTGTTGATTTAAATAATCTGCCCCCGGCCGAAGAAATCCTGGGCGCGAAGGAAAGTGCGTTTTTTCAAACGCTCCGCTTTCCTAAACGCCGTACGGAGTGGCTCGGGGGCAGATTTGCGTTAAAGGAACTCGTGCAGCAGGCCACGGGCGCGGATAAAAAAGAAATAGAAATTTTACCCCAGCCAAGTGGCAAACCGCTTTTGCGGGTGGGGGGAAAAGACAGCCCGCTGGCGTTTAGCATTACGCACAGCCACGGGTTTGCCGTAGCGGGGTTAGCCGCAGAAAATACTGTTTTAGGCATAGATTTGGAAAAAAACGCCCACCGTATAGAAGCGTGGGCCAAGGATTTTTTCCACCCTACGGAACTGACAGGCAAGAGTGATACCTTTTTAACGGCCTTGTGGACCCAAAAGGAAGCGCTTGTAAAGGTGTTGGGCACGGGGCTTTCTTTAAATAGTTATGATGTGCGGTGCGTAAATGGCCGCGCGGAATTTTACGGCCCGGCGTTGGCCGCTTACGAAAAACTGGGCCGCCCGGCGTTAGAAATTAAAACCTGGGAGTTGGTGCCCGGTTTTATGTTTACGCAGGCCTGCGGGAAAATCAGCCCGGTTATTTAGTAAAATATAAGTAAGACAGATTTGGAGGGAGCAATGATTGAACTTTTTGAAGATCCCAGATTAGACAAGCCGTCGGACCAGCCCGCTCCGGCCAGTTTAGTTAAGTTTAGACAAATTTCCCAAGACGCCCTAAAAGGCGCCGGCGAAGCGCGCATTAAAGCCCAGAAGGACAAAGGCAAGATGACCGCCCGCGAACGTATTTCTTACCTGCTGGATAAAGACAGTTTTTTAGAAATCAAAAGTTTAATGGAAAGTTCTTGCAGTGACTTTGGTATTAAAGATAAACATATCAAGGGCGACGGTGTAATTACCGGCTTTGGCCGCATTAACGGGCGCGAAGTGGCGCTGTTCGCGCAGGACTTTACGCAACTGGGCGGTTCGCTCGGGTTGGCTCACGCTAAAAAAATTGCGGCGTTAATGGACCGCGCGTTGGAAGCCAAAATCCCGGTAATCGGTTTGTACGATTCCGGCGGTGCCCGTATTCAAGAGGGCGTGGACAGTTTGAACGGCTACGGCGAAATTTTTTACCGCAACGTAAAAGCCTCCGGCGTAATCCCGCAGATTTCCGTTATTTTAGGCCCTTGCGCGGGCGGTGCGGCTTATTCCCCGGCGCTTACCGATTTTATTTTTATGGTGGAAGGCATCAGCCATATGTTCATCACGGGCCCGGGCGCTGTGAAAGCGGCTACTGGCGAAGAGGTGGATTTTGATACCTTGGGCGGTTCCCGCCCGCACAGCGAAAAGAGCGGCGTGTGCCAGTTTGTCGCCAAGTCGGAGCAGGACTGCTTCCGCCAAGTGCGCGAACTATTATCCTTCCTGCCGCAAAACTGCGAGGAAAACCCGCCGTTGGACACCACCAGCGATTTGGCTTCCCGCCAGGTCCCGGTGTTGGAACGCGTGTGCGAAATGGACCCCAAAAAGGCGTTCCGTATCCACCACGTTATTTGGCGTTTGGCCGACGATTTCGGCTTCTTTGAAATCCACCAGAATTTTGCCAAGAACGTTGTTACGGGCTTTATCCGCTTAGGCGGCCAAGTGGTCGGCGTGGTGGCCAACAACCCGGCCTGCTTGGGCGGTGCGCTGGATAGCGACGCGAGCGACAAGGCCGCTCGCTTTATCCGCTTTTTAAATGCGTTTAATATCCCGCTCTTGACGCTGGTGGACACGGGGGGATATCTCCCTGGCGTGCAACAGGAGCACGGCGGTATTATCCGCCACGGTGCGAAACTTTTGTACGCGTATTCCGAGGCTTCTATCCCCAAAGTTACGCTCGTTTTGCGCAAAGCCTACGGCGGTGCGTATATTGCAATGGGTTCTAAATACTTGCGTGGGGATTTCAACTTTGCGTTCCCCAGCGCGGAAATTGCCGTAATGGGCCCGCGCGGCGCGGTGGAAATTTTGTACTCGCGCGATTTGAAGGCCGAGCAAGACCCCGCCAAGAAAGAGGAACTCAAACAGAAGATGACCCAGCAGTATTCCGATAAGTTCGCTTCGCCCTATCAGGCGGCGACCAACGGGTCTATTGACGAGATTATTGAGCCCTCCGACGCGCGCAGTAAAATTATCCGCGCGTTTGCGGTGCTGAAAGGCAAGCGCGACCCGCGCAAAAACCCGCATAAGGGTAATATCCCGCTGTAATAAAGCGGTTTACCAATTCAAAATAAAAAGCCCTCTGATAAGTCTTTCAGAGGGCTTTTACTTTTGTGTTTGTTGTTGTTATTAACAAAAGTAGGTCATCCTGAATTTATTTCAGGATCTACTGCTTGGGTAGTTAGTTGTTTCTGGCGTTTTTAACAACCCAAAAGGTAGATTCTGAAAACCCTGCGGGCCGCCAGTTCAGAATGACCCCAATTTTTATAATGGCCTTTTTCCTGCCGTCATCCCGGAAGGTTTTTATCCGGGATCTGTTGTTTGTCGTTGTCTTTTGGGTAGTTATTCATAAAGGGGTTGTTTCGTTTTTTTTTTTTGTTAAAATTTTGATAAATTGCGGTGGTCGTACCCGGATGTATCCGCCGTATAAAAACGCGTATAAAAGGCCGTTTTGCTCAAATATAAAGGCCTAAACAAGGAGAAAAAAATGAAAGGATTTACCTCTATTTTGTCATTCCCGAGTGTTGTAGTCGGGAATCTGTCATTATTTAAAAAAGGCCACGACAACAACGGATCCCCGAACCCTGCGGGCCTCCAATTCCTCGGGGATGACGACAAAACAGCAAATGTCCATACAGTAACATCAGGTTTTACACTTATAGAACTTTTAGTAGTTGTGCTTATTATAGGCATTTTATCCGCTGTCGCCCTGCCGCAATATACCAAAGCCGTAGAAAAATCTCGCGTAAGCGAACTTATCCAACAAATTTCTACTTATAAACAAGCCGCCGAAGTTTATTATTTAGCCAATGGAACTTATTCCAAAGACCCGGAAGCCTTAGATATTTCCTTTCCCAACTGTGTACCCTCGGCATCCGGTTCTGGAACTGCTTGGAGATGCCCAAACTGGAATTTGGACGGAAATAATAATTTGGAGGGGCGGCTTTTGGTGCTTTATTGCCCGCCTAAAAATTCTACCCAAACAAGTTGTGAACCTACTGCCTCTAAAATGATTTTTTGGGCCCCGCTTCCGCACGCGGCAAACCAAAATTTTCAATGTGTAGGTACTGCTTATTTGTGTGATTATGTAAAGAAATCTTTATTTGAATAGGTAATGTCCAACAACGAAATGGCGCAAAGGCGGACATTTATGCTGACAATTTGATGACAACGCTACTGCTTTACAGGTCCGTTATTTCCGCTTGTTGCAATTATGGTTT
>CAVKWQ010000004.1:0-40596 GCA_963660385.1 Muribaculaceae bacterium
AAGGCCTTTATTTTTATAAATGACCAACGACCCAAGCAGTAGGTCCTGAAACGAGTTCAGGACGACGCCCTTATTTTATTGTTGCCTTTTCGTTGTTTACGACATTACAAACACTGTGTAGCCCAATAAATCAAAGGGGTGCGGATAATCTGCGGCGCGCAGCGTGCGGCCCGCTAGGGTGCCGTTTCGTCAGAGCGCGACATTACAGAAATAGTGTGGCTCCACCAATCACCAGCCCGGCGCATAGAGTCGCCGCCCGCAGGGCAGGGTTTACAAGAGGGCGCGAAAGTGGTATAAGAATAATAGGGGAAATCTACTATGAGGACAAATCCGCATATTTTAGAAATAAATACGCGTTCCTGGTTAAGACGCCTGGAAACGCAGTTGGGCCGGCCTGTAACCTTGGCGACGATTCCGGATGAACATTGGGACAGAATCAAGGAAGCGGGCTTTGACGCTGTGTGGCTGATGGGGGTATGGAAGTTAAGCCCGGTGGCAGAAAAAATTGCGCGTGAGCATAAGGATATCCAAGCGCAAATCCGGGCGATAAAGCCGGATTTCAAGCCGGAGGATATCACGGCTTCGCCGTACGCCGTATATGAGTACACCGTGGATGACACTTTGGGCGGGGACGCGGCGTTGCGCGAATTACGCGGCAAATTAAACAGCCGGGGCATCTGCCTGTTGTTGGACTTTGTAGGCAACCATACGGCTATTGACAGCCCGACGGTTACCGCACAACCCGATTTGTATATTAATACTGGTAAAAATGCGCCTAAATCGCACCCGGATTGGTTCTTCAAAAACCCGGACGGTGTGTATATTGCACACGGGCGCGACCCGTACTTTGCTCCGTGGACCGATACGGCGCAACTGAACTATTTTAACCCCAAAACGCGGGAATTTATGTTGCAAAACTTACTGCGCGTGGCCGATATGTGCGACGGCGTGCGCTGTGATATGGCAATGTTGCAGTTAAATAAAGTCCAGCGCGATACTTGGTGGGAATTTATCGGCAGCGATTTGCCCAAAGAGGAATTTTGGCGCCAAGCGTTGGACAGCGTGCGCGAAAAACACCCGGAATTTACCTTCATCGCCGAAGTGTATTGGGGATTGGAGTGGGATATCCAGGAAATGGGCTTTGATTATACATACGATAAAGTGCTGTATGACCGTTTGCGCTTTTCCAACGCCGAGGATATTAAAGGCCACTTGGGTGCGGAACATTTGTTCCAAATGCGCTCTATCCGCTTTATTGCTAACCACGACGAAGAGGAAAGTTTAAAGGCCTTCGGTAAGGAAAAATCCTTGGCGGCCAGCACGATTATTGCTACGTTGCCCGGTGCGCGGATGTTCCATTATTTCCAAATTTTGGGCCGCCCGGCGCGTATGCCTATCCAGTATGTAAACGATACTTTTACGGAAAATGCCGAGGTAAAGGCGTATTATATGCGTTTGTTGCAGATTGCTTCCGCTCCGGCGTTTCACGGGGGCCAATGGTCCTTGCGTGATGTAACTCCGGCCGAAATGGGTAACGACAGTTACCGCAATATTTTGTCCTGGCAATGGAAACAAATGAACACGGGCAAAATGGTCATTATCAATTACAGCGGTGCACCTGCCAAGGGCCGCCTGCATATGAAGGGCGTTTACGGCCCCAACAGCCAAGTAACCGAGGAATTTACGGGTGAAAAACTGACCGTTACGCCGGAAATGCTTTCCCAAGGGTATGTGGTGGATTTAAAGCCCTACGAAAGCAAAATCTTTACTTACACCGTGTAAGGCAAGAGCAAAATTTGTATATAAAAAACCCGCGGGCAGTTGGACGCGGGTTTTTTATATTATTTGCGTTAAAAAAGTGCGCGGGGTTGCTAAATTTAATACAATACTAATAAGCGGCGGTTGTACGACTTAAAAAGGTAGATTTTTTGCCCAAATTGTTTTATAATATTAAGTGTACTTACCGCCCGGTAAATAAACCGGGGGATACCTATGGCGCTGGGACCTTTTACCAAACAGGACCATTTGCAAATTACGACGTTAGGCTTGGAGTTCGCCGTGTCGGAAATGCTGGGCGCTTATGTGGGGTACAGACTGGACGAAAAATTAAACACAAGCCCGTGGTTTTTAATCGGGGGAGTAATAGCCGGGTTTGCATTAGGCTTTTACCAAATTTTGCGTTCGGCCAAACAGATGCAAAAGGACGCCGCAACTTTAAAAAAGGCAGATAAAAAAGATGGACGTAGCTGAAATAATTTCTCATCATATTTTGGACCACGATTGGGGCGTAGCCCTGGGTGGTTTCCGTATTCCGCTTACCACGCATAGCGTTACGATTTTGGCGGTAAGCGTATTGCTGTTCTGTGCGTTGTGCTGGATTGCCCGCGCGCGCCAAAGCCGTTCCGGGCGCCTGCTTACGGCGCTGGCGGAGGAATATGTGCTGTTCATCCGCGACGGTATGGTGTTGCCCAATATGGGTAAAGAGGGCAAGGGTTTTCTGCCGTATTTCTGCACGCTGTTTTTGTTTATCTTGTTTGTAAACTTGGCGGGTATGATTCCGGAAATGAAGACCGCCACTTCTAACATTTCTGTTACGGCCGCCTTGGCGTTGTGCTCGGGCGGGCTCATCTTGTACAGCGGGCTTAAATTCCACGGCATTATTGGATTCTTAAAGGGGTTTGTGCCATCGGGTACGCCCGGTTGGCTGGTGCCGCTTATCTTCCCGCTGGAAGTGGTCAGTTTGATTATCAAGGTGTGCGTGTTGGCTATCCGTTTGTTTGCCAATATGCTCTCCGGCCATATGGTGCTGATTTGCTTGCTTTTGATTATTTTTATTGTTGGGCAAATGCATATTGCGGCGGGCGCGGGTGCGCTGCTGCCGGCGATGTGCCTAGAAATTTTTATGACGTGTCTGGAACTGTTGGTGGCGTTTTTGCAGGCGTATGTGTTTACGCTGCTGACGGCTATTTTTGCAGGATCTGTGATTCATACGCATTAATTTGAAAAATCTATCAAGGGGATTACCCCAAAGGAGAAGAACTTATGGAACTCGTAGCACTTAAATATATTGCCGCCGGTATCGGCGCGGGACTTACCGTCATTGGCGCGGGGCTCGGTTTGGGTAAAATCGGCGCCGCCGCTTTGGAAGGCACCGCCCGCCAGCCGGAAGCCGGTTCCGACCTTCGCACCACGATGATCATCATCGCCGCGTTGTTGGAAGGCGCCGCTATGTTGGGCTTGGTTATCTGCTTGCTCACGATGGTAATGAAATAAACTAAAAAAGAGTAATCTATGGAAGATTTATTGAAGCCTGATTACGGCGTACTCGCTTTGACGGTTTGCAATTTTTTGCTGCTCGTCTATTTGCTTAAAAAGTTTGCGTGGAACCGCATCATTGGTGCGTTGGAATCGCGCGAACAGCAAATAGCGCAGGACAAACTGCAAGCCCAACAAGCGCGCGAGGCCGCGGAAAAAGTCAAACGCGAATTGGATGAAAAATTGTCCCAAATCGCGGACGAAGCCGCCAAAAAAATGGCCGAAGCCGTAAAAATGGGCGAAACGCAAAAAGAACAACTCTTGGCTGCGGCCAAAGAGCAGTCCGAACGCCTGGTAGAACAGGCCAAAGCGCAAATTGAAGCCGAAAAGAACAAAGCGCTTTCGGACGTACGCGGCGAAATTGCCCGCGTGAGCGTGTTGGCTGCTTCCAAGGTAATTGAACAGCAGTTGAACGAAGACTCTGCCAAAGCCGTGGTGGACCGCGTGCTGGCGGAAGTAAAGGCGAAGTAATATGAACAGTTCAGACAGAATTGCGGTGCAGCGCTACGCCGCCGCCTACAATGCGTTAAGCGCCACGAACGAAGAGGCCGCCCAGCGGGCGCAATCTTTACAAATGGCCGCCGAAGCGTTGGCGGGCGTGCAGACGTATATGTCCAGCCCGCGTATTTCCACGGATGCTAAAAAACAAACCGTCAAGGAAGCGCTTAAAGCGTTGCCCGAGGCGGCTTCGTTTGTGGAAGTGCTGCTGGACGCGAAACGCTACGCGCTGTTGGACGCCGTCGTCCGCCGCGTGGGGGAACTGTTGGATGAACGGCTGGGCATTTTGCGCGCGGAGGTTATTTCCGCCCGCGCACTCAGTGAGGCCCAGCAACGCCAAACCGAAGAAGCCCTTTCCGCGCGTTACGGCGGAGAGGTAAAAGCGATTTTTAAAACGAACCCGGCCCTCTTGGGCGGACTCCAAATTTGGTGCCGGGGGGAACTGATAGACGGCAGTCTGCAAGGGCGTTTAGCCAAGTTGCAGGCGGAACTCGCACAGTAACAATGGTAATTATATGGCAATCAGACCAGAAGAAATAACCAATATCATTAAAGAAAAGATTGAACACTTTGACGCGTCCGCCGATGTCAACGAAGTGGGTACCGTTATCCAAGTAGGGGACGGTATCGCCCGCGTACACGGGTTAAACAACGTAAAAGCATCGGAATTGGTGGACTTCGGCAACGGAGTGAAAGGTATGGCGCTGAACCTGGAATACGACAACGTCGGCTGCGTGCTGATGGGGCCGGACCACTTGGTTCACGAAGGCGGTACCGTTAAACGCACCGGCGAAGTTATCAGCATCCCCGTAGGCGCGGATATGATTGGCCGCGTGGTGGACCCGCTCGGCAACGCGTTGGACGGCAAGGGCGCGGTAAAGACCGACAAAAATATGCCGCTGGACATTGTAGCCCCCGGTATTATTGACCGCCAGCCCGTCAAACAGCCGCTCCAAACCGGTATCAAAGCCATTGACGCTATGGTGCCGATTGGTAAGGGCCAGCGCGAACTCATCATCGGCGACCGCCAAACGGGTAAAACCGCTATTGCGGTGGACGCCATTATCAACCAAAAGAATATTCCCGCTTCCGAACGCTGCATTTGTATTTATGTGGCCGTAGGCCAAAAACAGAGCACGGTGGCCCAAGTGGTCAAAACCTTGACCGACTTCGGCGCTATGGACTATACGATTGTAGTGTCCGCCACCGCTTCGGACCCGGCTTCCCTTTTGTACATCGCCCCGTACGCGGGTTGCGCTATCGGCGAATACTTTATGTGGCAGGGCAAAGATGTGCTTATCGTGTATGACGATTTGTCTAAACACGCGCAGGCATACCGCCAGATGTCCTTGCTGTTGCGCCGTCCGCCAGGCCGCGAAGCCTACCCCGGCGACGTATTTTACTTGCACTCCCGCTTGTTGGAACGCGCGTGCAAACTTTCCAAAGAAAACGGCGGCGGCTCCATTACCGCTTTGCCGATTATTGAAACGCAGGCTAACGACGTTTCCGCGTATATTCCGACCAACGTAATTTCTATTACCGACGGTCAGATTTACCTGGAAAGCAGTTTGTTTTTAAGCGGCATTAAGCCGGCTATTAACGTCGGTTTGTCCGTATCCCGTGTGGGCGGCTCGGCCCAGCGCAAAACGATGCGCAAGGTGGCCGGTACATTGCGTATTGACTTGTCCCAGTACCAGGAATTGGAGGGCTTTGCCCAATTCGGTTCCGAACTGGATAAAGAATCCCAGCGCCAAATCGCCCGCGGTAAACGTATGACGGAACTGCTCAAACAGAACCAGTATTCTCCTATGAAAGTAGGCGAAGAAGTGCTGGTGCTCTACGCAGGTACGCACGGCTATTTGGACACGGTGGAAGTAAGCGACGTGTTGGAATACGAAAAACAACTCCTCGCCTACGCCCGCGCCGAACGCCCGGACGTGCTGGATACGCTCAATGCCTCTGTGGAACTGACCAAAGAAGTGGAAGAAAAAATGGTCAGCGCGTTGGATGCGTTTAAAACGGTTTTCAAACCCTCGCAACAGGAGAAATAAATGGACGCTAAAACCAAGAAAAAATACCTGGTTACCGGCGGCGCCGGATTTATCGGCAGCAACATTGCCAAAACGCTGGAAGCCCAGGGACACGAAGTAACCGTCTTGGACGATTTTTCCAAGAACGGACATTGCAAAAACTTAATCGGTTTTAAAGGCGACGTCATTACGGCCGACCTGTTTGAATATATGCCGACCGATATGTATTTTGATGCCATCTTCCACGAAGCGGCTATTACCGATACCACGGTAATGGACCAAAAGGCGATGATGGAACAAAACGTGGAAGCGTTCAAAAACTTACTCGCTTTTGCGGCGGATAACGAAATTAAAAAGGTCATTTACGCCTCTTCCGCGGCCACTTACGGCAACGGGCCCGTCCCCAATGTGGAAACGCAGCCCACGCACCCGGAAAACGTCTATGGCTTCTCCAAGGCCATTATGGATAACGTGGCCCGCCAATTTGCCGACGACAACAACGATATGAAGATTATCGGTTTGCGCTATTTTAACGTATATGGTCCCGGCGAATATTTTAAGGGCAAAATGGCCAGTATGGTCTATCAGTTGTACAACCAGATGAAGGCCGGCAAACGCCCGCGCGTATTTAAATACGGCGAGCAAATGCGCGACTTTGTGTATGTAAAGGATATCGTTAAAATCAACCTCTGCGCCTTGAACAACGGCAAAGAAACGGGCGTTTACAACGCCGCCACGGGTATTCCGCGCGATTATAACGACATTATCAAATGCTTAAACAAAGAACTGGGCACCAACCTGGAACCCGAATACACGGACAATCCGTATCCGTTCTTCCAGTTAAAGACCCAGGCGGACATTACCAAATCCAAAGAAAAACTGGGCTACGAGCCGGATTACTCGTTGGAAGCGGGTATTGCGGATTATGTGTCCATTTTGGAAGGCCGCAACAAATAAGGAACCGCTATGGAATCGTTAAGGGACATACGGCAAAATATTAAAGCCATCAAATCCACGCAGCAGATTATGCAGACGATGAAGATGATCTCCAACGCCCGCATCCGCCGCGCGCAGGACGCGATGACCGCCGCCCGTCCGTTCGCCAAAAAGATGTACCAAATGGTGGACGATTTAAAGCAGGATATCTTGGCTATGCCACAGCCGGATGACGTGGCAGAAAGTTGGGCCGGACGCTTTTTTATCAACAAGACGGGGAACCCGAAGAAGGTCGGGCTCCTCGTCATTACGGGTGATAAAGGGCTGGCGGGTTCGTTTAACGCTGTTATTCTGCGCAGCGCGCTGCACTTTTTAAAGGAAAACCAAGACAAGGAAATTTTTGTCTTTGCCGTGGGTAAAAAAGGGCGCGATTTTCTGGCGCGTTTAAAAATGCCGAACCTGCATTTGGTATATGAAAGCGTAGGTATCTTTCCAAAGGTGTCTTACGCGCACGCCGAACTGTTGGGCGAAGCGGTGCTCAAAACGTATTTTGAGCAAAACCTCGGCTCCGTAACGCTGATTTACAACGACTTTAAATCCTTGGCCAGCCAAAACTTGGTGGAGCAGAAGTTATTGCCCTTCCATTTTGAAGCCACGGAAAGCAAAAAGGACGAAAGCGACTTTTTATTTGAACCGGGTATGCTGGAAATTTTTAAACTTTTGGTGCCCCGCTTGGTAAAGGCCAATATGTACCGTATGCTGCTGGAATCGCAGGCAGCCAACTTGGCCGCTACTATGAACGCGATGGACGCCGCCAGCAAAAACGCCGGGGAACTGGTAGCCGCGTTGGGCGTAAAACTCAACAAAGTGCGCCAGGCCAGCATTACGAACGAAATTTTGGATATTGTGAACGGGGCCGAAGCCCTGAACAGTTAATTCTACAATACAGGAAACCATATGAAGACTGGAAAAGTAATTCAAATCATTGGCGCGGCTGTGGACGTGCAGTTTGAACAAGACCACCTGCCCGCCATTGAGAACGCCATTGAAATAGAAATGGACGGCGGAAAAAAGATTGTGGCCGAAGTTGCCCAGCAGATGGGCGACGGGATTGTGCGCTGCGTATCTTTGGAAAGCACCGACGGTCTCCAACGCGGCGCCAAAGCCGTAGATACCGAAGGGCCTCTGTCCGTGCCGGTGGGGGAAGCGTGCCTGGGCCGTTTGATGAACGTGCTGGGCAAAGCACAGGACCACAAGGGCGATATCAAGGCCGCTATGAATATGCCTATTCACCGCGACCCGCCGACCCTGGAAGACCAAAACCCGACCCCGGAAATTTTTGAAACCGGTATTAAAGTTATTGACCTGATTGCCCCGTATATGAAGGGGGGTAAAGTAGGTTTGTTCGGCGGCGCCGGCGTAGGCAAGACCGTACTTATTATGGAACTGATTAACAACGTGGCGCGTGAACACCACGGCAGTTCTGTATTCGGCGGTGTGGGGGAAAGAAGCCGCGAAGGTAACGATTTGATGCTGGAAATGAGCGAATCCAAACTTTCGGACGGCAGCACCGTATTGGACAAAACCGTATTGGTTTACGGCCAGATGAACGAACCGCCAGGTGCCCGTGCCAAAGTAGCCTTGACCGCTCTTACGCAGGCGGAATACTTCCGCGACGTAAAAGGCCAAGACGTGCTGTTGTTCTTGGATAACATCTTCCGCTTTGTGCTCGCGAACTCCGAAGTGTCCGCGCTCTTGGGCCGTATGCCCTCCGCGGTAGGTTACCAGCCGACGCTCAACACCGAAATCGGTAACTTGCAAGAACGTATTACTTCCACCAAGAAGGGCGCTATTACGTCTATTCAGGCTGTATATGTGCCCGCCGACGACTTGACCGACCCCGGTGTGGCGGCTACATTTACGCACTTGGATTCTACGTCTGTATTGTCGCGCCAAATTGCCAGTTTGGGTATTTACCCGGCCGTGGACCCCTTGGAATCCACGTCCCGCATTTTGGACCCGCGCATTATCGGTGCCGAACATTATAATGTCTCCCAAAGCGTGCGCAAAATCTTGCAGAAATACAAAGATTTGCAGGATATTATCGCTATTTTGGGTATGGATGAACTCGGCGACGAGGATAAAAAGACCGTGGCCCGCGCCAGAAGAATCCAAAAGTTCTTGTCTCAGCCGTTCTCCGTGGCCGAACAGTTTACGGGGCACCCGGGCAAATACGTCAAATTGGCCGATACCATTAAAGCCTTTAAGGGCATTGTGGACGGCGAATACGACCATATCCCGGAATCGTGCTTCTATATGTGCGGCGGCATAGAGGATGTGTTGGCCAATTACGAAAAAGTAAAAGACAAAGAGTAATTTATGGCTAAAAAACTGACCCTTAACCTGATTACGCCGGAAAAACCGCTTATTTCCAACCTGGAAGTGGATATGGTTGTTCTGCCCGCTTTGCTGGGGGAAATGGGTATTCTGCCCGGGCACGTCAAAACGATTGTGCAGTTGGGTATGGGTTCCCTGCGTTATAAAAAGGACGGGAAGGAAGAAGAATTTGCCGCATTGGGCGGGTTTGTGGAAGTGCTCAACGATGTGGTAAATGTATTTGCCGAAAGTGCCGCCTTGGCGGACGAGATTGACGAAGAGGCCGAAAAGCAGAAGATTAAAAAGGCCAAGGAGTCGCTCTCCGGCAAAGATGCCGATATTGATTTTGAACTCGCGGAAATGGAATTAAAGCAAGCCATTGCGCGTATGAAGGTCAAAAAGCGGCATATTTAGCAGTATTTAGACTTATATACCCCGTTGGGAGAAAGTTTCCCAGCGGGGTATTTTTACGCCTTTAAAAGGGTATCTGGCCGCAAGAGACCATAAAAAAGCCCGCACCACATAAGCGGTACGGGCTTTACTTGCTGCAAGAACGCTCTTAGGCGGCTTTTACCACGTCCACCAATTTCTTGAAGGACACGGGGTCTTTAATCGCCATTTCAGACAACATTTTGCGGTTAAGCGTAATGTTGGCTTTGGCCAAGCCGCTGATGAATTTGGAGTAAGACAAACCTTCTTCTCTCACCGCGGCGTTAATGCGGGTAATCCACATCTGGCGGTAAGTGGTTTTTTTGTCTTTGCGGTCCACATAAGCGTGCACGCCGGAGTGATCCAGCTGCTGGGTGGCCATACGCAAGCGGCGGGATTTATCTCCGTAATAGCCGCTGGCTCTTTTCAATACTTTTTTCTTTCTCGCGTGTCTCGCGACGCTGAATTTAATTCTCATTTTCTACCTCTTATTTGGCCATCGGGAGATATTTTTCCAAAATCTTCCCTTTGTTGGACTCAGGCGTAATGACGCCGGTCTTTCTCATTTCGTGCTTCCGGGAGGCAGAAACAGGCGTAAGCAAGTGTTTTCTGCCGGCTTTTCTGTGGGTAAACTTACCCGTGGCGGTTTTTCTGAAGCGTTTTTTACCACCGCTATGGTTTTTCAATTTAGGCATTGTTAATATTACCTCTGTTTAATTAGCCCTTTTTCAGAACGACCTGCGCCGGGAGCCGGTCAAGCCCCGCACGCAGTACACTAAAAAGGACCTAAAAATCTGTTTAGTTTTTGGGCACAAACGTCATAGACATACGGTTGCCCAACTGCTGCAAGCCGCCGTCTACATTGGCGATTTCGGCCAGGCGTTTGGCCGTATCGTTCAAAATCTGGATGCCAATGTCTTTGTGCTGGTTTTCGCGCCCGTGGAACACCACTACAAAACGCACCATATCTTTCTTACGCAAAAATTCTTCAATTTGGCGGATTTTTACGTCCAAATCGTGCGCGGCAATGCGCGATTTAATGCGTAACTCCTTCAAGGTTACTTTGGCTTGTTTCTTTTTGGCTTCCGCGGCTTTTTTACCCTGTTCGTACACATACCGGTTGTAATCAAGTATCTTACAGACAGGAGGTTGGGCGTTGGGGGAAATTTCCACTAAGTCCAACTCTTGTTCCTTAGCCAGGGCGATGGCTTGCGCCACCGGCAAAATGCCGACCATACTTCCGTCGGAATTAATCACGCGCACTTCGGGTACGCGGATGTTCTGGTTTCTGCGGTAGAGATCTTTTTTGTATTCTCTTCTGTTATCAAATCTGGCCATTATCTATATATTTTCTTTTTGCAAAAATTGTTCCCATACGGGAACATTTTTATTATACAAACTTACTATACAAGGTGTCAAAATTATTGCGCCTGTTCCGCCCGGTAAGTAAGCGTGCCGTTTTCGTACAGTTCCCACGCGGCGGGCAAGCGTTTAAGGAGCATCTTTTTGCCGCTCCATTGGGGGCCGTCTTGCGTGAAAGAGCGGGTTAAAACTTGGGTTCCGCCTTTGGTGAACACCTCGGCCTGCGTGCCGTCCGCCGATAAAATGACGTACGCGGCAAATTGCGCGCCGTCTGTTTGGGCGGATTGGTCTAGGCGGATACCCGCTTCCCAAGGCTGTACGCACGCTTGTTTCACTTGGCTCCAAGTGGTGCCGGCGGAGGGGATGCAACCGTGATTATCCCGGTCTGCCCCCGTCAGCGGCCCGCTGGAAGCGCACGCGCCCAAGGTGCCCGCTAAAAACATTGTAAAAAGGACTTTTCTATTCATACGTATATTCTACCACAAACCCGCGCGCGGCGGCCCTGCAAGGACGACGTAAATTTGCTAAAATAAATATAAACTTTTATTTAAAATTTGTACGCTTTATACAGGTGGAAACTATGAGCAACAGAAGAATGGCCCGTGAGTGTGCCCTACAATCGCTTTACTACGCCGACAGTTCTAAATCGGCCGACGAAAACAATATCTTGCGTTACGCGGCGGATTTCAAGCACGAACTGGGCGATTGCTACCCGTTCTGCGAAGAGTTGGTTACCGGTACCACGGAGCACTTGCCTGAAATTGATAAACTCGTTTCCTCTTATGCCAAAAACTGGACCATTGCCCGTATGTCGGCGGTGGACCGTTCTATTTTGCGTATGGCCACTTACGAAATGGTTTTCAGCCCCGAACGCACGCCCTTGGCCGCGATTATGGACGAAGCCATTGAACTGGCCAAAAAGTATTCCACCGAAAATTCCAGCAAATTTATTAACGGCTTGCTGGACCAACTGAAAAAAGAACGCAAATAAAAGTTATGCACCCGAAAGAAGAGATTGAGCGGCTTAAAAAACTGATCAATTATCACAATAACTTGTACTATAACTTGGACAATCCTATCTTGTCCGATACCCAGTACGACGAACTTTATAAGCAACTTAAAGATTTAGAAGACCAATATCCGCAGTACCGCACTAAAAACTCTCCCACCCAGCGCGTGGGCGGGCAGGCGGGCAATTTATTTACGCCCGTCAAGCACGCCGTGCCGATGATGTCCTTGGATAACTCCTATTCCCCGGACGAAATACGGGAGTGGTACGCCCGCGCGGAAAAGATTTTACAGCGCAACGATTTTGAAATGGTGGTAGAGGGGAAAATAGACGGCGTTTCTTGCTCTCTTACCTACGAAAACGGTATTTTGATTACCGCCGCCAGCCGTGGGGACGGTAAAGTGGGCGAGGACATTACGTCCAACGTCCGCACCATTAAAAATATCCCGCAAAAGATAGCAAATGCCCCCGCCGGGCTTTTGGAAGTGCGCGGCGAGGTGTATTTGGATAAAAAAGATTTGGCCGCGCTCAACGAACGCCAGCAACTAAAAGGCGATAACATTTTTGCCAATACCCGCAACGCCGCCGCCGGTTCCTTGCGTCAAAAGGACCCGCTCATTACGGCCCAGCGCCCCCTTAAATTTTTTGCCCACTCCTTTGGTACGGGCGATATAGCGGCCGATAGTTTCAGCGGGTTTATTGATTTGTGCAAATCTTGGGGCTTTTCAGTTTGCCCCGTGCGTACCAAAACTACGCTTATCAGCGATGTAATCCGTTTCTATAACCAGTTTGACTCCTCCCGCCACCAACTGCCCTTTGATGTGGACGGCCTTGTGGTAAAGGTGAACCGCTTTGAGGACCAGCGGGTCTTGGGCGTAACGGCCAAAAGCCCGCGCTGGGCGATTGCCTTTAAATACCCGGCCCCGCAAGCCACTACGACGGTTAAAAACATTATCTTTTCCGTGGGCAGAAGCGGCGTAATTACCCCGGTGGCCGAATTGGAACCCGTGCCGTGTGCGGGGGTGATTATCTCCAATACCACCTTGCACAATTTTGACGAAATCAAACGTTTGGGCGTGCGCGTGGGCGACCGCGTAATTATTGAGCGCGCCGGGGAAGTTATCCCCAAAATGGTAAAGGTAGTGGAACAATTAGGCACGCAAGAGGTGCTGCCGCCCGCCAAATGCCCTTCGTGCGGGGAACCCGTTTATAAAGAGCCCGACGAGGTGGGCTATTATTGCGTGAACCCCTCTTGCCCGGCCCAGTTGCGGGCGAGATTACTGCACTTTGCTTCGCGCGGTGCAATGGATATTGAGGGGTTAGGCGATGTGGTAATGGATAAACTGCTGGAAAGCCAGTATGTAACCGACTTTGCCGACATCTACGGGCTGACGTTTCTGCACCTGCTCAATTTGGAAAACTTTAAAGATAAAAAGGCCCAAAACCTGCTGGACTCCATAGAGGCCAGCAAGCAAAAGCCCTTATCCCGCTTACTTTTTGCGTTAGGAATTGCGTTTGTCGGTGCGAAGACGGCTGAAATTTTGGCGGACAGATTCCGCACCTTGGACGCCTTGAAAAACGCTTCCTTGGCTGAATTGCAGGCCGTGCCGGATGTGGGGGAGACGGTCTCGCAGAGTATTTACGATTTTTTCCACAGCCAAAGCGCGTTGGAACAAATTGAAAAGTTGCGCGCCGCCGGGCTGAACTTTACCCAGCCCAAAAAGGAACTCTCCGGCAATATTTTAGAGGGCAAAACACTTGTATTTACGGGCGAACTCAAAACGATGACCCGCACCGAGGCCGAACGCTTGGCCAAGGAATACGGCGGCAAAGCCAGCGGAAGCGTCTCCAAAAAGACGGCCTATGTAGTGGCTGGGGAAGCCGCGGGCACCAAACTAAAAAAAGCACAGGAACTGGGCGTTCCCGTGCTTACCGAAGAAGAATTCCTAAAACTGCTGGGCCGGATTTAATCTCCGCGCCCTACACAATTCTACAATTTACTTGGCCATACTCTTAGCGCGTAGAGGAGCGGCGCACGCGCTTTAAATTGGCGGTGTTCTGCTTCATCAGTTGCGTCAGTTTTTGGTCTTGCAGGGCCAACAGCCTTTTTTGTTCGGCAAAGTAGGCTTGAAAGTTGGCGCTTTTTGCGGCGGCGGCCTTCAAGTCTTTTTCCGTTTGGGTGGTAATCAAAAAGGCTTTGTGCTTTACAGAAGCATTAAAACTGTTTTCAATAGCACTCAGGGCGGCCTGGTTGTTGATTTGCACCGCATCAAAGGCGCGCTTCATTTTGGCGCGTTCGGCCTGCGGGGCTTTGCCGGGCAGTTCGTCCGTATCTATGGTTACATCCATAAATTGCGGGGCCGGAGCCGCGCGGCGGACGGGAGCCGCGGCTTGGGGCGCATTTTGATTTTGCGCGGGCAAGGCGGGCTCGGGTTCGTCAAAATTTTCAGGCAAATCCATATGGGGCGAACCCATAGCACCCATTGCGCCAAAATTGGCCGACTTGACGGCTAACTTGGAGAGTTTTTCCATATTGGCCGGGGTGGCTACCTTATTCATTACTTCCAAGGATTGCATCATCCAAAAGGTTCTGATTTGCTCGTCTTGCTCCTTGGTGGTGCAACCCGCCACAAGGGCCGCGGCGATTAACGGCAGTAACGTGTATTTATTCATAAATCCTCTGTTTCCAAAATATAACAAATTACACCAGCCCATACAAGGCTTTTGTATTGCGGGTGGTAATTTCGGCCAGTTCTTCCAGCGGGATATCCAAATAATCAGCCGTGTATTGGGCAATCAGCGGGATGTTGGACGGGTCGTTGCGCTGGCCGCGTTTGCCTTGGGGGGACAAATACGGGCAGTCTGTTTCCAAAATGATTTTGTCCGCGCCCGCCTTTTTGACGGCCTCGCGGATGTACTCGTTCTTTTTATAGGTAAAGCAGCCGTTAATGCCCAATAACAGGCCCATATCCAGCGCTTTTTGGGCTTCCTCATAGCGCGCGCAAAAACAATGTAATACGCCCGGGTGCGCGGTGGACGATTTTTGCTTCCACCCGTGTTTTAAGGCATAAAAGGCATCCTCATACGCGCTGTAATCGTCGCCCTCGCGGCGGATGTGCAATACAAGCGGCTTTTCCGCTTGGTTGGCAAGCCCCAACATTTGCGAGAACATTTTTTGTTGCAGTTCTTTATTGGAAATGTCCAAGCAGGTGTAGTCCAGGCCGATTTCGCCTACCGCTACACAATCCTTATGCGTAAGCAGTTGGGCAAGAATATCTAAATCGCCGGGGGCGGTTTTTATGGCGTATTCCGGGTGAACCCCCAATACAGCCGGGATAAACCCCGGGTGCTTTTGGGCCAGGTCCAGCGCGGGCTGCCACTCTTCGGGCGAACAGCCAATCTCCACGCTCATCGCAATTTGCGCGGCGGGGAGTTTGGAAATTAATTCTTCCCGGTCCGGGTCAAAGGCCGGGTCGTTCAAATGGGCGTGTGAATCAATAAATTGCATACTATTATTGTAACTTTTCTGGCAGACGTCCGTCAGCAACCGCTAAAAATTAAAACTACTAATCCAAAAAAACGCTTGTTAAAAGAAACCGAAACTTGGTATTTGTATAGGGGAAACAGGCAAAATAAAAGTTCAAAATTAGCACTCAAAAAAGGGGGTTGACAAAAAAGAATATTTTACCTATAATAATAGCAGAGGGGCTCAAAGAGTGCTAAAATAAAAACGAAACACACTCCCAGAACCCGGGAAGTTTAAGCGTATGAGAATTTTAAAACCGGAAATTGCCAAAGCGCGTAAAGAAAAGATTTTAAGGTGGGTGGTCCAACAGTTTGTGGAAACCCGCCGCCCGGTCGGTTCGCAGATGATTGCGGACGGTGCGCTGCAAGATGTATCCAGCGCAACGATTCGTAACATTATGAAGGAACTGGAAGAAGAAGGGTATCTTTACCAGCCGCATACTTCCGGCGGACGTATTCCTACGGATAAAGCCTACCGCTATTATGTGGACTACCTGGCCAGCGTACAGCAAATGGCCGCCCGCGAACGCCGACGCATTGAAGAACAATATGATGAGCGCGTAAACGAAGTGGATAATATGCTGGTGCAGACTTCGCGCCTTTTGGCGATGCTCTCCGGCGCGGCGGGGTTTGTATATACCGCCCACGTGGACGACCAGCGTATCCAGCGGCTTGATTTTATTCCGTTGGCGCCCGGTATGATGTTAGCCGTTTTGGTAACCCAGTCCGGGGCCGTACGCCATTGGCCGGTTCGCACGGCGTATGTAATAGAGCCTGCCCGCTTGCGTGTACTCAGCCGCTTTATCAACGGCGAAATTGCAGGGCGGACCTTGGCCGAAGCGCGCCAGGTGCTTTGGCAGCACATCCACAGCGGCCACCCGGAAATTGCAGGCGTAGCCGATTTGGCCACGCAGGTATTAAAGGATATTGAACGCCCCCAAACGGGAGCGGATGAGTTGTACGTGGAAGGCATCGGCCGGCTGTTGGAAAACACGACCGAAGACGATTACGAAGATTTGAAGCAAATGATGCGCGTAGTAGAAGAGCGCGAACGTTTTTCCTCGTTACTTAGCGAGAAAATGACGGATATGGAGAAATCCAAACAAAAATTAAATGTCAGTATCGGCAGCGAGAACGAACTGAAAGAACTCAAAAATTTAAGTATCGTTTCTACCGCTTGCCGCGTGGGGGACAAAACGGTGGGTATGCTGGGCATCATCGGGCCGAAACATATGGAATATACGCGGGTGATGTCGCTGGTAAACTTTATTGGCAGTTTGTTGGAAGCGTCTATGAAGAGTTGGACGGCACTGCCCTCCGGGGAAGACGATTATGAGTAAGCACGAAAAACACGGCGAACACGAACACGCCGAAATGAAACAAGAAGTTCCGCAGCAAGAACAGCCTTGCAACGCCGAAGCCGCGCAGGAAACTCCCGCCGCAGAACAAAAGCCTGACTATTACGACAGATATGTGCGTTTAAGCGCAGATTTTGAAAACTTCCGCAAACGCACCGAGCGCGAAAAAGCCTCCTTCTTGGCGTATGGTAAAAAGGAATTTGCCGAGAAGTTGCTCCCTTCGTACGAAGTGTTGTTGCGTCAGTTAGTGGAGATGGACAAAAAGGAAGAAGAAGGCCAAATGTCCGCCGAACTCAAAGCCGTTAAAACGGGCCTGAAAATGGTGTTTGGCGAAATAGAAAAAGCATTTAAGGCCGAAGGTATTGAGCATATGGACGTGCTTGATAAACCTTACGACCCCGCCACGCAGGAAGTGGTGGCGATGATTCCTTCCTCCGGGGACCAGGACGGTCTCGTGTTGCAGGAAGTGCAAATGGGTTTTACGATGGACGGCAAAGTCCTGCGCCCGGCGCGGGTAATTGTCGGCCAGCACGCGGAAGATTAATCCGCAGGCCCGTTTGAAAACAATTTAATTTATAAGATTTGTAAGGAGAAACACATATATGGCTAAGATTATTGGTATTGACTTGGGTACTTCTAACACCGCCGCGGCGGTAATGGAAGGTGGCAGAGGTACGATTATTCCGTCTGCCGAAGGCAGTTCTATCGGCGGTAAAGCGTTTCCGTCTTATGTAGCGTTTACGAAGGACGGCCAGCGCCTTGTGGGTGAACCTGCCCGCCGCCAGGCCATCGCCAACCCGGATGGCACCGTAACCGCGTTCAAACGCAAAATGGGGGAAAACTATAAATTTAATTTGCGCGGCCAGGAATTTACGCCGCAACAGTTGTCCGCGTTTGTATTGCAGAAAGTTAAAAAAGACGCCGAAGCCTTCTTGGGAGAACCTGTGGAAAAGGCTGTTATTACGGTACCTGCGTACTTTAACGATAACCAACGCCAGGCCACCAAAGATGCGGGCCGCATCGCGGGCTTGGATGTAGTGCGCCTCGTAAACGAACCGACGGCTGCCGCCTTGGCCTTTGGTATTGATAAGGCCGGAAAAGAACAAAAAGTAATGGTGTTTGACTTGGGTGGTGGTACCCTAGATGTAACCATTATGGAAATGGGTAAAGAAGGCACGTTTGACGTACTCGCTACCTCTGGTGATACGCACCTGGGCGGTACGGATATGGATAACGCCATTATTAAATGGATGGAAGACGAATTCCGCAAACAAACGGGTATTGATTTGTCCAAAGATATCCAAGCGCAACAACGCTTGAAAGACGCGGCCGAAAAAGCCAAGATTGAATTGTCCACCACTATGGAAACGGACATCAACTTGCCTTACATCTCTGCCGATGCGACAGGTCCCAAACACCTCGCTTTGACGCTCTCCCGCGCGAAACTGGAAAGTTTGGTGGACGACATTGTCAAACGCTGCGGCAAGTCTGTGGAACAGGCTTTGAGCGACGCCAAATTGTCCGCCTCCCAAATTGACCGCATCATCTTGGTCGGTGGTCCGACCCGTATGCCGATTGTGCAGAAATATGTGGAAGACCTCGTGGGCAAAAAGATTGAACGTGGTATTGACCCGATGGAGTGCGTGGCAATCGGCGCTTCCGTACAAGCCGGTATTTTGACGGGCGACGTGAAAGACGTCCTCTTGTTGGATGTTACGCCCTTGTCCTTGGGCTTGGAAACCTTGGGCGGCGTATGCACCCGCCTCATTGAACGCAACACCACCATCCCGGTGCGCAAGACGCAGATCTTCTCTACCGCCAGCGACAACCAGCCGGCCGTAACCATTAACGTCTTGCAGGGTGAACGCCCGATGGCCAAAGACAACGTACCGCTGGGCAAGTTTGACTTGGACGGTATTCCGCCTGCTCCCCGTGGCGTGCCGCAGATTGAAGTTACATTTGATATTGATGCCAACGGTATCTTGAACGTATCCGCCAAAGACTTGGGTACGCAGAAGGAACAGCATATTACCATCAGTTCGCCCAACAAACTCAGCGATGCCGAAGTGGAAAAATTCGTCAAAGACGCGGAGAAATTCGCGGACGAAGATAAAAAGCACAAAGAAGTCATTGAAGCCAAAAACCAGGGCGACAGCGTGCTCTATCAGACCGAAAAGGCCTTGAAGGAATACGGCGATAAAGTATCCCAGGAAGACCGCTTGGCGATTGAACGCTCCTTGACGGACTTGCGCGAAGCCTTGAAGGGCGACGATGCGGCCAAGATGAAATCGGCCACCGATGCGGCCTTGCAAGCCAGCCAGAAACTCGGCGAAGCGATGTACAAATCGCAGCAGGCTAACGCCGGAGCCCAGGCCCAACAGGCCGGAGCCCAAGCGGGTGCCAATGCCGGTGCGCAAACCGGTGCCGCCAACAACGGCGGAAAAGACGACGTAGTGGAAGCGGAAGTCGTTGATAAATAATCTAGCAGTATAACCGCTTAAAAGGGGAACCCGAAAGGTTCCCCTTTTTTTGTAAAATATCCCTATGCCGCAGTATTTTGCCGATATTAAAGAAACAGAATTTTTTTTAACCGACGCCGAAGCACACCACGCGTCCGCCGTCGCCCGTCATAAAGAGGGCGACGAAATCCGCGTTTTTGACGGAACGGGCAAGCAGTTTATGGCCCGCATAGACCGCGTACAAAAAAAGTTTATCCGCGGAACGCTGTTAAAACCGTGTGAGGTCCGCCGCGTTCCCTTGGAACTGGAACTTTGCTTTGCGCCCAATTCCCGCACGGGTTTGGAAGAGGTGCTGGATAAAGGCACGCAATTAGGCGTGGCCGCCTTCCGCCCGATTATGACGGAGCGCAGTGAGTACGATGTGCTCAAAAAGTGGGACGGCAAAAACGACCGCTGGCGTCAAATTATGATTGCCGCCTGCAAACAATGCGACACGCCCTTTGTGCCCGAAATTCTGCCGCCCGTTAAGTTCCCGGCGGCTTTGGTGCAGGATATTCCCTCTTTAATTGCTTACGAAGCCGAGGAAACGCATACCTTACAATGGGGGCTTGAAAAGTTAGGCCACCCCAAGCGTGTGCGCGTGTTTGTGGGGCCGGCTGGCGGGTGGACGGATGAGGAAATCGTCGTAGCCGCCCAATACAATGTGCTCCCGGTTACGCTGGGGGTAAACATCTTGCGCGCAGAAACGGCCTGCATTGCGGTAGCCGCTAAACTCTTATGACCACTTTTTTTATTAAAACCTTTGGCTGCCGCGTAAACCAAGTGGAAAGCCAAGCCATTTTGGAACAATTTTTAAACTCCGGGGCTACCCCTGCGGACTCCTTTGAAACGGCCGATATTTGTGTGCTCAATACCTGTACGGTTACGCACCAGGCAGATAAAGACGTAGAAAAGCAAATCCGCCAAATCTTACGTCGCAACCCGCATACGCGCCTTGTGCTGACGGGTTGCTATGCCGCCGCGCACGCGGACGAAGTGCATAAGAACTTCCCGCAGGCGGAAATTGTGGGCAAGTACGATTTGGGCAAGGTTTTGTTCCATACGGACGATGTTTGCTGGACGGTTTCCGGCCACGAGGGCCACAGCCGCGCGTTTATCAAAATCCAGGACGGGTGCGACTGTTTTTGCTCCTATTGCATTGTGCCATATGCCCGCCCTGTAAAACGCTCCAAACCCTTAAACGATGTACTCAAAGAAATTGACACCTTGGAAAAGAAGGGTTTTGCCGAAGTGGTTTTAACGGGTATTAACATTGGCAATTACAAATGCCCGCAAACGGGGGCCGATTTGGCCGGACTTTGCCGCCAGATTGCCCAAATGCAGGGCCGTTTCCGCGTGCGGTTTTCGTCCATTGAACTGCAAACGGTTACGGACGGCGTGATAGAAATGATGCACGAATATCCCGCCCGCTTTTGCAACTATTTCCACTTGCCGTTGCAGGCCGGGTGCGATAAAGTGCTAAAAGATATGAACCGCCATTACGACACCGCCGCCTACGAAGCCAAAGTGCAAGAGTTGCGCTTCCGCGTGCCGCAAATGGGCATTTTTGCAGATGTTATTGCCGGATATCCCACCGAAACGGAAGCGGATTTTGAGGCGACTTACGCGTTTATTAAAAAAGTAAACTTGGCGGGGCTCCACGTTTTTAGTTATTCCCCGCGCCCGGGTACGCCTGCGGCGGCCTTAAAGCAATTGCCGCACGAAGAAATCAAACGCCGCTCGGACGCCTTGCGCGCGCTGGATAAGGAATTGCGCACTGCCTTTGCCGCTTCTTTGGTAGGCACGGAGCAAGAGGTGTTTGTAGAGGAGCATAAGGACGGCCGCCCGCACGGCATTACGTCCAACTTCCAGCCCGTCGTGCTGGAAACAGAAGCGCCCGTCCACGGCCTTGTGCGGGTGCAAATTACCCGCGCCGAAGGCCCGCTGTGCGTTGCAAAAGTCCTTTAAAAGCGTAAAAAATAGGTGGTAATAACGGCCCGGTAATTTGTTTTGCCGGGCTGTTTTTTACTGCGAGACGCATTGCAAACCACGCATACAGCGCCATCAGGCTCATCCCCAGCACAAAGGATATCGGGTAGAGCCACAGCACGCCATCCAACGAGTGGAATAACGGCACGGCCCAATGTATCCAGCCAATGCGGAACAGACAAAGCGAAAACAGCAAAATCAGCATTGGGGCCACGGCTTTGCCTATGCCACGCAGGGCTCCCGCCAAAATTTGCATTATCCCTACCATAAAATAAATAGCGCAAATGTATTTTAGGGCCAATATGCCATAGGCCAAGGCTTCTTCATCCGTGGTAAAAATGCGGATAATCGGGCGCGCAAACCCGATGAGTACGGCTGAGGCAGTTAAGCAATACAGCAGCCCCAAACACAACGTGATTTTTATGCCCTTTTGGATGCGGAGCGTTTTCCCGGCCCCGTAATTTTGCCCGGTAAAGGCGGAAACCGCCAGCGCTAAACTTAATACGGGCAAAATGTTAAACCCGTCAATCTTCATATACGCGCCGAAGCCCGCCACCGCGGCGACGCCAAAACTGTTTACCGCCGTTTGCACAAACACATTGGAGAGTGAAATTAAAGTGTTTTGCAACCCCGTGGGCAGGCCGATGCGTACAATATCTGCCATTGTTCCCTTGTGGAGGTGCAAAAGCGACCATTGGAAGCGGTAGTCTTCTTTTGTCCCCAGTAAAAAACGGAAGACTAACAGGCAGGCCAAGGCTTGGCTGATATTAGTGGCAAAGGCCGCCCCGGCAACCCCCAAATGAAGCCCTAATATAAATAGTAAGTCCAAAACGATATTTATGGCCGCCGCCGTGGCTAAATACATAAGCGGACGTACGGAATCGCCCACCGCCATTAAAATCCCGGCGGCCATATTGTATAGTACACTGAACACAAGCCCGCCCGAATAAATACGCAGGTAGAAGGTGGAATCAGACATAATTTCCAAGGGGGTGTTCATCCAAGATAAAATAACCGGGCTAAAAAATATTCCCGTTACCGTCAGCATTGTTCCCAAAATAGCCGATAGTCCTAAGGCCGTGTGTACCGTTTCTTGCAGGGCTTTTTTATTCTGCGCCCCGGCTTTTTGCGCCACTACTACCCCTGCCCCGGCGGCAATGCCCATACTAAACGCAATTAGAAAATTGATTAAAAAGGTCCCCGCCCCTACGGCGGCCAACGCGTTTTTCCCCAGCGCATTGCCCACGATGACGGAATCCGCCACATTGTAGAGTTGTTGGAGCAGGTTCCCCGCCAAAAGCGGCAGTGAAAACAAGATAAGTTCCTTCCAAATATTACCCCTGGTCATTAAAATTTTGTGTGTTTTCATACTTATATTGTAGGGCTTTTGAAATATGTATGTCTAATACTTATATTAAATGGATTATTATATGATAAAATTATGGTAATGATATAAGGGGGCTTTTATGGATATACAAGATTTGCGCTATTTTTTGGCTGTCAGCCGAGAGGAAAACATTACCCGCGCCGCGGAAGCCGCGCATATTTCCCAGCCCGCGCTATCTAGGCGGTTAATGGATTTGGAACAGGAGTTAGGGCAACAGTTACTGGTAAGGGGCAAGCGGAAGATTACGCTGACGGAACGCGGGGTTTTGTTACGCAAACGGGCGGAGGAAATTTTAGCCTTAGTGGAAAAAACCGGGCGGGAAGTATCCTCCTCGGCGGAGCAACTTGCCGGGGAACTGGCGGTAGGTGGCGGAGCGTCGGCACAAGTGGCCGGAGTGGCTGCCCGGTTGGCCCGGCAGTATCCAGGTGTTAGCCTGTATTTTTTCAGCGGGAGCGCCGAGGACGTGTTGGAGCGGGTAGAGCACGGTGTACTGGATTTTGGCGTACTGATAGAACCGCCGGACCCGCTCCGTTATGAAAGTCTTGTGCTTCCCGGGCAGAACTATTGGGGCGTGCTAATGCGGAGGGATAACCCCTTGGCGCAGAAAAAAGTTATCCGCCCGGAGGACCTTGCCCAAGTTCGCTTAATTATGCACCAGCGGGCTTCCTTGCGTGAACGCTTGGCCGCGTGGTTGGGCAAACCCGTTAAAGATTTACAAATTACCGCTTCCTATAACTTAATATACGGCAACGCTATGTCGCTCGTAAAAAATGGTCTGGGTTGTGCTCTCACGCTCAATGCCCAAGTGGAGCAAAACGGCTTATGCTTTGTGCCGTTGGAGCCTGCGCTGCCGGTGGTGCATTATTTGGTGTGGAAGCGGGGACGCGTGATGAGCCGGCTATCTGGGAAATTTTTAACACTTTTGAAAGAGGCGGTCCCGGCCGGTAACGGCCCCGCAAAAATGGTAAAATAAAGTAATGCCCGGGCCTAAGGCAGGATTATATTAAAATACCGCGCTTGGACTGGTGGCGGGATTTTGATATAATATATATATAATTTGTTTTTAAACAAGTTAGATTCTTTTTAGGCAAGAGTTAAACAAAATGGTAGCCAAAAAAAATCTGTGTGTACTCATCTTGGCGGCCGGAAAGGGCACCCGGATGAAATCTCCTCTTCCCAAACCGCTTCACTTGGTTTGCGGAATCCCGATACTTGCACATATTTTAAAGGCGGCCCAGGAATTGGGTCCTGCCGCTATTGGTATTGTGGTCGGCCACGGGGCCGATGAAGTGGTTAATGCCGTTAAGGCCGGGCTTACCGAGTGGGGCATTACCGCCCCGGTGGTGTTTATCCCGCAAACGGATTTATCCGGCTCTGCTTCCGCTGTAAAAGCCGCCGTACCTCTCTTGCAAAAATTTGAAACCGTAATGGTGTTAAACGGCGATACGCCGCTCTTAAAAGCCAAAACGCTTGCCCATATGGCCGATGTATTTGAAGGCGGCGAAATGGGCGCCTTGGTTTTGGGTGTAAATGTGCCGAACCCCACGGGGTACGGGCGCATTATCCGCGCGGAGGATGCTTCCTTTGAAAAAATCGTAGAGGAAGCCGATGCCGACGAAGACACCAAAAAGATTACCGAAATTAACAGCGGTATGTATGTTTTTAATTCCAAAGCCCTGCAAGCCGCACTTATCCAATTAACGCCCCAAGGGCCGAAGCAGGAATACTATTTAACCGACACCTTGGCTTTAATTAAAGCGATGCAAAAGCCCGTCTTGGTCTTTGCCGGGCCGGACTACCGCGAAGCGCTTGGCGTAAACAGCAAGGCGCAACTGGCCGAAGCCGAGCAGATTATGCGCGACCGCGTCGCCCAAGAGTTAATGGACGAAGGCGTAACGCTGGTCCGCCCGCACGAGGTATTTATTGACCCGGGCGTAAAAATCGGCGTGGATACGTTTATTTGCCCCGGCTGCTACATTTGCGGCAAAACGGTTATCGGCAAAAACTGCACGATTGAGGGCAACGTTTATATTAAAGATTCCATTATCGGCGACAACGTAACCCTGAAAATGGGAACGTATATTGAAGAGTCCGAAGTGGCCGAAGATTGCCAGTTGGGGCCGTATGCCCACTTGCGCCCGAAATCTGTTTTAAAGAAGGGCGCGAAGGTTGGCAATTTTTCGGAAATTAAAAAATCTGTTATTGGGGAAGGTTCCAAGGTCAACCATTTAAGTTACATCGGCGATACCCAAATGGGCGCGGGTGTGAACATCGGTGCGGGAACCATTACCTGCAATTACGACGGTAAAAATAAACATCAAACCGTCATCGGGGACCACGCTTTTGTGGGCTCCAACGTGAATTTTGTAGCGCCGGTAACGGTGCACGAATATACAAAAATCGGCGCGGGTTCAACCATAACCAAAGAGGTTCCGGCGGAATCCTTGGCTATTGCCCGCTCGCGCCAGGTTGTTCTAGAAAACAAAGGTATCAAAAAAAATGACTAAAAGCGTAAACGGCGATTTGAGAATCTTCTCCGGCAATTCCAACATTGCCCTAGCCCAAAAGATTTGCAATCACCTGAATATGGAGATGGGAAAGTTGCGCGTGGAACGTTTCGCCGATGGCGAAATTGACGTGCAGATTTTGGAAAGCGTGCGCGCGCACGACTGCTATATTATTCAGCCCACCTGCCCGCCCGTCAACGAAAACTTGATGGAACTCCTCATTATGATTGACGCGTTCAAACGCGCCAGCGCGGGGAAAATTACCGCGGTAATCCCGTATTTCGGTTATGCCCGCGCGGACCGCAAGGCTTCGCCGCGTGTGCCGATTACGGCCAAACTGGCTTCCAACTTAATTACCAAGGCCGGGGCGGACCGCATTATGACGGTGGATTTGCACGCAGGCCAAATTCAGGGGTTCTTTGATATCCCGGTGGACCACCTGCGCGCCCGCAAAGTATTTTTGGACTATTTTAAAGATTTTGATAAAAAAGATATCGTGGTTATCTCCCCCGATGTGGGCGGCGTGGAACGCGCCCGCAAGTTTGCGGCCCGTATGGACGCGGGGTTGGTAATTATTGATAAACGCCGCCCGAAACCCAACGAAGCCGTGGTGTATAACGTCATCGGCGACGTAAAGGACAAAGTGGCGATTATTTTTGACGATATCGTGGATACGGCCGGCACGCTGACCACCGTAGCCCAAAAAATCAAAGAACGCGGCGCGCGTGAAATTTACGCCGTCTGCACGCACGGGTTGCTCTCCCGCAATGCTATGGAAAAGATTAACAAGTCCGACATTAAAAAGTTAATCATTTCCGACTCGTTGCCTATCCGCGACCTGGGCCCGAAAGTGGACGTATTGTCCGTTTCGTACTTGCTGGCGGACGCCATTAAACGCAACCACGATGGCCGCTCTATCAGCGATATGTTTAACTAAAATTTTGTAAATACTTTGGAGGAAACAAATGGAAAAAGTAAATATTGCTGCCGAATCCCGCGAAGGTATCGGCGTCAAAGGGGCTCTTTCTAAAATCAGAGCCGAAAAGAAAGTACCGGCCGTAATCTACGGCGGTCATAAAGAACCTGTTAGCGTAACCGTAACCGTAAAAGATTTGGATAAAATCGTAAAAGCCGGTAAAAACACGCTGGTGGAAATCGCCTTGGGCAAAGAAAACGAACTCGCCTTGGTAAAAGAAATCCAATACCACGCCGTAACCGACAACCCGATTCACGCCGATTTTCAGCGCGTTAGTATGAAGGACAAAATGGACGTTATCGTTCCGCTCAAACTGGAAGGTACGCCCGCCGATGTGGCCAACTATGGCGCTATCATTGAACACATTATGCGCGAAATTGAAGTACGCGCCTTGGTAAGCGCTATCCCGCACGAAATCGTACTGGACATTACCTCTATGACCATCAACAAAGGTATTGTTGCGGGTGAAGTGAAATTGCCGGAAGGCGTTGAACTCTTGACCGATGCGGAAGCCCCGGTTGTGCACTTGATGATTCCGAAAGAAGAAGAAGCCCCTGCTCCTGCCGCGGCCGACGCCGCTGCTGCGCAGCCGGAAAGTTCTTCTACCAAGGGCAAAAAGGACGAGGAAGGCAACCTTACCAAGAACGCCGCCCCCGCCAAGGACGCTGCGAAGAAATAACCTATGCAATACCTCCTGGCCGGGCTGGGCAACCCTGGAACCCAATACGAGCATACGCGGCACAACGCCGGATTTATGGTGTTGGACCACGCCGCACGCCAATGGGGCGCCGAGTGGAAAGCCTGGCAGAATCTGGGAGTGTATGCCAAGGTTTCCGTGGCCGGGTGCGAGGTCTTTCTCCTCAAACCATCCACTTATATGAACGAATCGGGTCGGGCTGTATCCAGCCTGGCCCGGTTCTACAAAATTCCGCCGCAAAATTGTCTGGTATGTTTTGACGATGTATCGCTAAACGTGGGCAAATTGCGTATCCGCAAAAACGGCTCTGCGGGCGGACAGAAGGGGATGAAGAGCGTTATTGAGCAGTTGGGCACGCAGGATATTGCCCGGTTGCGCGTGGGCATTGGGCCAAAGCCCGAAAAGTTTGATTTGGCCAATTTTGTGCTGTCTAATTTCCCCAAGGCGGATGCACCCTTGTTGGAAGAAGCGCTAAACCACGCGGTGGAAGCGCTGGAAATATTTTTTAAAGACGGCATAGAAAAAGCGATGAACCGCTTTAATTAAGTTAGATTTGTTTAGATAAAACCGCCCCGGAGCATTTGTTACTCCGGGGCGGTTTTTATATTGCGGCAAGGTTATTTAGTGTACGCCATACAGCAGTTACCCAACATACAGGTTTTGCACGGGGCCGCCGGCTGGCGCTCCTTTAAAGAGGCCAACAACTTGCGGGCAAAGTCCGTCAAGGTGGGGTCGCGCGCCCCTAACACCAGCAAAATATCGCCCGGCTGGGCCGCGCCTGCCATTTCTTGCAAAATGCGTTCGCGGCAGTCGTCGTAACTTACATTGGTGCCGCGCGCCTTTAAGCCCTCAAAAATCGTCCGACAGGAAACGCCCTGCGGCACCGTTCCGCCCGGGTAATACACCTCGGTCAGCCACAGGTGGTCGTTGGGGCCGATGTGCTTGGCGAAACTATCCACAAAGTCCGCCGCCAGCATTTTGATAGAGGTAAAGGCGTGGGGCTGGTAAAAGGCCAAGACGCGTTTGCCGCGCAGGTGCGCCGCTTCAATAGTGGCGGCTAATTTGTGCGGGTTGTGGGCGAAATCGTCCACCACCTCAATTTTGTTGTAACTGCCTACGCTTGCAAAGCGGCGGGCAATCCCGGCGAATTTGTTTAACGCCTTGGCGCAGGTGTCCAAATCTACGCCCATTTGCAGGGCCACAGCCACCGCGGCGGTGGCGTTGCACACATTGTGCACGCCCGGAATATGCAGGCGGAAGGGTTGGCCTTTAATGACAAAGTCGGAGCCGAAGCCGTCGGCCTTGATTTCGCTCGGGTGCACATCGCCCATAGAAAGCCCGAAGGTCTTGGCTTGCGGGGCCAGCACGCGCAGGTTTTTTTCCTCGGCGTTAATAATAGCCGTTTTACAATGGGAGATAAACTCTTTAAAATACCCCTGCAAAATGTTTATTTCCTTATGGTCCTTTTGCAAATTGAGGCACAGCCCCAAATAGGGGTGGTATTTAACGATAGAGCCGTCGCTTTCATCGGCCTCAATAATCAAGATATCGCTCTCACCCTTATATACATTGCCGAAGACGCCTTGTTCCTTTTGCAAGGACAAAATGGACGCCCCCGTGATGACGGACGGGCTTAACCCCGCAAAGGCCAAAATATCATAGACCATAGCGGTAGTGGTGCTTTTTCCGCTGGTGCCGGAGACTGCAATCGTGCGGTGTTCGGCCACGTGCTTGGCAAGCAGTTCCGAGCGGTGCATCGTGGGGATGCCCAAGGCCTTGGCCTTGATAAGTTCGGGGTTGGTGTCCTCAATAGCCGAGGATAAAATAACCAAATCGGTTTTGTGGTCAATGCCGCTTCCGTCTTGCGGGAAGAGTTGGATGCCCAACTTTTTAAGATATCCCCACAGGGCCATATCGGTATAACCTTTGCTGATTAAACGGTCGGACCCGGTTACTTGGTCCTTGCCCATTGCGTGCAGTTGCGCTAACGCGCTCATCCCTACGCCGCCAATACCTACGAAGTGAATTTTCATTTGCGTTTTTCCTTCAATTTAAATTTTGCATAGTCCGACATTGTGTAAAACCCGCTCTCGCGCTTCATCAGCCACAGGGCAACCTGTATAGCAGATTCTGCAAACAAATCCCGGTTTTTGGCCGTGTGCGTGAGCGTAATTTCGTCAAAGGGGGAAACAAATTTAGCCGTGTGCGTGCCGACCGTTTCGCCAATTCGTTCGTAAGTAATGGCGGAATAGGGCAGGCCAATCGTATCGGCCAAATTTTTAGCGGTGCCGCTGGGGGCATCCTTTTTGTGAATATGGTGGATTTCGTGCAAGGCGGCCGCATACTGCGGGAACATCTTGCCCGCCAGGCGCACCAGTTCGGTAAAGAAAAACACGCTTAAACTGACGTTTGGCGCGTAAAAAACGGGTATTTTTTCCTCTGCTTGCATTTGGAACAAAAAGGTTTCCGGCAGGTTGGTAGTGCCCGTTAAAAAGGGGCGGCGGTGCTTGTGGGCAATCGTAAAGGCTTCCTGCGCGCCTTGCGGGGTGGAAAAGTCAATTACGATGTCAAAATCGCCAATTACTTTTTGCCCGCTTTCGCGCTTGACGGATACGGTGAGCCCCCATTGGGGGTTGGCTTCAATCAGGCGGGCAATGGCCTTGCCCATTTTGCCTTCCGCTCCGTTTAATAAAATTTTCTTCATACAAAACGCTCCAATAATAGTTCTGTAATTTGGCGGCCGTTCATAGCGGCCCCCTTTAATAAATTATCAAAGGTTATAAAATAGTGGATTACGTTGGGCTCCTCTACATCTTGGCGCAGGCGGCAAATGTAGGTGGTTTCCTGTCCGCTGGCTTCCTTGGGCGTAATAACGTCTTCGCTGTATTTTAAATTAGGAAACGCGTTCCACAATTTTTTTACTTGGGCGAGGTCAAAGGGTTCCTGTGCCTTGACGGTAACGCCCAGCGAGTGGGAATTTTCTACGGATACGCGCACCGTGTGGCAATACACCTTTAAGGAGGGCAAGCCCAAAATTTTGCGCGATTCGTATAAGCCCTTTAATTCCTCGGACGTGTGCCCGTTCGGCTGGACAGAGCCGATAAGCGGCACGCAGTTGTTGGCGTAATACGAGCCCGGGGTATGGAAATCGTCCAACAGTTTTTTGCCCCCACCGCTAATGGCCTGATAGGAGCAGAAAAAGACTTCTTCAAAATGATAAAACGGTTTAAGCGGGGCCAAACTCATCACCAGCCCGGTGGTTGTGCAGTTGGGGCTGGCTATTAAGTGGGTGTCCGCTGTAATGTCCTGCGGGTTAATCTCCGGGATGACAAGCGGCACGCCCGGGGTCATACGGAACTCGGACGACATATCCACCGTATATTTCACGCGGTCCTTTATTTTGGGGGCCAGTTCTTTGCTAACTGGGTTGTCCGTACACAAAATAGCAATATCTAAGGGTGTAATTTCGTCCGCGCGCCCAAAGGTTTTAAGTGCAAAGGGTGTTTTAATCTTTTTAAGTTCGGCGAGCATCTTCTGCCCAACCATCCCGTTAATGCCGATAATTCCAACGGTCTTCATAAAAATCCTTATTTAATAAATAAATTTTTGTCCGCCGTTTGCAACAAACGGTCTATTTTTTGCTTGTTTTCGGCGGAAACTTCCCCCAGCGGCAAGCGTACCGCTTCTGTGCCGAACCCGATTTTGGAAAGCATATACTTTACGCAAGTGGGATTCGTTTCCAAATAGCAGGCCTTTATAAGCGGATAAAGTTGCGCAAACAAGGCAAAGGCTTCTTGGGGCTGACCCGCTTGAAAGCGTTTGTAAATTTGCACAAAGGCGGGCGCAAACACATTGGCCGCCGCGCTGATAATGCCCGAGGCGTTAAGCGCCAAATACTGCGGAAATAAATCGTCGTTGCCGCAGAGGTAACTCAATTTGCCGCTGTATTTAACGGCGGTATCGGTAACGTGCGCCATATCATAGTCGGATTCCTTCACGCCCACAATTTGCGGCACTTCGCTAAGTAATCTGTCCAGGGTGGCGGCGGAGAGTTTTAACCCCGTCCGGCCCGGGATGTGATACAAGATAATAGGCGCACCCAAGGCGGCCACTTGTTTGTAGTGGGCAATCAGGCCGCTGGGGTTGGGTTTATTGTAATACGGCGTAACCACCAGCACGCCGTCCGGCTCAAACGCAAGCGCCTCGCGGGTGTTTTGCAAAGTGGAGGAGGTATTATTTGTGCCCGTGCCGATAATAATTTTGGCGCGGCCCTTTATGCGCGGAGTGCAGAAGCGTAAGATTTCGGCCTTTTCGGCGGCTGACAAAGTGGCGGCTTCGGCTGTGGTGCCCAGCAATACAAACCCGGCTACTTGGGCATCCAGTTGCGCCTGGATTAAACGCTCCAAAACGGGATAATCCACTTGCCCCCGGTTATTGAAGGGGGTGGCAAGTGCGGTGTAAACTCCGGTAAACATAACGCCTCCTAATCTATTCCCCGCGCGGGAAGAACTGCCCATATTTTAGCAATTTAATTTGTATAATTAAGTAACAATTTTAATAAAAGGATATTTTATGCCAGAAAACGATAAAGCAAACCAAACCAATACGGATATCAGCCTGCCCAAAGAAGAGTGGGAAAAGAAGTTATTGGAAAACGAAAAAACGGCCTTAACGGAGTTCCCGCTCCCGCAAGAGCCGAACGAAAAAAAGCCCGCGGATAAACACGCGGTGCACGGCATTTGGGCGGTGTTGCTGCTCGCCGTTTTTGCCGTTTCTGCGGTGTGCGGGGTATATTTAACGGTTAAACCCGTGGCCAAATGTACACCTGCCAAAGCGGCGGAGAAGGAGGAAGGAACCTCCAAATTAGCGGCGGCCTTTTCGCGCGCCAAAGGGGAAAAGGGTATTGCCTGGATTAAGGTCCGCGGCGTGATTGCGCAGGATAATAATTCCTCCGCGTTTTCCCGCCCGTCCGGCGCGTCGTCTATCGCTAAAAAAATCCGCGAGGCCGGGCAAGACGACAACGTCCAAGCCATTGTACTGGATATCAATTCCCCCGGCGGCACGGTGGCTTCCGTGCAGAATATTTACAGCGAAATTTTAAAGGCCAAAGAGAAAAAGAAAGTCGTGGCCCTGTTCCGCGATGTGGCGGCCAGCGGCGGTTTTTATATTGCTATGGCGGCGGATAAAATCGTGGCGGAACCCGGCACGATTACGGGCTCTGTGGGCGTAATTATGCAAACGAGCAATGTAGAAGGCTTGTTTGACAAAATCGGCGTAAAGGTTACCCCGATTACTTCGGGCAAATATAAGGATATGGGTTCTTCCTTCCGCCCGATGAGCGATGCCGAAAAAGCCATTTTGCAGGATATGGTAAACGATACCTACACGCAGTTTTTTGCGGCGGTAAAAGCGGGCCGCCCCAACGTAAAACCCGAGGATTTGGCCGAATATACCGACGGCCGCGTATTTACGGGCCAGCGGGCGTATAATTTGGGCTTTGTAGATAAATTGGGTGGCGAAGAAGACGCCCGTTTGTTGGCAGGTGAGTTAGCCGGAATTAAAGACCCCAAGGTCATCACGTCCCGCCCGGACGGACTGCGCGAACTTATTTTCTCGTTCGGTTCGTCTATGGAAAACCAAACGCTTGCCAAACAGTTGCAAACGCTGGCTACGCCGAGCGTTTCCTATCTGTGGGTGAACTAATATGAACTTGCTTAAATCTTATTTTAAGTATATGGACGACCCGTCCGGTGCCATTACCCAACTGGCGGGGGAGCGCTCTCTGCCCCGCGCGTGTATGGGCTACTTTGCGGCCACATTAGGTTGGGTGTTGTTCTTTAATATTGGCGACGGTATTAGCGCGGCGGCACTGCTTTTTAAACTGTTAGTGGTGTTTATTGCGGAACTGACGGCAGGGTATTTTATTGCTTCCCTGTGCGGGCTGTTTTTGGATTTTAAACATATCAAATCTTCGCCTGCCGGGTTGTTTGTGCTGATTGGCTCCGCTGGTTTTATTAAGGGGCTTTTAATTGCGTTTGCGCTTATTTCCGCGGCCGTACCTGTTGCGGGGTTGGGTGCATTAGCGCCGCTTGCCTTGCTGTTGGTGCTGGGCTTGCAACTGGGCTATTTGACGCGCTCCTTAATGCGCCTGTGCGGCCTTAACGCGGCCAAGGCGCTGACGGCCTGGCTGTTTGCCTTTGTGCCTGTGCTGGTGGCGGTGGGACTTTTGGGCGTGTTTTTTGTGTGGGGGATTGCCTTGCTGTTTTAAAAACGGCTTATTCCTATCCTGAGCCCCGGTTTTGCCGGGGCTCTTTTGTTTTATATGCAATATTTTAAGCGGCAAGTGCGTTTACATATGTACAGGGATTAGCAATATTTGGTAAAATATTACCGACCGGTAAGTAAAATTATTTGAATAATCCTATGAAAAAACAAGAAACCGAAAAAACAGATAAATCCGAACGGGAAAACCGTATGCGTGCGGCCATTAAACAGGCGGCGTTCCACCTGATGGCGGAAAAGGGTTTAGACAAAGTGTCTATGCGCGAAATTGCCGAAAAGGTAAACGTAACCAAGCCTGTGCTTTATTATTACTTTAAAAATAAAGAAGATTTGTGCCTCAGCATTATTGAGGACCACGAGCAACTGTTCAGCAAACTGTTGGACCGTGTGTCCGAGCACGCCAGCGGCCCGGCGGAAATATTAAACGAAGGGTTAAAATCCCACTTGGATTTTTTTGCCAAGGACCCGATTCACTCCAAGTTTGTTTTGCAGATGATTTCTTATACCTTGGATGTGGATTCCAAACAACTCCCGCCTAAGGAAAAGCCTTGCGTGCAGGATATATTGGCGGAAACCTTAACGCGGGAAGAGCAAAAGGGCAAACTCCCGGCTGGCAGTGTGGCGGATATTGTCCGCTTGGTGTCGGGCATTTCGGCGGAGATTATGTTTAGCGCGTATTTAACGCAGCATATCAATCCCGCCGCTTACCGCGGGGGTGCCTTTAATAAAGACACCGTAGAACGGCTGGTAAAAATCATTTTACTTGGTATTCAAGCATACTATAAGGAAACAAAATAAAACATATGAAAAAATGGGTAATACTCGCGCTTATGGCAGCATATGCGCCTGCGTGCCTGGGGGCTGCTCCGGGCAAAGCGGCAAACAGTTTGTTTGCCGAACGTGAAGAGGTAGGGGGGGAGAAAATCACCATTTCCGACGCGATTCGGATGGCGCTCTCGGACAGTTACCAAATCATTGATGCGCAAAAGACGAAGGAAATCTACGAAGAGCAACTCTCGCAGTCTCGTTCCAGTTACTATCCTTCTTTGTCTTTGGACGGGTCGTATAGCCGTGCGCTTAAAAAGGGCAAGATTATTATGGGCGACCAAAGCATTGAAATCGGCCAGAATAATACTTACCAAGCCGGATTGAACGCCTCCTATGTATTGTGGTCTGGCGGGCAAATCCGCAACTCGGTCAATTTGGCCAAGGTAGGCGCGGAGCAAGGGCTTTTTAACTTGCGCAATGTGCAAGATACCGTTACCAAGCAGGTAGTGGGCTTTTGCTACGACATTATTTATGCCGCCGCTTTAATCCGCGTGCAAGAGGAATATTTGGATATTGCCAAACAGCACCTGGACGAAGCCCAAGCCAAATACAAACAGGGCCTTGCCAGCAGTTTGGATGTGCTGACCCAAAAGGTAAAGGTGGAAAACATTGAACCTACGGTCTTGCAGGCCAAAAAGAACTTTGAACTGGGCAACCTGTATTTGCGCCAAATTCTAAACCGCGACCCGGAAGACCGCATTTATTTAACCTGGACGCAAAAGGATTTAGAGTTGCCTCAAACGCCGTCCTTGGATGAGTTATATAACTTGGCGATGGAAAAACGCCCGGAATTAAAACTCTCCAAATTGGCTGTGGACGCGGCGCATTACAACATTAAAATTGCGCGCGCGGGCCATATGCCGGTGCTTGCGTTAAACGGCAACTATACCTATAACGGCGTAACCGAAAACGGTTTCCCGCAGCACAAAAAAGACTATTATTGGACGAGTGCCGCTGGCGTAACGCTGAGTATTCCGCTGTTTGAGGGGTTTAAAGTATCCTCGCAGGTAGCGCAAAAGGAACTTGCCTACGAACAGGCGGTGGCGGCGTACCAAAACAAAATGAAAAATGTACGCATCCAAGTAAAAGAAGCGTGGCTGAATTTGGAAGAAGCCCGCTCCCGCATTGAGGCCACCAAAGGCGTAGTGGAACAGGCCCGGGAAAACTTGAACTCGCAAATGAAGCGTTACCGCGCGGGTCTTACGAGCCAGTTGGAAGTCAATGACGCTATTTCCAACGTGAACGATTCCGACTTGCAATATGTGCAGGCCGTATATGACGGGGCGATTGCCCTTTCCGATTTGAAATTCGCCGTAGGTGTAGAGGTAAATTTGTATGAAAAAAAGAACTAAAAGAAGAGTAATCTGGGGGGTAGTGGCCCTGGCTTTTATTTTGGCCTTGGCGGTCATTTTTAAACCCAAAACGTCCGGCCCGTTAGACGGTGTGGCTAAGGATGTTTTCTTAGTAAAACAAGAAACCGTGCAAAAACGCACCTTGAAACACGAACTGTTAATGTCCGGCAGTATCAAGGCATTGGAAGAAGCGACGCTCTTCCCGCGTGTGAACGGCAAATTGCTTAAAAACGTCTTGCGCGAAGGCGACTCGGTCAAAAAGAACCAGACGGTTTCTTTAATTGAGCGCGACGAAGTCGGCGCCGTGTATGAGCCGGTGGTCGTGCCGTCCACCATTACGGGTGTAGTCGGCCGCGTGTATTTGGACCCGGGTGCCAACGTAACGGTTTCTACGCCGATTGCCTTGGTGGTAAACCAGGAAAAAGTGCGCGTAGCGGTGGATATCCCGGAACGCTACATTGGCGAAATTTACAAGGGCCAGCCCGCCACCTTGCGCGTGGACGCGTTGCCCGGCAAAGAATTTGAAGCCAAACTGACGATTATCAGCCCGGTGGTGGACTCCACCAGCCGCGCGGTAGCCGTGGAATTTTACGCCGATAATACCAAAGGCTTGTTAAAATCGGGTATGTTCGCCAAAGTGGATATTACGTTGTCCGAAAAAGCGAACGCCGTTTCTGTTTCCAAACAGAGCGTTTACACGGACGAAGAAACGAACGAAACGTACGTGTTTGTTCCGTCCGCCGACGGCAAAACCGCCGTGCGCAGAAACGTAAAGACGGGCTTTATCAACAGCAACCACTTGGAAGTGAGCGAAGGCCTTTCCGTGGGTGAACAGGTGCTTACGTTTACCTATGGTTTGAAAGACGGCAGCAAAATTGAATTGGAAAAATAATTAAGTATGGCTGAAAACAACGACAATTTACAAGCGTCCAAAGCGCTGGAAAAGGAGAAAATGAAGAAGGGCGGTTTTACCGCCGTCTTCATCCGCCGCCCGGTAGCCACTATTATGATGTGCTTGGCTATTGTGGTAGTCGGGTTAATGTCCTATTCCGGTATGGGCGTGGGTATGTTCCCGAACGTGGACGTACCGTATGTGCTGGTGCAGACTACTTTGGCCGGTGCCAGCCCGGAAGAAATTGAAACTTCCGTTACCAAGATTATTGAAGAATCCGTCAACCAGGTGGAAGGGATTGATGAAATCAAATCCCAGAGTATGGAAGGCGCCTCCTTGGTAAGTATTAAGTTCTTGATGGATAAAGACGGCGACGTGGCCGCCCAGGAAGTGCGCGATAAAGTAGAACTCATTAAAAACGACCTTCCGGACGGGACCGAAGCCCCCGTGGTGCAAAAGTTGGATATGGACTCCATCGCCGTATTAAACGTAGTTGTATCCGGCGACCGCGACATTGTAGAACTGACGGAAATTGCCAAAAAGAAGGTAAAAGAAAACATTGAAAACATCCGCGGCGTAGGTGCCGTGAACATTGTAGGGGGCCGCGAACGCGAAATCCACATTACGGTAAACCCGCTCAAACTGTTTTCTTTGAACTTGCCTATTAGCGACGTTTCCGCCGCGTTGGCCGACCAGAACGTAGAAATCCCGGGCGGCCGCGTGGAACAGCAGCACCAGGAATTTACGCTGCGTATTTTGGGCCGTATCCCGGATGTGCCGTCCTTCAACGATATTTTTATTGCAAACCGCAACGGCGCTTCTATTAAAATTGCCGATATCGGCTATGCCGAAGACTCCGGCGAATACGAACGCGAATCCACGTTCTTAAACAAACGCCGTGCCGTAACCTTGGAAATCACCAAGCAGTCCGGCACCAACACCTTGGCCGTAGTGCAGGGTGTAAAAGACAAGTTGGAAAAAATTAAACCCACGCTCCCGGCGGATATTTCCATTTCCTTAATGATGGACCAGTCCGGCAACATCCGCGCTTCCGTACACAGCGTGTTGGAACACATTATTCTGGGCGGTATTTTAGCCGGTATTATGGTGTTCTTCTTTATGGGCTCTCTGCGCTCTACGTTCATTTCGTTCTTGGCTATGCCGATTTCTATTATCGGTTCGTTTATCTTTATGAATATGGCCGGGTTTACGATTGATACGATGACGCTGTTGGGCTTGCTGGTAGCCGTAGGTATCGTAATTGACGACGCTATCGTAATGTTGGAAAACATCTTCCGCCATATGGAAAAGTACGGCAAAAGCCCGAAAGTGGCGGCTGTGGACGGTTCGCACGAAATTACCTCTACCGTAGTGGCGACGACGCTGTCTATTTTGGTAATCTTCTTGCCGCTTGCGTATATGGACGGTATCGTAGGCCGTGTGGTAAGCAGTTACGGTATGACGGTAGTGTTCGCTATTGCGCTCTCCGGCGTGGTGGCCTTGACGCTTACGCCTATGCTCTGCGCCAAGATGTTAAAGCAGGAAAAGAAAACTAAACTGGATAACTTTGTTGACGGTGTAAATAAAAAATTAGTGGATTGGTATATCCCGCTTTTGGATTGGTCTATCCACCACCGCAAGATTATGGTTTCCTTGGCGTGTTTGTGCTTGGTGTTGTTAGTGCCGATGTTGGCGCGCGTAGGCGGGGAATTTATGCCTACGGACGACAGCGGTAAAGTACAGGTCAGCATTGAAGCCCCGGTGGGCACCAGTTACACCGATACGCAGGATATCTTAAAGCAAATTGAAAAGGATATCCGCCGCTTGCCGCACGTGAAAGATACCTTGGTGGCGGCTGGCGTGGCTTCCAGCAGTTTCGTGTCCTCTAACCCTTCCAACAAAGGGTATATCCGCGTGGAATTGGACGGACGCAAAGAACGCGGCGGCGTAACGACCAAAGAATATTTGAACGCTATCCGCGAAATGATGAAGAAATACAAAGGGTTGAAGAGCAACTCTTATGTAGTCAGCGAAACGCCGTCCTCCGGTTCGTACGAATTGGAATTTGTTATCTCCGGCCCGGATATCAATAAGTTAAGCGAATACAGCCAGGCAATGGTACAGCAGTTGTCCAAGGACCCGCGCTTTATTGACGTGGATACTTCGCTGGACTTGTCCAAGCCGGAATACCGCGTAGTCATCAACCGCGAAAAAGCGCAGAACTTGGGCGTTAAGATTTCGTCCATTGCGTCCGCGTTGCGCACAATGGTAGGCGGCGAAGACGACATTACCAAATACAAGGAAGGCGACGATTTGTATGACGTGCGCGTCCGCGTGGCCGAGGAATACCGCGACACCAAGGAAGCCATTTCTGCTTTGATGGTGCCCGGCAAAATCAACGGACAGGATACGATTCAGCGTTTGGACAGCGTAGCCTATATTGAAGAAGGCACCGGCCCCAGCCAAATTGACCGCCAGAACCGCCAGCGCCAAGTAACCGTGCAAGCCAACTTGAACGGCATTGATACGCGCTCCGCCTTGGCGATTATGAACGATATCTTCCAGCGTCTGAACGCAGGCGCGGAATATTCGGGCGGCGTAACGGGTATGTCCGAAGAAATGACCAAGATGTTCTCCTCGTTCTTGCTCGCGTTCGTCTTGGCGTTCTTCTTTAAATATATGATTTTGGCCGCGCAGTTTGAAAGTTATACGCACCCAGTGGCGATTATTGTTTCCTTGCCGCTTACGCTGCCGTTTGCGGTGCTGTCCTTGTTCTTAACGGGGCAGTCGCTTAACTTGTACAGTTTGTTGGGTATCTTTATGTTAATCGGTGTAGTCAGTAAGAACGCTATTTTGCAGACCGATTACACCAACCAACTGCGCGCCCGCGGCTACGGCCGTACGGACGCTATCTTGCAGGCCAACCGTGTGCGCTTGCGCCCGATCTTGATGACGACGCTCACCTTGATTATGGGTGTGGCCCCGATGATCTTCTCCAACGGCGAAGGCGCCGACCAGCGCCGCAGTTTGGCGATTGTTATCGTGGGCGGGCAGGCGCTCTCGCTGCTCGTTACGCTATTGATGACCCCGGTTACCTATATTTTAATGGACGAACTGGGCGATTGGTTCAACTATACTTTTAAGGGGATTCCTTATCCGGAAGATAAGAGCAAAACGGAAATTTTGCCCGAAGTGCCGGAAGAAGATTAATCCTTACAGGAAAACAGCCAACCCCCACTTACGGTTTTATGATAAGCGGGGGTTTTTTATTCTTTTTCTCGTGGGAGAAAAAGAACCAAAAAGACCAGCGGGTCGGTGCCCATAAAAGGCAGTAACGGCGGGTATTTTTACAACTCGCTACGCTCAAACAAGTAAAAATACTCCTCCGCCTTATACGCCTTTTATAGTCGGGCTAAGACCCGCAAAATCGTATAGAACCTTACGGGATTATTTGGCAAGAATTTAAGAATATGGGGCGTTTCCTTCGTGTAATTGGGGTGGAAACTCCTTGATGTCTTTGCCGTTTGGGCCGCCCTTACGTTGCTGATAAAAAGCGAGTAGAACGGGATAATATTTTGATTTGTTTGAGCCCGATAGGGCGAGTTATCAAAATATCCGTTCAACTCTGCTTTTTATAACGCTTTGGGCGGCGAGTTTTTTGCTTACTTTTTGTCGGTACAAAAAGTAAGGGTAATAAAGAAAAAGTGTTTTTAGAAAACTATTTTTTGGCAAAAAATAACCCTGCGTTATCTTTAAACGCAGGGTTCAAATCATAAGGTGCGGGCGGGAATCGAACCCGCGAATATGAGTTTTGCAGACTCACGCCTTACCACTTGGCCACCGCACCGTAACAAATCGGTAAGACCTAATTATTATAGCAAAAAATTTCAAATTTAGGAAGAAAAAATAAAAATGTACAAAATTGGGCCTTGATTTTTTACGCTTCCCCGCTATACTAGCCATATGGGAGTGCCACTATCGCCCGTTTTTGGGTACGCCTCTTGTAGGGGACAAGGCCTCCCACCGTTTTTTAGCCCGGCCCGAGCGGCCGGGTTTTTCTATTGCTAAATATATTTCTTTTTGGTATAATAAAACAAAGGCTCCCGATTGGGGGCCGTTTTTCGCGGGGTTTTTGACTAAAACCCTTTTGTAATTGTATATTTTTTGATATAATAAAGTAATGCCTTGCGCGGGCGTAGTTCAATGGTAGAACACTAGCCTTCCAAGCTTGATACGTGGGTTCGATTCCCATCGCCCGCTTGGCAAGGATAAAAAGCCTGCAAAGGCCAGCATAAAATGCTGGGGTAGCTCAGTCGGTAGAGCATCTCCATGGTAAGGAGAAGGTCGTGG
>CAVKWQ010000005.1:0-40065 GCA_963660385.1 Muribaculaceae bacterium
TTTTTTTTTTGTTAAAATTTTGATAAATTGCGGTGGTCGTACCCGGATGTATCCACTGTATAAAAACGCGTATAAAAGGCCGTTTTGCTCAAATATAAAGGCCTTAACAAGGAGAAAAAAATGAAAGGTTTTACTTTAATTGAACTATTGGTTGTCGTACTTATTATTGGCATTTTGGCGGCGGTGGCGTTGCCACAATATAATGTGGCGGTGGAAAAAAGCCGCTTGGGGGCAATGATGCCCAACATAAAGACCCTTAAAAATGCCGCAGAACTGTATTATATGGCTAATGGGGCGTATATTGATGATGTAAGTGTGCTGGATGTTGGAGAAATAAGCGGTTGCAGCGTTGGCGCAAATAATGGGCAAATCTATTGCGGAAACAATGGTTGGTATGATTGGCATATTTACGGTGGCGGAAATAACGAGGCCTCCGCGGGATATACCCGCCCGCAAGGGGAATTTAAAACGGGCATTGTGATGTATGGCGACCACAGCCAAACGCCCGGTGTGGTGGAGTGCTGGGCCAAAAGCGATGATACGGTTGCTAAAAGAGTATGCAAGAGTATGGGCGGAACAGAATCCCGCACGCAAACCTGTCCGCCCTCTGTCGGAACGTGCCAAATTTACCGTCTTCCTTAAATCTGCTTTTGGTATAAATGAAAAACACCCCGGGTTGTAATTAACCCGGGGTGTTCCTTTTGAAAGCGTTGGTTATTTCGCTTCTTTTTTATCGTCCAAAGCGCAGGGCACTTTGGGGCTGGCGGCGACTAAATCTTTAATCGGCTTAATCACTTGGGCTTGCTTTTTCATAGTGCACGGACCGCCGATACAGCCGCCCTTGCAACTCATTACTTCCAACAGTTGGAAGTCGCCCACGCCCTTGGCAAACGCGTTAAGCATTAACATAGCCTTTTTGTCTAGGCCGTTAATCGCCATTTTCTTAAAGGGGCGTTTGCCCGCAATCGCGTTTTCTACCGCTTGGGCCACGCCACCGGTTACGCCGTAGTAGCGGGCTTCTCCGGAAATGGCCGGGTCAAGCGGCATTTCCTCGCACTCGGCGGGGTTAATACCCTTGGCGTCTAGCATAGCGCCTAACTCTTCGTAGGTCATTACATAGTCAATATTGGGGTCTTCCATCCCTTCCACGCGTTTAGACACGCACGGCCCGACGAACACGGTAACAAAACCGTTTTTCTTTTCAATCTCGGCGGTGTAAGCGGCCGGGGTTTTGGTGTGGGAAACAAAATCTTTCAACGCCGGCAAATGCTTTTTGACGGCTTGAATCCACGCCGCACAGCAAGAAGTGGTCATAAAGCGGGCGCCGTTTTCCAGGCGTTCCACCAATTCGCGCGCTTCGTTGGCGGTGGTAATGTCCGCGCCCAAGGCGACTTCGGTTACTTTATCAAAGCCCGCCTTTTGGATAGCGGTCATCAGTTGCGGCAAGGTGCAGTCAAACTGGCCGACGATAGACGGCGCAATCATTGCGCAGACTTTGTGGGAACTTTTTAATTGGGTCAAAATATCAATTAATTGGCTGCGTTCCATAATGGCGCCAAAGGGGCACGCATCCATACAATGGCCGCAGGAAATACATTTGTCAAAATCAATTTTGGCAAAACCGTTTTCGCCCTTGTGGATAGCGTTTACCGGGCAAGATTGCTCGCACGGTACGGGCACATAGGTAATGGCGTTGTAGGGGCAGACGGCCTTGCATTGGCCGCAGTTTTTGCACTTGTCGGCATCAATGCAGGAGCGGCCTTCGGTAAACGAAATCGCGCCGAATTTGCAGGCCTGTTGGCACGGGCGCGCCAAGCAGCCTTGGCAGGCTTCGGTTACCAAATGGCGGGCCTTTACGCAGCCTTTGCAGGCGATGTCCATTACGGTCAGCGGGGTTTCCGGCACGGCCTTGCGCAAGAGGGCTTCTTTGGCGTATTTGTTAAGCGACGTGGCTTCGTCGTCTTTTTCTACGCTTCCGCCCAACGCGGCCAACGTGCGGGCGCGGAAGACGGCCCGTTCTTTGTAAATGCAGCAGCGTACCGTAGATTTGGAATCCTTCGGCAGCACTTCAAAGGGAATGGTTTCCGCTTGGGTTTCAAGCGTACCTTTATCAAACGCGGCAACCACCCGTTTGAGGGCTTCGCGTTTAAAATACACGGCTTTATTGTCAGATGTATTCATAATTCATATATTTTAGCATATTTGTATTGCTATTTTAGGCTTCCAAACGCACTAAAAGCGGATTGTGGTCGGAGCCGCGCGTAACGCGTACGCCCGCGGCTTTTATGCGCAGGCCGCGTACGAACAGATAATCTACCGGGCGGCCCAAACAGCGGGTGCGGTTGTCCGGCTCAAAGGGCACTTCGGCGAGCCCCGCCGCGCGGGCCATACAGGATAATAAACGGCGGCGTTTTAGGCTCCAAGCGTTAAAGTCGCCGCCTAAAAGCACGGGCCCATTGTAGTTTAATAACAGTTCGGCGGCGCGCTTTAAATTGGTATCAAAGGGTTTTAGCCCCCTAAAATTAATGGCGTGGACGTTGATAACCAGCAAGGAGCGCCCGTCTGCAAGCGGAATAAGCGTAGAGAGCGTCATTTTGGGCACGCGCAAGAGCGGTTCCCTTTCTCCTGCTTTAAAGGCAATTTGAAGCGGTTTTGCAATGCATCCCGTTGCTACGCCCGTGGGGCTGTTTTGGCGGGAGAAGAAACTGACGGCCCCGCTCCAATGATAGGGCGTTTTTTCCATTATTTCAAACACTTCGGGCGAGCGGCGCACCTCTTGCGCCAAGAATAAATCCGCAGCGGCGGCCACTTGTTTAAATTCGTCCTTCCACGGTTTTTGCTTGCTCTTTTGCCAGTTCCACACGCACACGGTAAAGCATTTGGGGAGCGTGCTGGCGGTGGGGCGGCCGTGCTGGACGAGAATTTTATCTGCCTGGGGTTGTTTGTAAAACATATTAATAATAGGGCGTTAATAATTTAAACGCATTGTCGCGCAAGGTGCGCCAAAAGGGCGGTTTTTCTCTGTTCCATTTTTCTTGGAACGCGCCCACTTTTTTGCGTGCGATGATTTGCGCTAATTTTTCGGCCAAATGTTTATCTGTGCACTCCATATTGCACTCAAAATTAAGTTTAAAACTGCGCACGTCCCAGTTGGCCGAGCCGACAAAAATCCAAGCCTTATCTACCAGTACAATTTTGCTGTGGTCAAAGGGCGGCTGGGTGCGGTAGATTTTTACGCCCTTTTTAAGCAATTTGGCGAAGTTGGCGCGCATTGCGTAGTCCATCCCCAAAATATTGCTTTTGGAGGGCAAAATAATTTCCACATTTACGCCCCGCATAGCGGTTACTTCCAAGGCGGACAAGATATCACTCTCCGGCAGGAAATACGGCGTAACAATGCTTACCTCGCGCTGGGCGCAGGAAAGCGCGCCCAAAATCAGTTGTTCCAGTTTCCCGTAGTCGCTGTCGGGCCCGTCGGGGATGATACGCGCGGGCATATGGCCCGGGAGCGTTTTGGACTCTTTAAAGGAAACGGGGATAAAGTGGCGTTTGCCCGCAAAGAGCCAGTCTTCTTCAAACACGCGCGACATTTGGTCCACCACCGGGCCGGAAACCTTAAAGGTAATGTCCTGTATGGGCTCTTTGGGGTTGGTCTGGACAAGGTTGCCTGCGGCAATATTCATCCCGCCAAAGACGGCAGTTTCTCCGTCCACAATTAAAATTTTGCGGTGGTTGCGCAAATTGACAAAGGGCAAATTAATAGGGCTTTTTGAGGGTAAAAATACGGCGAAGTCTATGCCTTTTATTTTGCGCAGAGCAGTAGCAATCGTTGGCTTGGAATAGTTAAGGCCCACGCCGTCCACCAATACCTTTACCTTGGCCCCGTTTTTAACGGCTTGTTTTAAAGCGGGGATAAAAAGTTGCCCCGCGCGGTCGTTATCAAAGATGTAACTTTGCAGAAGAACTTCTTTTTTTGCACTTGCAATTAAGCGGCACATTTCCGGGTAGGCTTCGTCCCCGTTTAATAAGGGCTCGGCGTGGTTGCCAAAGGAAAAAAATTGCGGGTGAACTTTGTAGCCAAGGCGCAAAAGTTGCAGAAACGGACGCGGAATTTCTTGGCGGATTTCCTGCTCCGTTTTGCCTGTCAGCGCCATTAAATTGGGCCCTTTGTTGCGCAAGGACAACGCCTTGCGGCGGATGCGGTTAATGCCAAACAGAACGTAAAAAATACTGCCCAGGAGCGGGGTCAGCCACACGAGGCCAATCCAACCGATAGAACTTTTTACATCGTCCTTATAGCGCAAAATATGCGCCGTTACAAAAATTTGCAACAGCACATATAAAAACCCGGCAATACTAAACGAGGAAAGCGAAACCGTATCCATATTCATACCTTTATTATAGGAAATCTGGGGAAAAACGAAACAAAAAGCCACGCCGTTTGGCGGGCCTTAAAAGGGCTAGTTAAGCGGCGTTCCGGCCGGAATTTTGCTCGGCGTAAGCGCGGGCAAAGGGGTAGCATTTACCGCGCGGGGCATATAGGCTTGGTCGGTCGCCGTCCCGCCGGACACAAGCGCCTTGCGCACAGGGCGGTTTTGCTTTTGGCGGGCCTGCTTTTCGGCCTGTTCCCGCTTGGCTTGGGCGTCCTTCTCTTGTTTGGTCAGGTCTTTATTAACTTTTGAAAGATTGTTTGCGTAAGCGGTAAAGGCCTCCTCGCCGGATAGCGTATCTTTTAAATAGCCTTCGTCAAATACAAAATAAGTAGGTACGGGCGTTTTATGGTTTACATCCGTGTATTCCAAGCGGTAAACGGGATAGGTTTTATTTGCCGCCTTATCCAGTAAATTAGTAAGCGTGGACTTATTTTCATAAGTGCGCAAAAAATCCTGCTGGTTGACCCCTAAATTAACGCCGTATTTTTTATTGACGGCTAATACGTCCGCCACATTGGCCGCGCAAGCCACAAAGGTTTGTGGGTCTTGGGCATTAAACAGAAATTTGCGGTAGTCGCCGTCGTCGCTCCCGTAGCGGACGTAAGCGTAGCGCTTGCCGTTTTTTGCGCGGAGGATTTTATCGGCGGATGAAACATTTTCCACTTGGTAGAGTACATAGGTTTTGTCTTTACCGCGGAAGAGGCGCGTTAATTGCCGGGCGTTTTTGCTCCAAACGGAAACGCCCGCTTGGGGGGAAGTGCTTTCCCCGTGCATTTCAATTACAATCTCATCCGGTTCAGGCGCGGTTTGGGCAAACGCACCAAACGCCACACAACCCAAAAAGCCTGCAAGTAGCCACTTGTTCATAGCGCGCTCCTAATCAAAAAGGCCTGTGCTTAAATAGCGTTCTCCGCTGTCGGGCAATAACGCAACGATATTTTTGTCCTTGTTTTCATCGCGTTTGGCTAGTTCCAACGCGGCCCACAATGCGGCCCCGCCGGATACGCCGGGCAAAAGACCTTCCTTTTGTCCCAGTTCGCGGGCGGTTTGCTGGGCATCTGCGGTTTTGACGGGAATAATTTCGTCAATAACGCTTCTGTCTAAATTCCCCGGCACAAAGTTGGCGCCAATGCCTTGTATGCCGTGCGGGCCCGCTTTGCCTGCGGATAAGAGGGGGGATTCGGCGGGTTCTACGGCCACAATTTTAATATGCGGGTTTTGCTTTTTTAAATAACGGCCTACCCCGCTGATTGTGCCGCCCGTGCCTACCCCGGCTACAAAAATATCCACTTGTCCGTTTAAGGCGTTCCAAATTTCAGGCCCGGTGGTTTCCTCGTGTGCGCGGGGATTGTTGGGGTTATCAAACTGGCCGGGCATAAAGGCCCCGGGCGTTTCCTTCACAATTTTTAAGGCGGCTTCTACGGCCCCTTTCATCCCGTCCGCCTTGGGGGTAAGAACAATTTGCGCCCCTAACGCCTTTACCAGTTTCACGCGCTCGGCGCTCATACTTTCGGGCATAGTTAAAATCATTTTGTACCCGCGGGCAGCGGCTAAAAACGCAAGTGCAATCCCTGTGTTGCCGCTGGTGGGCTCTACCACCGTGCCGCCGGGCGCCAGTTTTCCATTGGCTTCCGCGGCGTTTAACATATACAGGGCCGCGCGGTCCTTTACGCTATACGGGTTAAACATTTCCAGTTTGGCCCAAATATGCGCGGGCGTGGTGTTAATGCGCGTCAGTTCTAATAAGGGCGTGTGCCCAATGGTTTGTTCCAAAAGAGTAAATTTTTTTTCGTTCATATTTTCCCCCAACAGGTACACTTTATTATAAGTGTTTGTGCGGCGCTTGTCAGTACCTTATTTTTAACTAATTATATAAAAGCGTTGCCATAGGAAAAATTTTTATATAATCTTGGGAAAGACATTAACCTTATTATATTGGGAGAAACTTGTGAAGAAAACATACTTTTTGCCCGTTGCCGTGATGGCTTTGGGCTTGGCAACCGTGTTTGTTTCCGGTTGCAAAAAATCCGCCGCCAGCGGTGCCGCCGCCCCGACCGTAGTCAATGCGGTAGAGGTGGTACAGCAGGATTTGCCTTGGGATATTGAATACCCAGCCCAAGTGGCGGGCTCGTTGGAAATTCAAATCCGCGCGCAGGTGGGGGGTATTTTAGAGGCCCGCTTGTATAATGAAGGGGAATATGTAAACGAAGGCAAACAACTTTTTCAAATTGACGACAAACAATATAAGGTAGCGTTGGAAAAGGCCCAGGGCGCCTTGGCCCAAGCACAGGCCGAAGAACGCCGCACCCAGCGCACTTATGCGCGTATGAAGAAACTCCGCGCCGATAACGCCGTCAGCCAGCAGGATTACGATAACGCTATTTCCGCTTATGATACCGCCAAGGCCAATGTACAGGTGGCGCAGGCAGGTGTGAACGATGCGCAAATCAATTTGGGTTACACCAAGGTTACCGCGCCGATTTCCGGCATTGCGGGCAAAGAAGCGCAATCTGTCGGCAGTTTGATTTCCGCCGCGGGCGAATCGGGCCTTTTGACGACGATGGTGCAAATTGACCCCTTGTATGTAAACTTTTCTATGCCCAGCCGCCAGTTTGAAAAATTGGCCGCCGGTTTTATGTCGGGCCAAATTGTGTTGGGCAGCGACGACAAACAACTGTTAAAACCCGAAGAATACCGCAAGTTGACCGCTTCCCAGGCTCCCGTGTATGTGGAAGCCGTTTTGCCCAATGGCAGTTTGTATTCCGAAAAGGGTAAAATCGTTTTCTTTGACAGTTCGGAAAACACCCAAACGTCCAGTTTGGCGATTAAGGCCGAATTTGCCAACCCCAAAAAGAGCCGTGCCTTAATGCCCGGCCAGTTTGTGCGTGTACGCTTGGTGGGCGCTATCTATAAGAACGCTATTTTGATTCCGTCCTCCGCGGTGCTTAACAGCGCGCAGGGCAAAATTGCCTATGTAATTGACGGGAACAATATGATTGTGGCGCGCCCGATTCAGGCGGAAATGCAGGACGATATGTATATCGTCAGCGACGGCTTAAAGGCGGGCGAAAAGGTGGTGTCGGACGGGCTTATCCGCTTGCGCCCGGGTATGGAAGTTACCGCCAAAATGCAAACCTTTATGCCTAAGGCCGAAGAGACCGCGGCCCCGGCGGCGGACGAAGGCGATGTAGCCAAATTGGAAGAAGCCATTGAATCTGCCGAATCGCCGGACGAACAGGCCTTGCCGCAGGATGCGGCCCAAGCCAAAGAAGCAGCGGCCGCGGATAACGCGCAGACGGGGAAATAATTATGTTCTCTAAATTCTTTATTAACCGTCCCATTTTTTCTACGGTTATTTCGCTGTTAATTTCCTTGGCGGGTATCGTGTCTATCACGATGTTGCCTATTGAGCAATACCCGGACTTGACGCCGCCCACCGTGCAGGTGTCGGCCAGTTACCCGGGTGCCAGCCCGGAGGTAATTGCCAATACGGTGGCCGCTCCGCTGGAACAGCAGGTAAACGGGGTGGAAGATATGCTGTATATGAACTCCACTTCTTCCTCCAACGGGGATATGAAACTGACGGTGTCCTTTAAAGTAGGCACCGACCCGGACCAGGCGATGATTAACGTCAACAACCGCGTACAGGGGGCTACGGCCACCTTGCCCGAAGACGTGCGCCGCTACGGGATTCAGGTCAACAAAAAATCCTCCGCTATTTTGCAGTTAATCGCGCTTTATTCCCCTAACGGCCGTTCCGATACTACGACGGTAGGGAACTACGCGCTTTTAAACATTGTAGATGATTTAAAACGTATTGAAGGCGTGGGCGATGCGCAGGTAATGTCCGCCAACGACTATTCTATCCGCATTTGGATTAAGCCGGATGTACTCTCCCAGCGCGGGTTGTCTGTAAGTGATGTGGCCTCGGCCATACAGGCGCAGAACGTCCAGCGTGCGGCGGGTAAAATCGGCCAGCCGCCGCTCCCGGTGGCGGTGGACCGCGCGTATTCCATTATTGCGCCCGGCCGCTTGACCGACCCCAAACAGTTTGAAGACATTATTTTGCGCGCAAATAAAGACGGTACTTCCTTGCGCCTAAAAGATGTGGCCACCGTGGAACTCGGCAGCCAGACGTATGAGTTTAACGGTAACTATAACGGTAACCCGGCTGTGCCGATTGGAGTGTATCTCTCCCCGGGTGCTAACGCCGTGTCTACCGCGCAGGCGGTTGAAAAGCGTATGCAGGAATTGGCCGCCAACTTTCCGCCCGATTTGGATATGGAATACAAAGTCGCTTACGATACCACCTTGTTCGTAAAAGCGTCTATTAAAGAAGTAATCCATACCTTAATTGAAGCAATGATTTTGGTGTTCTTGGTCGTTTATTTGTTCTTAAAGGACTGGCGCGCCACCTTAATTCCGTGCTTGGCAGTGCCGGTGTCTATTATCGGCGCGTTTGCCGGGATGAAACTCTTTGGTTTCTCTATCAATACGCTTACGCTCTTCGGCCTCGTACTTGCTATCGGTATGGTGGTGGACGACGCTATCGTAGTAATTGAAAACGTGGAACGTATTATGGACGAGGAAGATCTCCCCGTAAAAGAAGCCACCATTAAGGCTATGGACGAAGTGTCCGGCCCGGTAGTGGCGATTGTTCTGGTGCTGTGCTCCGTGTTCGTGCCGGTGGCGTTTATGGGCGGGCTGACGGGTGTGATGTACCAGCAGTTTGCTATTACGATTGCCGTGTCCGTGGTTATTTCCGGCTTGGTGGCGCTGACCTTAACGCCTGCGTTGTGCGCGCTGTTGCTGAAAAAGCAGGAAAAGCCGACCAGCGGATTTTTCTATAAATTTGACCAATTCTTTGGCAAATTGACCAAAAAATACGGTACTTGGGTATCTTACTTTATCCGCCGCTTGTCGGTTTCTGCGGTGGTGGTGGCCCTCTTCTTCTTGGGCGCGTGGGCGATGTTTAAAATTGTGCCCAGCAGTTTACTGCCCGATGAAGACCAAGGTATGATTATGGTGTCCACGCAGTTGGACCCGGCGTCCTCTTTGGCCAGCAGCGATAAAGTAGCCAAGGAACTGGAAAAATTAATTTTGGCCCAGCCCAGCGTGTCCGATGAATTGACGTTTGCGGGCTTTGATATGTTAAGCAGTACGATGAAGAGCAGCGGTATTGCTTCGTTTATCAAATTAAAACCGTGGGAAGAACGTAAGACCAAGGCCCTGTCCTCTGCGGGCTTGGTAGGTGCGCTCTATATGCAGGCCAAGAACACGATTCCGGGCGCGGTGGTAATGCCTTTTAACCCGCCGCCCATTATGGGTATGAGCACCACGGGCGGTTTGGAAGGGTATATCCAAAACCGCGGCTCCGGCGACAGCCGGGACCTGGAAGCCCAAACCCAAAAGTTTATTGCCGCCGCACAAAAACGGCCTGAACTTTCCAGCGTCAGCACCACCTTCTCCGCCGCCGTGCCGCAGTATTCTATGACGGTGGATGAAATCAAGGCGCAGGCAATGGGCGTGCCGCTTTCGTCCTTGTATTCTACCTTGCAGGGCACTTTCGGTACGACGTATGTAAACGACTTTACCTATTCGGGCCGCAGTTTTAAAGTAATGATGCAGGCCGAAGGCTCGTACCGTGCCCGCCCCGAACAAATTGCGGGTGTGTATGTGCCCTCCACCTCGGGCGCAATGGTGCCGCTCTCGGCGCTGATTACGCTTACGCCCTCTTTGGGTGCGGATATGGTGGAACGCTTTAACGTGTTCCCGGCCGCCAAGGTAATGGCGAACCCGGCCTCGGGTTACAGTTCCGGCGATGCTATCCGCGCAATGGAAGAAACCGCCAAAGAGGTGTTAGATTCCAACTTTACGCTCGCTTGGACGGGTACTACCTATCAGGAAACCATTTCGGGCAGTTCCTCTGCCACGGCCCTTATGCTGGGGATGTTGGTGGTGTTCCTGATTTTGGCGGCCCAGTATGAAAAATGGAGTCTGCCGGTTGCCGTATTGATGGCGGTGCCGTTTGCTATCTTTGGCGCCTTGGCAGGTACTTGGGCGCGCGGCCTTTCCAACGATATTTACTTCCAAATCGCGTTGGTGGCCTTGGTCGGTTTGGCGGCTAAAAACGCTATTTTGATTGTAGAGTTTGCCGTAATGTTAAAGGACCAAGGTATGGAAACAGCCAAAGCCGCCGTGCAAGCGGCCGAACTGCGCTTCCGCCCGATTGTAATGACGTCTTTGGCGTTCATTTTAGGGTGCGTGCCGCTCGCTATCAGCACCGGTGCGGGTGCGGCCAGCCGCCACTCTATCGGTACGGCTGTGGTCTTTGGTATGTTGGCCGCTACGGCTATTGCGCCGATGTTTATTCCGCTGTTCTTCTGCCTGTTCTCGGCTTGGAAGAAGGAACCGGAACAAATTGGCGTGGTGGTGGACCACGTGGAAGAAACGAAAAAGGAGAATTTATGAACTATAAACGCATAGGGGCGGCGTTGGCCTCGGCCCTGCTTTTGGCCGGGTGTTTAATGGGCCCCAACTATAAACAGCCGGACTTGGATTTGCCTACGGGTGAAGCGGCTGATAATTTCAGCATTTTCACCAATGCCAAATGGTGGGAAGTGTTTGAAGATACTACCTTAAACGAACTGGAAGATACTGCCTTAGCCTACAACAAGGACTTGCAGGCGGCAGTAGCCCGCGTGGACGAAGCCCGCGCGGCGGTGGGTATCGCTACGGCGGACCAGTTGCCCAGTTTGTCCGCGGCTGGCCAGTCTGGCCGCGCCGGGAATAAGTTGGGTTCCGGCGAATCCCAAAGCACGGCTAACGTGTCGGTATCCTTTGAACTGGATTTGTGGGGCAAATACCGCCGTTTGAGCGAAGCGGCCCGCGCCAAACTGTTGGCGAGTGAGGCTTCCCGCGATACGGTCCGCCTGACCTTAACCGCCGATGTAGCCAAAAACTACTTTGCCTTGCGCACCTTGGACGAGCAATTATTAATCGCCCAGCGCACCTTAAAGGCACGCCAGGAAAACGTCCGTATTTACACCAGCCGTTATAAAAACGGTTACAGCACCGAGGTGGATTTGAAGCGCGTGGAAGCCAATATGGCTAACGTCCAGGCGCAAGAACAGCAGTTGCGCTTAAAAATTGCACAGACCGAAACGGCTCTCTCTGTGCTGTTGGGTAAATCCCCGCGCGAAATGGTGGAAAACAATACGCCCCGCGGCAAGAGTTTAGCGGACATTACGTTAATCCCCAATGTGCCGGAAGGATTACCCTCCGACTTGTTGGCCCGCCGCCCGGATGTGCGCTCTGCCGAAGGAAATTTGATTGCCGCCAACGCCAATATTGGTGCGGCGCGTGCGTCTTATTTCCCCAGCATCCCGCTGACGGCCTCCGCCGGATATGCAAGCGGCGCGCTTAATAATTTGTTTACGGGTTCCGCTGGCGTGTGGGCTATCGGCGGGCAGGTGCTTGCGCCTATTTTTGAGGGCGGCAAAATCCGCGCCCAAAACAAACAGGCCGAAGCCACTTACCGCGAAATGCTGGCCACCTACGAAAAAACGGTACAAGGCGCGTTTAAAGAAGCGTTGGATGCCTTATCCGCCAACCGCATTAACCGCGATATCTTTGACTCGTACAAACAGCAAACCGAAGCAATGCGCCGCAGTTACGACCTGACGAAAAAGCAGGAAGATGCGGGTCTTATCGGCGTAACCGATTTGCTTAACGTAGAGGAAAACTTGCTGTCGGCTGAAATGAATTTGGCTTCCGCCCGCAACGACGAATTGTCCGCCGTGGTCAATTTGTCTAAGGCCTTGGGCGGTGGTTGGAACGTAAAGGACGGTTTCGGCCCGTATGAAAATTTAGTCAAAAAACAACAGGCTGAACTGGCCAAACAAGCGCAAAGCGAAAAATAAAATCTGCGCCGTTTGATTTAATAAAAAACTCCCCGACGGTATTCCCGCCGGGGAGTTTTTTGCCCTAATTAACCCTAAAAACCGCCTGTAAACTTGCCAAAAAGGCGGCGCAAATTTGATAAACTATATGTATGAAGACTCCGGCGTTGTGCCCGTTAGACGGCCGCTATGGCGGCAGATTGGGCGCGCTCAGAAGTGTAATGAGCGAAGCCGCCTTTACTGCATCCCGCGTGCGTGCGGAACTCAACTGGTTTACCGTTTTATCCCATTTAAAATTGCCGCGTTTTGCGGCTTTATCTGCCCAAGAAACGGATTTGTTAAGTAATTTGTTGCCCCTTTCGGAGCAGGATTTGGAAGTTATCCGCGCCTTGGAATTTGACGGCTACGGAAAAATTCCCGCCACCAAGCACGATGTAAAGGCCGTGGAATACTTTTTAAAATTGCGCTTAAAAAATACCCCGTTAAAGGACCGCTTGGAGTGGTTCCATTTCGCCCTGACAAGCGAAGATATCAATAGTGCGGCCTATGCAATGCTGCTTGCGGACGGGGTGGAAAAGGCGCTTTTGCCTGCCTTGGAAAAGGTGCAAAAAGATTTAGCCCGGTTGGCCCGCAAGGAAGCCCGTTCCGTTTTGCTCGCCCGTACTCACGGGCAGGCCGCCGTGCCGACGACGTTCGGAAAGGAAATCCGCGTGTTTGAGGCGCGTTTAAGCCGCCAATTACAGGAACTTAAAAAGCGCGAAGTTTCGCTCAAATTTGGCGGGGCTGTGGGCAATTACAATGCGCATTTGGCCGCCTTCCCCAAGGTAAATTGGGTATCTGCCGCACGCCGTTTTGTAGCAGCCTTGAATAAAGGGCGCAAAATAAAAATAGTGTTAAGCCCCGTTTCTACGCAGGTTGACAACCGCGATACGTACGCGGAACTGTTTGATAATGTCCGCCGGATAAATACGGTTTTGCTGGGGCTAAGCCAAGATATATGGCGGTATATTTCTGCCGGGCTCGTGAGCCAAAAAACGGCGGCGGGCGAGGTGGGCTCGTCCACAATGCCGCAAAAGGTAAACCCGATTGATTTTGAAAACGCCGAGGGAAATTTGCAGGTGGCGGATGTGCTATTGGAACTTTTTTCACGCAAGTTGCCCGTGTCCCGCTTGCAACGGGACCTGTCCGATTCTACCGTACTGCGCAATATGGCGGTAGCGTTTGGCTACGCGCTGACGGCTTATTTGTCCCTATCCAAGGGGCTTTCCAAGATTTCGTTTGACCGCAAGGCGGCGCAGGCGGAACTTTCCGCCCACCCCGAAGTATTGGCGGAGGGCGTACAGACGGTTTTACGCGCGGCGGGCTATCCAAACCCGTACGAAACATTGCGCGATTTTACGCGCGGGCGCAAAATGACTCCCGCGTTATGGCAAGAATTTATAGAAGGGTTGGCTGTTGACGGGCCGACCAAACAGCGGTTGTTGGCACTATCCCTGGAAACTTATTTGGGGCGCGCCGTGCAACTGGCGGAGGGAAAATATGATTGATATTGTTTGCGGCGGCCAAGCCGGAGATGAAGGAAAAGGCAAGATTTCGGCGTATTTGTCTTATAAAGGCAATTACGATTATTGTGTGCGCGTGGGTGGCCCCAACGCGGGGCATACCGTGGTAAAAGACGGCAAATCTTACACGCTTAAAAATATCCCGTCCGGGTTTTTAAACCCCAAGACCAAACTCGTCTTGGGTGCGGGTGCCTATACCAAAACCGAGTGGCTCTTAGACGAGGTAAACTTTACCGGCACCAAGGACCGCCTGATTATTGACCCGTACGCCGTGCTGATTACGGACGAACAGACCGCGGCCGAGAAAAACGCGGACCACTTTATGAAGCACATCGGCAGCGTAGGGACTGGTTTGGGCCAGGCGGTGCGCGACCGCATTGAGCGCCGCAATATTAAATTTGCCAAGGACGAACCGCTTTTAAAGGAATTTATCCAAGATGTGCCCGAACTGTTAAACGGGTGCTTGGATAAAGGCGGCGAAATCTTGCTGGAAGGCACACAGGGGATTAAACTTTCCTTGCTGCACGGGGAATATCCGTTTGTTACGTCGCGCGATACCACGGCCAGCACCTTTTTGGGCGAAGCCGGACTCGGCCCCAAGAGCGTAAAGGATGTGTATGTGGTTTTTAAGCCCTACATTACCCGCGTCGGCCCGGGCCCGCTGGACCACGAAATGACCGACGAAAAAGAGTTGGAAGTTTATCACACCAAGGGGCACGAAATCGGCAGCGTCAGCAAACGCCTGCGCCGTATCGGTGCGTTTGAAAAACGCTCCGCTTCCCGCGCGATTATGATTAACAACTGCACCAAAATCGCCATTACGCATATTGATATGTTCCCCGGCAACGACCGCGTGAAAAAGTACGAAGATTTCACGCCCGAGGCCAAGGCCTTTTTGGACGGTTTAAAACAACTGTCTGCCGAGGTGTATCCGCACCCGGAAATTGCGCTTATTTCCACCGGACCGGATATGGAAGATACCTTGGTCTTATAAGCGTATCAAAAATACTTTTGCCCCGCCTGGGATATTTGCCGGGCGGGGTTTTTAATTATAAGTATTTACAGGGCGTTGCGGGCAAGTTATAATAAAGCAAGGGGGAAAAATGAAAGACATCATTTTTGATTTAGGCGGGGTGCTGATTGACTGGAACCCGCGCCACTTGTATAAAAAGATTTTTGCTTCCGCGGAAGAAATGGAGTGGTTTTTAACCACCGTTTGCCCGCCTGATTGGAACGCCAAGCAGGATGCCGGGCGCGCATTTGCCGAGGGATTAGCCGAGGCCAAGGCTAAATACCCTAAATATGCGCCGCAAATTGATGCGTATTTTTTGCGCTGGGAGGAAATGCTGGGCGGCCCCATTAAAGGCACGGTGCAAATTTTGCGTGAGTTAAAGGGGAAAAATTACCGGGTGTTTGCACTTTCCAACTGGTCGGCGGAGACGTTCCCCATTGCGCGCAAAAAGTTTGATTTTTTAGGGCTTTTGGGCGGTGTGGTGTTATCTGGCGAGGAAAAAATGAATAAACCGGAGCCGGAAATTTACAGGAGGCTTTTGTCGCGCTACCAGTTGCGGGCGGATAACTGCGTGTTTACGGATGATAATAAAGATAATGTGTCCGCCGCCAAGGCTTTGGGGATTGATTCAATTCTTTTTACTGGGCCGGAGCACCTGCGGCTGGAATTAGTAAAGCGCGCTATTTTATAAAAAACGCCCCGGGTAACTCCGGGGTGGTATATTTTATTCGGCCTTGCTTACAATGGCTTCCATTAGTTTGTGGCGGCGGAATTTGCGCGTTTCCAAGATAATTCCGTTCGCCTTTATTTTTTCGTTTTTAGTGGGCTGGCGGCCGAGTTTTACGCCAATCCATTTTTCCATTGTCATATTGTCCGGCACGTCGGCGGGGATAGATAAATCCAGCCGCTCAAACACGTCTGCCATTTTTGCGCTGGCGCTTACCACCCACGCGTTGCCGAACGGTTTTATATAGGCGGGGAAGAAATCGTATTCGTCTTCAATTTCGCCCACCATTTCTTCAAAAATGTCTTCCAAGGTCAAAATCCCCGTGATTTTTTCGTCCTCGGTTACCAAGCACAGGTGCTGTTTGCTCTTCATCATTTTTTCCAAAGCGGCGGAAATAATGGTGTCGGCTTCCAAGCGCAGTACGGGGCGGACAATGGAGCGGGCACTCGTTGGCGCGCCGCCAGACATTTTGGTTGATAAGAAAATATCTTTAAAGTTTAAGTAGCCGATAATGCTTTGCGGGTCGTCGGGGCGTTCTTTTACCGGAAAACGCGTGTGCATATCCAAATGCGCTTTAACAAAGGTGTCGGCGATAGAGTCGTTAGCGTCTAGCATATACACTTGGTTTAAAGGGACCTGAATTTCGCGAATTTTGCGGATGCAAAACATCGCGCTGGACAGCACAATTTTTTCCTCCGTCTTGCCAAACAAGCGCGAAGAAGAGGCAATCGCCGCCGCTGTGCGCAAGTCCGCCATTGCGGCCTTTTGGGCCTCCTTGGGGTCAAGTGCTTTGGTAAAGGTTTTTTTGGTAAAAAAGCGCACAATGGCTTCCATAATATGCACAATGGGCGAGAGAATTGTATAGAGCACGCGCATTACCGGGGAGCATTTTAAAACCACAAATTCTTTGTTTTTAATAGCAAAGGTTTTGGGGGTCAGTTCGCCGAAAATAATGGTAATGAAACTAAGCGGCACTACCACAAACGCTACGGCTAATGCATCGGCCAGTCGCTTGGGCAGGCCAAACCAATCTTGCAAAAAGGGGGAAAACATTTCATCAGCCCCGGCCCCGCCCGTAGCGGCGGCCACCGCACCCACCAGCGTAATGCCGATTTGCACTACGGCCAAACTGCCCTCCATATGGTCTTTCATAAACAGGGCTTGTTCCGCGCCGGAGCGCTTTTCTTGCGCTAAAATGGAAAGTTTCGTGCGCGAAACGGACGCCAGGGCCATTTCATAAGCGGCCAGCAAGGCGTTTAAAATAAGCATTAAAATAATAATAAGTATCGTCATATTTCATATATAGTGTAGCAAAAAAGCGGGACTGCAAAGGCAACTACTCCGCTTGCCGCCTTGACAATTTGCCTCGCAGGGTTTATTCTTATTAACAGGGGGTTCTAGATGAAGAAGATATTTTTAGTTTCGGGGATGACCTGCTCTGCTTGCCAAGTGCACGTGGAAAAGGCTGTCTCGCGCGTGCCCGGGGTTCACTCGGCCGTTGTAAATTTATTGCAAAATACCTTGTATGTGGATTACGATGAAAATAAATTAGGCCCGGCGGAAATTGTATCCGCCGTCCGCCAAGCGGGGTACGATGTGCCTAGCGAAAAAAAGGCGGATTCTACGCCACAGGCCTTGGCGCAGGAACAGGCCTCCGCTTTAAAGGCGCGCTTTTGGCTTTCGCTCTTGTTTTTGGCTCCCTTAATGTATGTTTCTATGGGGCATATGGCGGGGGGCTTATTGCCGGATGTTATTACGCATAATCCGGGTATTTTTGTTTTGGCGCAATTTTTACTGGTGCTCCCGGTGCTGTTTTTAAACCGCAAGTTTTTCACGCGCGGGCTAAAACAACTCTTTTTAGGCGCGCCCAATATGGATAGTTTGGTGGCGCTCGGTTCCGGCGCAGCAGTTATCAGCGGGGTGTGGACGCTTTTTAAGGTGTTGTATTTGATGCAGCCCGGTGATTGGACCGCCGCCTTTGACGCATCCGGTAATTTGTATTTTGAATCCGCCGCAATGATTTTAACCTTGGTTACTCTGGGCAAATGGTTAGAAGCGCGGGCCAAGGTCAAAACGTCCGATGCTATTTCCGCCTTGGTGCGGTTGTTACCCGGCCAGGCAACGGTGCTTCGCCGCGGGAAAGAGGTACAAATCCCCGTAGAGGGCATTATCCCGGGGGATATATTGGTGGTTCGTACGGGCGAGCGCATTGGTGCAGACGGCGAAATTACCCAAGGCGGCGGTGCGGTGGATGAATCCGCCCTGACGGGTGAGAGTGTGCCGCAGGATAAAATGCTGGGGCAAACCGTTTCCGCCGGAACGCTTTTAACAAGTGGCTATTTGCAGGCGCGTGTACTCCGCACGGGCAAGGATACCACGCTTTCACAAATTATTACCTTGGTGGAAGCGGCTTCGGGCAGTAAGGCCCCTATTTCGCGCTTGGCCGACCGCGTGAGCGCGGTGTTTGTACCGGCAGTATTGGGGATAGCCTTGCTTACCTTTGGCGTGTGGCTATTTGCGGGGGCGGGCGTGTCGTTTGCGTTGTCTGCGGCGATTTCGGTACTGGTTATTTCCTGCCCGTGTGCGTTGGGGCTGGCTACGCCCACGGCTATTATGGTGGGCACAGGCACGGCGGCGCGCAACGGAATTTTAGTCAAAAGCGCGGCCGTGTTGGAGCGTGCGCATAAAGTTACTGCGGTGGTGTTGGATAAAACGGGTACGGTTACCACGGGGCAAATGCAGGTGGCTGGAACAAAACCCGGCGCGGGCGTTAGCGAGGCAGATTTAATCAGCCAAGCCGCCACGCTGGAACAGTATTCCCAGCACCCGTTTGCGCGGGCGTTGGTGGAATATGCCCAAAAGGGAAAAATTGCGCCTTCGCAAGGCGAGGAGTTTACCTTGGAGCCGGGGTGTGGCGTATCGGCCCGGGTGTCCGGCGAAATTTTGCGTGGGGGCAATTTAAAGTGGCTCAACGCTTGCGGCATACAAGTACCTAACAGGGATGAACTTTCCGCCGCGGCCGCACAGGGTGGCAAAACGCCAATTTTTTTTGCGCGCGGGAAGCAGTATTTGGGGGCGGTGTTGTATGCTGACACCCTAAAACCCACGGCGGCGGAAACGGTAGCGCAGTTAAAGCAAAAGGGGCTTAAAGCCGTGCTTTTAACGGGCGATAACGAATTAACCGCGCGCGAAGTGGCCCGCCAAACGGGCATTGAAACCGTTATTGCGGGTGTAATGCCGCAGGACAAGGAGTCCGTCATCCGCCGCTTGCAGGACGCGGGCGAAGTCGTCGCAATGGTGGGCGACGGCGTGAACGACGCCCCGGCCTTGGTGCGGGCCGATGTGGGTATTTCGTTTGGCACGGGGACGGATGTGGCGGTGGAGTCGGCCGATATGGTACTATTAAAGGGTAACCTCACTGGCGTGGCGACTGCCTTGGAATTAAGCCGTGCCGTCATCAAAAACATAAAGGAAAACCTGTTTTGGGCGTTCTTTTATAACGTGTTGGGTATTCCGCTGGCGGCGGGTGTTTTATATGGGCCGCTGGGGTGGAAACTAAACCCGATGGTAGCCGCGGCGGCGATGAGTTTCAGTTCGGTGTGTGTGGTGTCAAACGCGCTAAGACTGCGCTTTTTTAAACCGACAGAGATAAAAACTAAACAGACGAAAGGGGAAAACCGTATGCGTAAAACATTAATTATTGAAGGGATGGTTTGCGGCCATTGCGCCGCGCGCGTAGAACGCGCCTTAAACGCGCTTCCGGGTGTGGAAGCACGCGTAAACTTGGGCAAAAAAATGGCGGTGGTGGAATCGGCTACTGCACTGGACGAAGAAGCCCTCAAAAAAGTAGTGCAAGACGCCGGGTACGAAGTCGTTTCTATCCAATAAACGCTTGCTAATATACATTATAGGCCGGGTGGCTATAAGCGCCCGGCCTTTATAATTGATAAAATAAAACTAGATACCCCACAAGGAGACTTTACTCTATGAGCCATTTTGGTTTTGTAAAAGTAGCGGCGGGCGTGCCGCTTGTAAAAGTAGCCGATACGGCCTATAACGCCGCACAACTGGAACGTTTGATTCACGAAGCCGCCCAACAGGGCGTGCGCGTGCTGGCGTTTCCCGAATTATGCGTAACGGGATATACCTGTGGGGATTTGTTTTTAAAGATGCTTTTGGCGCAGGCCGCCGAGCGGGTGCTGGGGGCGCTTTTGCGCCGCACAGAAGGGCTTGATATTATTTTTATGGTGGGGATGCCCGTCCAAGCGGATAACCTTTTATTAAATGCGGCGGTGGTGTGCTACCGCGGCGAAATTTTGGGCGTAGTGCCGAAAACTTATTTGCCCAATTATAAAGAATTTTACGAACAGCGCTGGTTCACGTCTTCCTTGGAGTGGGGCGGAAACGAAGTAACCCTGTGCGGGATGCCTGTTCCGGCGGGGACGGATTTATTGTTTGAAGCGGGCGGGATGAAATTCGGCGTAGAAATTTGCGAAGATTTATGGGCTGTAATTCCGCCTTCCTCCCGCTTGGCCTTGCAGGGCGCGGACGTGATTTTTAACTTATCCGCCAGCAACGCTTTAACGGGCAAACACGCCTATGTGCGCGAATTGGTCGGCCAGCAATCGGCCCGCTGTTTGTGCGGGTATGTGTATGCTTCGTGCGGGTTTGGCGAGTCCACGACCGATGTAGTCTTCGGCTCCAATGCCCTTATTTACGAAAACGGCACGCCGCTGGCGTTTTCGGAGCGGTTTTCCACAGAGGCGCAACTCGTGTCGGCTGAAATTGATGTGGAGCGTTTGCGTGCCGAACGGTTGATAAACACTACTTACCGCACGGACAGCGCCTACGAAACGGCAGACCCTTATGAAATTATTGAATCGGGCCAGCCTGTGCAGTCTATTACGCATTTAGAGCGGTTTGTGTCGCCTACGCCCTTTGTGCCGCGTGGCAGCCGATTAGACGAAAACTGTCAAGAAATTTTTAATATTCAGGTAATGGGACTTGCAACGCGTATTAAAAACGCGCACGCCCAAACGGCGGTACTCGGCATTTCCGGCGGGTTGGATTCCACCCTAGCACTGCTGGTGTGTGCCAAAACCTTTGATAAACTTGGCCTGCCCCGCACGGGAATTATCGGAGTAACAATGCCGGGCTTCGGCACGACGGACAGAACCTATCAGAACGCGCTTACGCTGATGAAGAGTTTAGGCATTACCCAAAGAGAGGTAAGCATTAAAAAAGCGTGCGAACAACACTTTGCCGATATCGGCCACGACGCTAAGGTAAAGGACGTTACGTACGAAAATACCCAAGCGCGCGAACGCACCCAAATTTTAATGGATATTGCTAACCAGACGGGCGGTATGGTCATTGGTACGGGCGATTTGTCCGAACTTGCGCTCGGGTGGGCCACTTATAACGGCGACCATATGTCTATGTATGGGGTCAATGCAGGCGTGCCCAAAACCTTGGTACGCTCGCTCGTGGTATGGGCGGCCCAGCACGAAACGGACAAACAAACACAGGTCGTTTTGCAGGATATTGCGGCTACCCCGATTAGCCCCGAACTGTTGCCTGCCGACGGACAGGGCAAAATTGCGCAGAAAACGGAAGATTTGGTGGGCCCGTACGAGTTGCACGATTTCTTTTTGTTCTATTTTCTGCGCTATGGGTTTTCGCCCGCTAAAATTTACTTTTTGGCCCAGCAGGCCTTTGCCAAAAAGTTTGATTCGGCAACCATAAAGAAATGGCTCAAAGTCTTCTTCCGCCGCTTCTTTGCCCAGCAGTTTAAACGCTCCTGCCTGCCCGACGGCCCCAAAGTGGGCTCCGTGGCGCTCTCTCCGCGCGGGGATTGGCGTATGCCCAGCGACGCGAGTGCGGAGGTATGGCTAGCGGAAGCGGAAAACCTGCGCTAGTGCCTTTTGATATACACAAAAAAGCCCCGGGATTTTTACCCCGGGGCTTTTTGCTAATCGTTTAAGAAACTCTTGCCAAATTTAAGGGACGGCAATTTAAAGTAGTCCGCTATCGTTTGGCCAAGGTCTGCGTAGGTGTCGCGCCCACCCAGGAAGGCCGGTTTTACATTGGGCCCGAACATAATCACCGGGACGTGTTCGCGCGTGTGGTCGGTCCCCTTGTAGGTGGGGTCGCACCCGTGGTCGGCGGTGATAAAGGCAATGTCGCCTTCCTTCATTTGCGCGGCCAATTCGGGCAGGCGTTTATCAAAATATTCTAGGCCGCCCGCATAGCCGGCTACATCGCGGCGGTGGCCCCAAGTCATATCAAAATCCACAAAGTTGGTAAACGTCAGGCTGAAATCGGGCGCGTTTTTGGCTTCTTCCAAGGTTACGTTCCAAAGTTCTTCCAGGCCGGCGGCCTTTACCGCGCGGGTAATGCCCTGCTTGGCGAAAATATCCGAAATCTTGCCTACGGAAATTACCGCGCCGCCCGCGTTTTTAATTTCGTCTAACACCGTGGTCATCGGCGGTTTGACGGAATAGTCGTGGCGGTTTTTGGTGCGTTTAAATTCGCCCTTCTTTTCACCCTCAAACGGGCGGGCAATCACGCGTGCAATGTTATACGGCGCCACGTGCTTAAAGGCAATTTCACACAGTTTGTATAAGCGGTCTAAGCCAAAGTGTTTTTCGTGCGCGGCGATTTGGAATACGCTGTCGGCGGATGTGTAGCAAATGGGTTTGCCCGTTTTGATATGTTCTTCGCCCAGTTCGTCAATAATCACCGTGCCGCTGGCGGCCTTATCGCCCAAAATGCCGGGCAGGCCCGCTTCGTCGCAAATCTTTTTGATAAGTTCAGCCGGGAAAGACGGATACTCCGGCTTGAAATAACCCCACTCAAACTGTACGGGCGAACCTGCCATTTCCCAATGGCCGGACGAGGTGTCCTTGCCGTGGCTGATTTCCCGCATAAAACCGTATTTGGAGGGCAAATTAACTTTTGCCCCGTCCTGCGCGCCTGCTTGCGGGGCGTGGCCCGTGGAGGCTTCGGCCGCTTTTAACAAGCCGAGTTTTGCCAAATTGGGTACTTTTAAACCGCCTTGTGCGGCGGCAATGTGGCCTAAGGTATCGGCGCCGCTGTCGCCGAATTTGGCGGCGTCTTCCGCTCCGCCGATGCCGAAAGAGTCCATCATCAAAATAATTGCACGTCCTTTTTGAGCCATAAAATATACCTCCAAGACTTTTCTTTTATTATACCCAAAAAAGGCCGTGCCGTCTAACCCTCTTTTGGGCGCAGAAGACGGCGCAAAATGATATAGTATATAGGAAAGAAAGGGGGAGCATATGAAACAAGCCTATATCAATATGCGGAATTTTTGGCTGGACGTAAAAAATTTGGAAAACCGTAAGGGCGTGATTGAAATCGGCCCGGATGAGATTTCCGTCGCCGGGATTGAAATGGCATTTTTGGACGGAGCGGAAACCAAACATTTATTTTTGGCAACCAATTCGCTGGGCGACAGCAGTTTGTATTTTGAAAACAACAGCAAAAGCGGTTTGGGCGGCGTAATCGGTGGGCACGGGCACGAAGCCCTGCAAGAAGTCGCCGCGCGGATGTTGGCCCACGCCAGCAAATTAACGAATAAAATGACGGCCTTGCCCATAGGGAGCGAAATGCCCGCGCCGTCTTCGCCCGCTATGGTGCGGTTATTTGCGGTGTCTAAAAAGAAACTTTTTCACATAGAAATTGCGGAAGCGGAACTGCGCAAACCGGAAAATGATTTTTATCCGTTCTTTGCCTATTCCCAGCAAACCTTGGGATTCTTCCGCCAGCAGGAAACCGCCGCTTCTGCCAAAGAAGCCCACTCGTAAACAGATTTATTCCGCAACAAAAAGCCGCCTTGTTATGGGGCGGCTTTTTACGTTTGGTGGCAGTTAATTTTTTCGTCTATTATATACAGCGGGCGTTGCTTTACTTCCATAAAGGTACGGCCTAAATATTCGCCGATGACCCCCAAGGAAATAAGTTGCACCCCGCTAAAAAACAAAATCGCCACCATTAAAGAGGAATACCCGCTGACCGGGTTTCCAAAGAAGATTTTTTTTGCGGCCACCCACAGCGCGTATAAAAACGCAAAGAGCGAAACCGAAAAACCGAAATACGTCCACAGCCGCAAAGGAAGCGTGGTGGAAGCCGTTAGGCCTTCCAGCGCAAAGTTCCACAGTCGCCAATAGTTCCACTTGGTTTTTCCGACTTGGCGTGCTTGGCGCACAAAGGGCACAGAAGCCGCTTTAAAGCCTACCCAATTAAAGAGCCCCTTCATAAAGCGCTCCCGCTCCGGCAAGGTAAGCAACGCCTGCAAAACGCGCTGGCTGATGAGACGACAGTCCCCGGCGTTTTCGGGCATTGGACGGGTGGAAATAAAATTGTAGAACTTATAAAAAACCTTTGCGCTCATACGCTTTAACCAAGAATCGGTTTGACGGTTCTGGCGTGTGCCATAGACTACTTCATATCCCTCTTTAAATTTTTCCAAAAACGCGGGGATAAGTTCCGGCGGGTCCTGTAAGTCCGCATCCATTACAATAGCTGCATCCGCTTGGGCGGCTTCGGCCAGCCCGGCGGTCAGCGCGGCTTCTTTACCAAAATTGCGCGAAAGGGATATTACCTTTACGCATTTATTGCGGTCGGCCAAATTTTTTAAATAGGCAAGGGTGCCGTCTTTACTGCCATCATTTACAAAAATATATTCAAATTGAAAGCCGTTTTCCTTTTGCAAAATGGGCTCTACGGCCTGCCAAAAAACGGGCAGGGCTTCTTGTTCGTTATAGGCGGGAACGATTAACGCTATTTTCATACAGAGATTATAGTATTTTTTAGCCTAAAAAACGCGCAGATTTATCCCGGTAAAATTCCGCAGAATTGATATAATAAATTATGCGGGTTTTGGCCCGCGGGAGGACGCTATTAAAAAGATTTCGTTTCGTTTTTTTATTTTGCTGTTTTTGGCCGCCGCCGGAGTGATAGCGGCGGGCGTGGTGTTCTATTGGCAGCAAGTAAGCGAAATCTTGGCCGCGGATGTGAAACTAAATGTGGCCGCCGCAGGTAAAGAAGCCGCGAGCGACTTTGACCGCCTGATTCAAACCGACGAACAGGTGTTAGAGTCTTTGGCCCTTACGGTGCAGGATGCTTACCCGTGGGCAGATTCTTCGCACTTGACCGATTTTTTGCAACGCCAAACCAACCATAACTATTTTAAACTCCTGGGCGTGATTACGCCGGATAAAAAACTTTATTTGTCCTCTCCGCGCAACTTTACTGCCGCCTTTGTGGCTGATGTAGCGGCGCGCACCTTGGAGCAGGGCAAATACCTATCCGTCCGCCAGGCGGACCCGTTAGACGGCACGGATGTATTGGTGCAGTCCGTTGCCCTTTATAAAGACGGGCGCCCGCTGGGAACCTTGTTTGCTTTGCAAAATCCCAGCCGCTATCAGCCGCTTCTTACCTTGTCTGCTATGGGCGACAAGGGGTCGTCTTTGATTGTGGAGCGTAATGGTAATTTGGTACTCTCGCCGCGCAAAGTAGGGTTCAGCAATATTTTTACCCAATTAGATAAAACCGCCGCGGCGGACAATTCCACTCTTCCTGCGGACTTGCGCAGGAAGGTGCAAAGCGGCAAAAGTGCGCTGGTGAGCGCTCCGTTGGACGGCAGTACGCGGTTTTTGTATTTCATCCCCTTGGAGCGTAACGGGTGGTATATGGTGTCCTCCTTGCCTACGCAGTTTGTAGAGGAACGCGCCCAGCATTTGGCGGTATTATCGCTTCTTTTGTTTGCGTCCGTCTTTGCGATTTTCTTTTCCCTTATCTTTTACATTTTGCATATGCGCGCATACAGCAACCGCCAGTTGTTTGCCACGGCGTTTGTAGATAATTTGACGGGCGCCGATAACTTCAACCGTATGTGCGAAGTGTTCCCGCAGAAACTGGCCGAATTGCACGGGCGTGCGGCGTTAGTCATTTTTGACATTAATAAATTTAAGGTCATTAACGATTTACACGGCTACGAACGCGGCAACCAAGTGTTGCAGCGTATTGCACAGGTCCTGCGCGAAAATGTATCACCCGAGGAGTGCTTCTGCCGTCTGTCAGCCGACAATTTTATCCTGCTGTTAAAATACACGGACCGCCGCTCTTTTGTGGCACGGCTAAATGCTCTTAACACGCAGTTGCGCCGCGATTGCACGGTGGAAGATTCGTGCCTGATGATTGATATTGCGTTTGGCGTATATGAAATCAAGGAGGACATCCCCTTTTATATTATGTTGGACCGCGCACATTTGGCGTTGGAAAAGGCCAAAAAAATGTCTTTTGATAAGTGCGAATTTTACGACGAAGCCGACCGCAACCGCATTGTGGCGGAAAAGCAGATTGAAAACACGATGGAAGCGGCCCTTAACCACGGGGATTTTGCCGTTTATTTACAGCCCAAGTGCGATTTTGCCACCGGGGAAATACGCGGGGCGGAAGCCTTGGTCCGCTGGAAGAGCGCGGGCGGAAAAATTGTCCGTCCGGATGATTTTATCCCGATTTTTGAGAAAAACGGCTTTATATTGCGCCTGGATATGTTTATTTTGGAAGAAGTGGCACGTTTGCTGGCGGCTTGGAAGATTAAGGGCCTTAAACAGGTGCCGATAGCCGTCAATTTTTCCCGTCTGCACCTAAACGACTCCCGCTATATTCCCCAAATGCTGCGCTTGGTGAACAAGTACGGCGTGCCGCACGAACTGATAGAGGTGGAACTGACGGAGAGCGTGATTTTTAACAATTTGGACCACGCGCAAAACATCATCCGCCAACTGCACGGCAACGGCTTTTCCGTGGCGATGGACGATTTCGGCTCCGGGTATTCTTCCTTAAATGTGCTGAAAGAATTGCAGTTTGACAGCATTAAACTGGATAAGGAATTTTTACGCGGTTTTGAACATAATCCGCACGCCCAAAAAGTGATTGAAGGGGCGGTGGCAATGATTAAAACCTTGGATATTAAAATCGTAGCCGAAGGTGTGGAAACCCGCGAACAGGCGGACTTTCTGCAATCTATTGGCTGTAACCTCGCACAAGGCTACCTCTTTGCCAAACCCCTTACAGTTGCCGACTTTGAAAAACGCTTAAATAAATAACGGCTAACCTATCCGCATTTTGTTTTGTGCGCCGCTCCCAAAAGCGGTTAGAGAACACCTTTTCCGTCCGCGTTAAATTGCTATAATACAAATTGATGACGCCCGAAGAAAAAGCACGCCAGTTAATAGACGAAAAACTGCACGCCGCAGGCTGGATTATCCAAGACCGCAAAAACTTTGACCGTTTTGCGGGGCTTGGCGTGGCCTGCCGGGAATTTTTAATGCAAGACGGTACCGAGGCCGATTATCTGCTTTTTATTGACGGAAAAGCCGCGGGCGTGATTGAAGCCAAAAAGGCCGACACTCCGTTAAGCGGTATAGAAAGCCAATCCGCCGGGTACAGTTGCCACCTGCCGGATTTTGTGGCGCATTATCAAATGCCGCTCCCGTTTGTGTACGAAAGCAACGGCAGTGAAACCTTTTTTACGGACGCGCGCGACCCGCACCCGCAGGCCCGGCAGGTGTTTAGTTTCCACCAGCCGCAAACGCTCAAAAATATGCTGGACGCCGGAACCTCGCTGCGTGAAAGATTGCAACATTTTCCGCCGCTTGAAAAAGGTTCCTTGCGCGCCTGCCAGTTTGACGCTATTACCCGTTTGGAAAAATCCTTATCGGCGGGCCGTCCGCGGGCCCTTATCCAACTGGCCACCGGGGCGGGCAAAACTTATACCGCCTGTAACTTTACCTACCGGCTTTTGAAATTTGCCAAAGCCAAGCGCGTGCTCTTTTTGGTGGACCGCAACAACTTGGGCCGCCAAACATATAAAGAGTTTCAAAATTTCCGTCCGTCGGACGATAACCGTCCGTTTACGGACTTATATACCGTCCAGCACTTGCAAACCAATGCCATTAACCCGGATACCGAGGTCGTCATCACCACGATTCAGCGTCTGTATTCTATGTTAAAAGGCGAAGCGGAATTTAACGAAATAAACGAAGAAATGTCCGCCTATGAAGCGCCCGCGTTATCCAAAGTACAGGTGGACTACAACCCCGCTATACCGCCGGAATTTTTTGATTTTATCATCACGGACGAGTGCCACCGCAGCATTTATGGTTTGTGGCGGCAGGTGCTGGAATATTTTGATTCCTTTTTAATTGGTTTGACGGCCACGCCGTCCAAGCAGACGTTAGGCTACTTTAACCAAAATTTGGTGGCGGAATACCCTTACGAACGCTCGGTGGCGGATAACGTAAATGTAGGGTACGATATTTTCCGCATTAAAACCGCCATTTCCGACAAAGGCGGCAAGGTGGAAGCGGGCTACACTATCCCCAAGATAGACAAGCGCACCCGCCACAAAATTTACGAGACGTTGGACGAAGACCTGGTTTATAATCCCAACCAGTTGGACCGCTCTGTCGTGTCGCTGAACCAAATCCGCACGGTGTTACAGACGTATAAGCAAAACCTTTTTACCACGCTGTTCCCGGAGCGCGAGCCTACTTGGGTGCCCAAAACGCTGATTTTTGCCAAGGACGATAACCACGCCGAAAACATCGTGCGTATCGCGCGCGAAGTGTTTGAACAGGGCAACGACTTTTGCAAAAAGATTACCTATAATGTTTCGGGCGTCAAGCCGGAAGAACTGATTAAAGAATTTCGCACCAGTCCGCAGTTCCGCATAGCGGTTACGGTGGATATGATAGCCACCGGCACCGACATAAAACCGCTGGAAGTGATTATCTTTATGCGCGACGTCCACTCCGAACTGTACTACGAGCAAATGAAGGGCCGCGGCGTGCGCACGATTCCCATTAGCGACTTAAAGGCCGTTACACCCAACGCCATTTGCAAATCCAAATTTATTTTGATTGACGCCGTAGGCGTAACCGAGAGCCAAAAGTCCGTTCCGCCGCCGTTGGAACGCAAAAAAGGCGTGCCGTTCAAAACTTTACTGGAACAAGTAGGGCTTGGCAAAAAAGATGACGAAACTTTATCTTCCGTGGCGGCGCGTTTGGCTGCGCTGGATAGGGCCTTGGAAGATAAACCGCAGGAAAAGGCCAAAGTACAGCAAATCAGCGGATTTACATTGCAAGAACTGGCTAACAACCTTTTGGACGCCACCGACGCCGACAAACAGGCCGCGCAAACACCCGCCGAGCAAGAGGCTACGCGGGAACGCGCTATCCGCCCGTTTGCAAACCCTGTTCTGCGGGATTTTTGTTTGAACACTGCCAAAAACTCCTATTTGTATATAGACGATATTTCGCCCGATGAGGTGCTTTCCTTTACCCCGGTATCGGACAACGCAGGCGAAATTTTGGCCGATTTGCAAACCTTTATAGAAACGCATAAAGACGAACTGGCCGCCCTGTCTATTATCTATCACCGCTCCTATGGCAAACAGCGGCTGAATTACGAGGGTATAAAGGAACTGTCGGACGCGCTGGTAAGCAATGCGCCGTCTTTATCCGTGCCTGTGCTGTGGGGCGCGTTTATGAAGGTGAACCCCGGCAAAGTAGCCAAGGTAAAATCGCCGGACAAAATGCTGACAAACGTAATCCAGGTTATCCGTTTTGCTCTCCACCAAGACAGCGAACTAAAACCCTTTGACACCGTAGCCACCCAGCGCTATAACCTGTGGCTGGGACGTATGAAAAAGCGCGGCCTGCTATTCACGCCCGAGCAGACCAGTTGGCTAAACGAAATCCGGGATTATATTATTTCTAACGCGTCTATCTCCTCCGCGGATTTACAGCAAGACCCGGTGTTGTCCGACAAGGGCGGCCTGTTAAAGGCCCGCCAAGTATTTGCCGGGCTGGACCTGCCCCACTTGCTAACCGACCTAAACACCACCCTGCTGGGTGCCGATAACGAAATAGGAGAATAAAAGATATGGCAGAATTGCAAATAGAATATTGGGCACTTATCATATCTGGTATTGCAATGGTATTAACTTGTGTTAATGTTCTGTTGGTATTTTTAGAATTTTGGAATCGGGTAGGTATAAAATTAACTTTTGATATTCTACATCACTCTTCGTTCAAAAATGGGATGTGGCATAATGAGTGTTTAGCCTACCTTATCAATAAAAAATCAAGCAATATTTGCATTGTTGCTATTTCCTATATTTTTGTTGCTGATGTAGAAAAACCTCTTATACGACAAATTTTTCCATTTGTAGGGGAAACTAATCCAGTATTGCTAAATGGGTATCAAGCCTCTTTTATTCACACTCATTATGTTACTGCGGCTACCATATTTACTAGGAAAGAGCCTTTTTATATACGCATAAAAACGTCAAAAGGCATTTATACTATTGATAAACGCAAATTACCGTTTTATAAAAAATTTTGGTGGCAAAAAACGAGTATTCACACTATTGAAAAATTAGTCGCTGAACAAGAAAAACAAGTAATAAAAAATGGCCAACAAAAACTAAACAACATTATAAAATGAAAACAAAACTATTAAATCTGGTATCCAGCAGAAAGGGTAAAATGCCAAGTGCTTTTTCTCAAACAGAAAAAGAAGGCTACTTGCCTTATATTGATATTAAACTTTTTGATAAAGGCATTTTATCCCGATATGCCAAAGCAGACAAAAAAGCAACATTAGTAAATAAACAAGATGTCCTAGTAGTTTGGGACGGAGCGCGTTTTGGCTTATCGGCTTTGGGCTGGGAAGGGGTTTTAGGCTCAACTATTGTAGCATTACAAAGTGATTATTTAATTTCTAAATTCTTATATTATTTTTTACAATTAAATTTTGAAACTATCCAAGCAAAACCCCGCGGGGTAGGTATTCCGCACGTAGAACCCGACGTCTTTTGGAACTTACAAATTCCGGTGCCGCCGATGGCGGAACAGAAAAGGATTGTGCGGAAAATTGAGGAGTTGTTCGGCGTGCTTGATAGGGATATCCAACGCTTGACCGATACGCTGGAACAACTTTTCCAGTTCCGCCAAAGCGTCCTTCACCAAGCCTTTTCCGGCAATATAATTATTAAAAAAGTAATAGATGTAGGGAGTATTATTACTGGTTCTACACCAAGCACAACCCATCCAGAGTATTATGGAAATGAATATCCCTTTTATAAACCAACAGACTTAAATCAAGGATATAATACTAATAAAGCAATAAGTTATATTTCTAAAAAAGGATTTTCTATTTCGCGGAAACTACCAGAAAAATCTATTTTAGTTACTTGTATTGGCGCAACTATCGGTAAAACTGGACTTATTCGTCAAAAAGGTATTTGTAATCAACAAATAAATGCTATTATCCCCTCTAAAAAATATTTGTCAGAGTTTGTATATTTTTATGCAATTTCTCCAAAATTTCAAAATGAGATTAAATCAAATGCCTCTGCTACAACTTTACCAATTCTAAATAAAAAAAGTTTTGAACAATTACCATTTCCCTATATGTCTCTCCCTGAACAGCAAAAAATTGTGGACGAGATAGAAAAAGCCTTCCGTTCCGCCGATAAAGTACAAAAGGCCGTGCAAAACGCACTGGAAGAGGCCAAAAAACTAAAACAAAGCATTTTGAAAAAGGCCTTTGCGGGCGAACTGGTCCCGCAAGACCCCAACGATAAACCCGTAAATTTACCCGTATTAAAAGGACAAACCAAATGACCGAAACCACCCTTATCAATAAAGTTTGGAACTATGCCACCATTATGAAAGACGCCGGGCTCAGTTATACCGATTACGTCCGGCAACTGACCTATTTGCTCTTTTTAAAAATGGACTATGAGCGCGAAACTTTGCTCGGCGAAGGGTCTATCGTGCCCGCCGAATACCGCTGGGATAAACTTTTGTCCCTCTCCGGCGCGGAACTGGAAGCGCATTACTCCAAAACCTTGGAAACCTTATCCAAAGAAAAAGGCATTATCGGCACGATTTTTCGCCGTGCTAAGAACGAAATTACCGAGCCGGCCAAATTAAAGCAACTGATTTCCCTTATCAATAAAGAAACGTGGCTTGCGCTGGATATGGACGTAAAAGGCGCTATTTACGAAGGCCTCTTGCAAAAAAACGCCACCGAAACCAAGGCCGGAGCCGGGCAATACTTTACGCCGCGGCCGCTCATCCGCGCGATAGTGGAAGTGATGCGGCCCACGCCCGAAATGTCGGTAGTGGACCCGGCGTGCGGCACGGGCGGATTTCTGCTTGCCGCGTTTGACTATATGAAAACCCAATCGCGCGACCGCACAGTATTACAAGAACTCCGCACAAATAAACTCCACGGAAACGACATCACCCCGCTGGTCGTCAACCTGTGCGCAATGAACCTCTACCTGCACGGCATCGGGGACGGGAAATGCCCCATTGAGGAAAAGGACTCCCTGATGAGCGCCGGCACCGCCCGCTACGATATGTGTCTGACAAATCCCCCGTTCGGCAAAAAGAGTTCCACCACCATTGTAGGCGAGGACGGCACGCTGAAAAAGGAGCGCGAAAACTACGAGCGGGAAGACTTTATCGCCACAACGTCCAACAAACAAATTAACTTTTTACAGCATATTATGACGATTCTTAAAACGCCCGGCTATGCCGCCGTGGTGGTGCCGGACAATGTGCTTTTTGAGGGCGGCGCGGGCGAAAAAGTGCGCAAACGCCTGCTTAACGAGTTCAACCTGCATACCATTTTGCGCCTGCCGACGGGGATTTTTTACGCGCAGGGCGTAAAGGCTAATGTGATTTTCTTTGAGAAGCACCCGCCCTTAAAATCCGGCCACCGCACGCAGGATATTTGGGTATATGACTTGCGGACCAATATGAATTTAACCTTGGTGGAAAATTCTCTGTCCGATGAGCATTTGAAGGATTTTATAAAATGCTACCACGCCGAAGACCGCACCAAACGGGTGGAAACGGAACGCTTCACAAAGTTTACTTATGATGAAGTTATCAAGCGCGACAAAACCAACCTGGATATTACCTGGCTGAAAGACGACAGCCTGAAAGAACTGGAAAATTTGCCCGAGCCCGGCGTGCTAATCAAAAGCATCGTGCACAACCTGCGGGAGTGCCTGGCGGATTTTGAAAAACTGGAAGAAAACCTTAAAAAATAAGCAAAATTTTCTGGTTATGAAGAATAGGTCTTTTAACTGCCCCGGGTTTTAGTGCCTGGGGCATTTTGCATTTAGAACTATCCCCCGTTGCAGGTTTATTATACCCCAGCATAAGAATTATATTGACAAAGTATTTATACGCTTGTATAATTTATACAGATGTATAAATAGGAAATGTCTATGCCTTCTACCACAAATACAGAAACACGCTTAATCCAAGCGGGAATTGCTCTTGCTAAAAAGCAAGGGCTCAATTTTACCGTACGGCAATTATGTGCCCAAAGCAAGGTAAATTTGGGCCTTTTCCACTATTATTTTAAGAATAAAGATAATTTTGATAAAGAAATGTTGCGCGCGTTGTATAACCAAATGATAGAGCATCTTACCCTAAAACTTTCGGACGGGGTATCCCCGCGGGAAAACATAGCGCAAATTCTGCTTGGCCTTCATACTTTTGTTGGGGAAAATAGGATGTTTTTATCTTCTATTATGGGCAATATTTTATCCGGAAATACTAAATTGCTTCATTTCCTTTCTTTAAATTTTACCCAACATATTGCCCTTATTTCCCGCGAATTAAAACGGGCCAAATTGCCGGAAAAAATACAGGACCAGTCCTTGCCTGCGATTTTGTCTATGATTGTCTTGCCGGTCGTTATGCCCCAACTATTTATGGGTCTTTTGGAGCGGGTAGGAACAGCCAATTTACCGTTTGATGTCTCTCTGCTCACGCAAACCGTGGATAATAAGCAACAATTTTGCGCGCGCATTAATTTAATATTAGATAGTATCTTTGGAGAATAGATGAAAAGATTAATAGGTCTGTTGTTGGTATTGGTTAGCCCCTGTCTGTACGGGTTGGACGTTTCGTCTCTTTCCTTGGCGTCTTGCGAGCAAGACGCCTTAAAATCTTCGCCCCATTTGCAAGATTTACAGGCGCAGGTCCGTGCAGTCTATGCCCAACAGAAAGGCGCGGCGGCTTCGCTTTATCCGTCCATATCTCTGGACGCCAAAGGGTCTTGGGTTTCGGATGTGCCCACCCTTACCTTGGGAAACAGCAAACTGCAATTTGGCGATAACTGGGGCTATTCTATCGGTCCGACGGCTAGTTATGTGCTGTTTGATAACGGGGGGCGCAGTAAACAAATTCTCTTGCAGGTGCGCCAAGCATATTTTGCCGTGCAACAACAATTACAGCATTTGGTGCTATTAAACGGGCAGTTGGAAGTGGTGCAAAAACAACTGGCTGATGTGCAATCCGCGTACAGGGCGGGGGCCAAAAGCAAACTGGATATTACCATAGCCCAAAAACAAGTGTTAAAAACACAAGCGGCTATGAGTGCGGCCCGCAGTAATTTGGCGGGGGATTTGCGCACCTTATTTGAATTGACGGGTACGGACTATGGCATTAATCCTACCTATCCAACGGATAAACGCTTAATGAAAGCCAACTACCCCGGCAATACCTCCGCGGTATTGGCAACCGATTCCTTGGGTAGCACGCTGGGGCAATTTTTACCCTATGGCCAAAGCGAGTTTGATGAAAATTCCCCCAAATTAGCCGCCTTGGACGAAATGGCCCAATATTACGCCTATTTGGCAGACAGTTATAAGGCCTCGCTTTATCCGCGCCTTTCTTTGCAGGGCGGGGCTAAGAGATTTATTTGTTCCCTTTATGGCGCTATTTTTATTTATGATAGGGATGATTACCTTGGCCATACAAAAATTTAAAACGGATGTGGAACCGTGATACATAAACGCATTATAAAAGGACTTATCCGAAAGGAATTTATTCAAATCTTCCGCGACCCCAAAATGATTGCGGCGATATTTTTTATCCCTATCGTGCAATTAACAATGTTCGGCCTTGCGCTAACGAGCGAAGTGAAAAATATTGAAATGGCAGTAGTCAGCAAGCCTTCCGCCCTGGTGCGGGAAGTGCAAACGCGGGCCATTGCCTCCGGCTGGTTTAAGCGGGTACAAAATGTAGAGGAAACAAATGTGGCGGCTCCGACCGAATTATTGACAACCTATAAGGCCGAGGCGGTGCTGGTCGCCCCCGATAAAGGGCTTGAATACGCCTTGGAACGCCAAAACAGCCCTATACAAATACTCATTAATGCCACCAATGCCCAGCGGGCCCAACAGGTAAATTCCTATATTACCCAGATATTAGCCAAGGTAGCCGCGCACCACGGGTATCAATTAGGCGGGCCTGCGCAACTGGCATTGGATACGCGCATTTTGTTTAATCCGCAACTAAGCACTACCGATTTTATGATTCCTGCCCTGCTGGTAATGACGAGTTTTATTATTCTTATGATTGTGGGCAGTATGGCAATTACCAAAGAAAAAGAAATGGGCACTATGGAAAAACTGATTTCATCCCCGGCGTCCACCGCCGATATTTTGTTAGGCAAGGTCTTGCCGTATTTTTTTATTGGGATTGGCGTTGTAACTCTTATGCTGTGTGTGGGCGTTTTGGGGTTTGGAATCCCGTTTAGAGGAACTTTTGGGCAATTTGCGCTTAATGGTGTTGCGCTGGCGGCGTGTGCCCTATCTATGGCTACTTTGATTAGCACGATTGCCAATAGCCAACAGCAGGCTATGATGGGCGGCGTGCTGGTATTGCTGCCGGCCGTTTTGCTTTCCGGGGTTTTCTTTCCCGTGGATAATATTCCGGCTGGATTCCGTTGGATATGCTATTTAAACCCAATGATGTATGCGTGCACCAATTTCCGCAATATCATTTTGAAGGGCGGAGACTATCTGCTTTTTGGAAAGTATTTTGGAATATTGCTCCTTATGGCCATTACCCTAGCCACCCTTGCCTATACAAATTTCAAATCAAAATTAAACTGATGTTGGGTAGCGAATTTCGTGTTATTACATAAAGGGGCGGCCTTATCCTATTAATATGCAAATAGTGGCCTGCATAATATGGAATATACATTTTGGTCTGTTAGTTTTTGGTGTAAATTTATAGTAGCAAGGCTGAGGTGTATATTTTCTGTTTCCAAAATAGTGGTGTTGGGATAATATTTGTCCGCCATAGGATAACACAAAATAATATTCTTACGGTTGTAGAAGCGGTTATAGGCCAGCATTTGGTAAATGTCGGCTTCGGAGGGCTTGTCTTGGGGCAAAGACAGACGCTTATACTTGGTGTCAATGATTGTATCTTTGCGGAACAGAATATCTGGGCGTATAGTATAACTGGTATCAGGGAGTCCTCCAATATTTTTGATAATTTGGCGCGAGTTTTGGATTTTTACGTGGCCGGGAAATGTTTTAGATAAAGCCGCGGCCACAAACTTCTCAAACAGTTCGTTCATATCAAATAAAATCGCCAGGTTGGTAAATGTATGATTATGCAGGCTAACGGTGCTATGTTGCAAAAACATCCGCGCCAGTCCCAACGGCTCCTTAAACATCGTTTGATTTCTGTTAAGAATAATCCGTTGCGTTGCGGCATAAGATATCGGGTTCAACGTTACCTCATCATAAATAGCAAGAATTTTAAGGAACTTTTGCCGGGTTTGCGGTACCGTTGTCAGTTTATGCAAGGCATAGGCTACAAATTTAAGCGTCTGATTAAGCAAATTATCGGGTGTAAATTCGTCAAATTGGCAATAAGTGCGGGCTAAGTTAGCGGCGTTTACCTGATGATTTTTGGCAAAAAGAATTCGTCCCTTAACTGCTTGCATGTTATCTTCCCGGGTTTCATATTGATGTGGAATATGTTGTTGGAGCGCATTTAATAATATATTGGCATAGTGCGCGATTAGAACTTCCAGAAACGGCTGTTTTGTTTGGCTGATTTCAGCGCTTTCCATAGCGCGGATTTCCCGTTGTTGGGTGTAACGAAGCATAAACATCAGGTTTTCCAAACACACAGAGTCTTCTTGCCCAATAATTTTGGGTAGGATATTTAACTGGAAGTCAGCAAACCGGATTATGCCCACATAGGCGCAGGTGGTTATGCCATCTAGGCCAAAATCCACCGCGCAGGCCAGATTTTTTCTCTCTAAAAATTTTCGGAACTTTTTGGCCTGCTCTTGGTTAAGCCCTAGTTGCTGATAACTGACATTAGCCCATTCTTTCGTCTGTATCTGTTTCAACATTTTGCTGTAAGGCGCTTGTAAAAGATTCTCCCTCTAATTTTTCTTCCGTAGTAAAGCCTGGAATAATTTCTTTTAACTTGTCAGGGTTCCCGTAGAAGTATTCTTTTAATAAGGGAAGTATGCATTGGTAAAATTTCTGTTGCAACTCATCAATAGTTTTTACTTCCATAAAATAACTATGGCCGATTTGGTGGTCCCGGTCCAGTTCCGCCGTTATTTTTTGGTTTAATCTGGCAAACCAACTAGGTAAATCAAATCCCTCTACCGGGTTTAATAACTCTGCCTTGGGCATCATTTCTTCAAATACAAATCGGCGGCGCAAGGCAATATCCACCAGAGCGATAGATTTGTCTGCGGTGTTCATTGTACCAATGATGTATAAGTTGTTGGGAACAGAAAATTCCGTTTCTCCGTCTTTATGATACAATAGGGGCGTTGATAAAGCGTGCTTATTGCCATAGCGCTTATCCGCTTCAATAAGGGTAATGAGTTCCCCAAAAATTTTAGAAATATTTCCCCGGTTGATTTCGTCAATAATAAGCACATAGTTGTTTGCGGGATCGTTTTTCGCTTTATCGGCCATTTGTTTAAAGGGGCCCTCATACAATTTGTAGGAAATTTGCCCGTCTTGCAAGTTGGGGCGAATCCCTACCATAAAATCTTCATAGGAATAATTTTGGTGAAATGTGATAAACGCAATTTGCCCAGCGGTCCGCAGAGAATCAAAACGCTCTTTAAGAGCGTCATATTCTGCTTCGTTTGTGGATTGGTAAGTTTGTTTATCTATGATTTCCATCGCTTTAATAACCGTATGATAGGTTTTTCCCGTGCCGGGCGGGCCGTAAAGAATTTGGTTCAAAGGAAAGTCGGGCGTAGTATGCGGAATCATCAATTTCCTGTTTTCGTTCTTCCTCATAAGTTCTTTGACTAAATTTAGTGCTGTTGAATCTTGAATCGGAGCGATTGTATTCCAAAGGCTTATTCCTTCTAATCGGTATGGAAGTTCCGGTATGTCCAACCATTGTACCTGGAAAGTATATTCATTGCGGCGCTCTTGCACAATCCCAATATTTTTAATAATACTTATAGGAGTTTTATGTCCAGGCCCATTAGTGGCGCAGGTTTTGAGAACAAAAATATCCCCTTTTTTTACGGTGTTTAATTCTTTTTGGTATCGCAAGTTCCCTTCCTTATGGTATCCGCATTCCCAAATTGAGTTATTAATAAAACGGTTTCTTTGATCTCCACCATTATTTTGCCAAATAGAGCCCACGCCCCAAAATGCAGGGGTTCCTGTGTTTGCGTGGTGCTCTTGTACCCAACTTAAAAATTGATCAATTTCTAAGTTAAGGCAGAGATCTGTCTGGGGACCAACGATCTCGGTATATGCTTTTTTCAACGGAGTTAAAGCCTGATTAAAATGTATGAATTTTTCTGAAAAATATTCGCCCCGGTGTTCTTCCGTATGGATATTTAATATTTCTAAGCCTTCGGCAGAGCGTTGATTGTAGATAGCGCAATTATCAGGGAACAGGTATCCCAGTAATTCCCCAAGAGAGTTCGTGCCAAAATAGTTTAATTTGAAATTTTTGATTCTCTCCGCCAAAGGGGTTGCGGTATCCAGCAAATTAATAAATTGTTGCCTATAATAACTTAATTCGTGGTTGGGCTGGCCGAAAGCCTTTTTCTTTGCCAAAGTAAGCGTTTTTAACGTGTGCAGGTGTTCACCAATTTGTTGGAATTCCTCCCAGGATGCTTTTTCTAACTTTTCCTTTGTAAAAAAAGAGTGAAAAAATTGGTAATTATTTTTTGCTAATTCATATCTCTTTTCTGGTTCTTCATAAAACCATTGTTTGGCTAATGGGGCAAATTCTTTTAATAAATCTATCATTTTAGACATATATTTCCTCCATAAGTTATTTTCTTAAATGCGTGGAACAACATATTGCCGATAAAAACAATCTGAAAGTTGAACAAGTGGGCGGAAACTGATTGTCTTTTACTCGTGCGTTTGAATCTTGTTGTTGAATTAGTTTTATTGTAGCAATTTGTTTGTCATTTTGGGGATAAGGTCCTTTTGAGTCTTTTGTGGCAATATTTTTCCATAGAGAATTGCTCTAAAATACTGTCATAAGCGTGAAAACGGTTAAATTATCTTGCGTGCTAATATCAGCCTCCGCAGAATTAGCCAAATTGCGCGAAGAGACCGTGCAAATGAATCCATTGCCCCAATTAATTTTAAAAATAAGCAAAAGGTCCGAAAGGCGCTCCCCTACACCCCCAAATTGGAAAAAGCCCTATACAACCTGGCCTTGGCGCTACCAATTCGCGAATATATGCGGTTGGATGCAACAATAATGCTCCTTCTTTGGGGCTAAGCCAAGCAAGAAGGGCTCAGGTGATGCGATATTACGAATCTAGCGAAAAATTCTGTCTTTGCCTAGCATATCATTAATATTTTCAATATGCTTAGTCCGTATGTTTTGATCATTTCCATAATCAAATGCTTGATTTAATAACCGCGGAATATTTTCAGAAATGGTAATTTCTTTTTGAGTAGATAAAATATGCTGGATAACTTCTAGCACCTTGTAGGATTTCACAATAAAAGTGTTGTGCGGAATAAAAGAAATATCTTTTAACTCGCAATCCCCAAAGAAAACAACGATAGAGAAACAAGGAATTTCTTCTTGAAGGTATTTTTTTAACCGATAAATATGTTTGTTGTTTTGCATAATGGGATTATAAAAGCGGTGTTTTTCTTTGCCATAATTCAAAACTTGCGTCCAACTCTGCTGTTTTCCATTTCCAAAAATCCATCCGCTGTAATCTTTAACTTCAAAGACGATAAGCCCAACATTTGTTATCATAACTAAATCAATTTGGGAGAAAGTATGATTCCGGGTCGGTATATATAAGTCGTGGAAAATTATTTCTGCTGGAAATCCTGCCTGGCGTAAAATTAAGATTAATTCTTCTTCGGAAGGCTCGCCTCGTCCGATTTGAGTGGTTTCTTCTATTAATTCCCGTTTTTTCCTGTTGGTTTTAATTAAGAAATAAATGAAAAGAATAGGGGCGCCTATGAATAAGATTCCTATAAAGAAATGTGCTGATGTATTATTCCCATTATCTGGAACATAAT
>CAVKWQ010000006.1:0-39885 GCA_963660385.1 Muribaculaceae bacterium
GCGTTAAACGCCTGCTTGGCCCGTTACAAGCAAGAGGGCGTGGAACACTTTATTTACTGCGGGGACATCATCGGTTACGGGCCGGACCCCGAAGCGTGCGTTAAGAAAATTTCCTCTTTAAATTTGTTGGCCTGCGTGTTGGGCAATCACGATGCTGTATTCGTTCAGCCCGAGTTGGAAACCTTGTTTAATTACGATGCCAAAATTGCGCTGGATGAAAACAAAAAGCATTTAAGCGAAAAATCTATCCGCTATCTAACCTCGTTGCCCACCGTGGCGCGCGGGGATAATTTTACTGTGGTGCACGGCACTCCCAACGACCCGATAAAGGAATATTTTTCCAGTTGCGCCCAGTTCCGCACCACATATGACAAGTGGCAGGGAAAAATTTGCTTTGTGGGGCACTCCCATTTGCCCTTTTATATCCGCGGCACGCAAAACTCGTGCGTGATTTATTTGTGCAAACGCGAGGACGCCACCGTCCACTTGTCCGACAAAATGCGCTATGTGCTGAACCCGGGTTCCGTGGGCAAGCCGCGCGATTTAAACCCGCACGCTTCCTTTGGCATTTGGGATACCGAAAAAAGCACCTTCCGTTTTATCCGCCAGCCGTACGATTTCGCGCCCACGCAGAAAAAAATGCAGGAAAGAAAGTTCCCCGCATTTTTAATAAACAGTTTGGCGCACGGCCTGTAATTACCGTTTGATTTTTTGTTTGGCATATTGCACAAGCGCACTTGCCGCCGCTCCCGCCGGGATGCATAGTACAAATTCAAACGGCGCGCGGAAACGCGCGTATGCACCGAAAAACACCGAACCGATTCCCCAAAAATACAAACAATACACCAGCAGAAAGAAGATTTCCGCTTTTCGGGTTTTCCACAGCAGTACAAAGCCGCCTATGCTAAAAAGCACCAGCAAAAATACTTCCCCGCTGCCCGCGATAAAAAGCAGTTTGTTGGTGGCTGTTTTAAGCCAATTTTCGTGCAGAGCGGTGGTATGGTTTAGCATTTGTCCGTCCAATTCTTCCTCGGGCACAGCACCGCCCGTCAGTAAGCGCGAAAGGTGGACGAAATTGGCCCCAAAGAGCGTCTTCATTGCCCATAAAGGGGCACGGGAGAGTTTATATAAAAAGGCCTCTTGGATAAGCGGTTTTGCCATCGCTTTATATAGGCGCGCTTGGTCCGCCGGAGGGAGTGCGTTAAACCCGGGCGGGAGCGAATTTCCCAGCGCGGTGTGTGCCTGCGGAACGGACAAATTGTATTTGTAGGCCAAATAGTCCTCGTTCCACATATACAGGTTGTACGCTCCCACGGACGTAAACCCGCCGAAGCCCGTTTGAACGTAATTTCTCACTTGCCACGCGCCGACGAGTGTCAATAGGGGGACAAAGAAAAGGACGGCAATCTTCCAGGCCGGAAAGCGCACCAGTTTGGCGGCGGAAAAACACACCAAGATAATCGCGCTTGCAAACATAAAGTAATACGCGGCCGGGCGCACATAAACGGCCCCCGCTAGAAAAACTGCGGCTAACAGAATTTTCCACCCGGTGGGGTTTAATAAAAAATCCACCGTAAAATAGACAAACCAAGCAAGTAAAAACGCGCACAAAACTTCTGTCAGCACGGCAAACGAAAGCGAGAAATACAGCACGCTTGCCGCACAGAAGAACGTTGCCCAGCGTGCCGTATTTTGGCCGTTTATTTTTTCAGCCGTCATATAAACGGGGATAAGTAAGGTAAGCGAAAGCAAGTTTTGCACGAGTGCCACGGCCCACGTCATATTGCCGAAAACCGTTTGCACCAAGGCCAAAAAGAACGGATAGCCCGGTGTGCGCAAAAGCATTGGCGCGGCAGTTACCGCTTCCCACATTTGGCCGTATTCCAGCCACGTTTGCGCCGGGTAAACATAGGTGAGCGAATCGGGGAACGCCAAAATCTTTTCCCCCAGCGGGTGCCAATAGAACAGCCCGAGGAGCGCCGTCCCTTTCACAAGGGCCAGTGCTGCAAAAATGGACCAAAACACTTTATCTTTATAAAAACGCATAAGTTTATTGTATGAAAAAGAGGCTTATCCCGCAAAAAAGATAAAATATAACTATGCATACCAGTATTTTTGAAGCGCTTATGATGTTGGGTTTCGGCGTGGCGTGGCCGTTTAATATTTTGCGTTCCATACGCAGTAAAACCGCCGCGGGCAAGAGTTTCGCCTTTGCTTTTACGCTGGAATTTGCCTATATTTGCGGCGTAATCCATAAAATTTTATACTCGTTTGATATCGTATTTTGGCTGTATTTGCTGGATGCGGTCTTGGTGCTGATTGATATTATTTTAATGTTCCGCAACCAGCAGTTGGATAAATTCCGTGCCCTGCGCGCCCAAGCCCGCCAGCGCCGCCGGGCTTCTCCTAAAATGGTAAAATATAAATAGCAATACAGCACGCCCCGCAAAAATAGGACCCGCTCCGCGCTGTGGGAGGTAATATGAGTATTTTTGAAGCGTTAATGATGTTAGGTTTCGGTCTTGCCTGGCCGTTTAATATTTCGCGCTCCTTGCGCACAAAAACCGCCGCCGGCAAAAGTTTCCTGTTTATGGGAACGATTGAATTTGCCTATGTGTGCGGGATGATTCATAAAATTTTGCACAATTTTGACTGGGTCTTTTGGCTCTATGTGCTTAACTTTGTAATGGTGTTGGTGGATTGCCTCTTAATGGTGCGCTACACCAAGTTGGATGTATTCCGCAAACGCCACGCGGACTTGAAGGCCAAACGCCACCGCGAACGGATGCAAAAAGCCAAACAAAACTAATTTAAAGCCCCGCAACCAGCGGGGCTTTTTCATCTCCAGCGGGGAAGGCCGGATATAACCCCTTTTAAAAGCCCTTTTATCGGGCGAAAACTTGCCTAAAAAGATATAATAAAAGAAATTCAACCCTCTACACAGTAGAGCGAGGTTCTTATGATTAGATTTAATTGTGATTACAGCGAAGGCGCCCACCCGCGTATTTTGGAAAAGTTGGCGCAAACCAATTTGGAGCAAACACCCGGCTACGGGCAAGACACCTATTGCCGCCAAGCGGCCGATTTGATTAAATCCCTGTGCCAAACGCCGGATGCCGAGGTACACTTTTTGGCGGGCGGTACGCAAACCAATCTAACGGTGATTGCGGCCTGCCTGCGCCCGTACCAAACGGTCATTTCCGCCGATTCCGGGCATATTAACGTGCACGAAGCGGGTGCGATTGAAGCCACGGGCCACCGCATTTTAACGGTGCCGGAGCAAAACGGCAAATTGACGGCGGAGCAAATTTCCCGCTGCTGCAAGGAGCATTGGCTGGACGATAACCCGGAATTTGCCCCGCAGCCCAAACTGGTGTATATTTCCTTCCCCACGGAATACGGCACGCTGTACTCCAAAGAGGAACTTTCCGCTATCCGCCGCGTGTGCGATGAGAATAACCTCTTTTTATTTGCGGACGGCGCGCGCCTGGGCTACGGGTTAGAGGCCCCCGGCAATGACGTTACGCTGGCGGATTTAGCGGCCTGCTGTGATGTGTTTTACATTGGCGGCACGAAGATTGGAGCCCTCTTGGGCGAAGCGGTAGTCATCGTAAACCCCAAACTCCAAAAGGATTTCCGCTATTTTATGAAGCAACGCGGCGCAATGCTGGCCAAGGGGCGCATTTTGGGGCTTCAATTTTTGGCCTTGTTTGAAGACGGCCTTTATTTTAAACTTTCCAAACACGCCGACGATATGGCGCAAATCATCCGCCAAGCGTGCAAGGACAGCGGCTTTGAGTTTTTGTATGATTCTCCCACCAACCAGCAATTCCCTATTATGCCGGATGAGTTGGTAAAACAGTTGGAAGAATTGTACGCCTTTTCACACACCAAACGCTTGGACCACCACAGAAGCGCCATCCGCATTTGCACCAGTTGGGCTACCCGCCCGGAGGATGTGGAGCAACTGGTGGCTGATATCCACAAATACGCGGGGAAATAATATGTTACACATCGGGTGCCATTTATCCTCTTCCAAGGGTTTTAAGGCAATGGGCGAAACCGCTCTTTCTATCGGGGCGGATACGTTCCAGTTCTTTACGCGCAATCCGCGCGGCAGCCAGGCCAAACCCATTGACCCGCAGGATGCCGAAGCCTTGCGCGAACTGCTTGTCCAAAAGCATTTTGCACCCATTATTGCGCACGCACCCTATACGCTTAACCCCGCTTCCGCCGACCCCAAAACGCGCGAATTTGCCCGCCAGACCTTTGCGGACGATTTACAGCGTATGGAATATGTGCCGGGGAACCTGTACAACTTTCACCCAGGCAGCCACGTCGGCCAAGGGGTGGAAAAAGGCATTGAACTGATTGTGGAAACGCTAAACGAAATTTTAACGCCTAATTTGCATACGACGGTACTTTTGGAAACAATGGCCGGCAAGGGGAGCGAAATCGGGCGGACCTTTGACGAGTTAAAACGGATTTTAGACGGGGTAAAATTAAATAACCTGCTGGGCGTGTGTATGGATACCTGCCACATCAGCGATGCAGGTTATTCACTCGTGCATTTGGACGATACCTTGGCGGAGTTTGATAAGCAAATCGGCCTGCCCCTTTTAAAGGCTATCCACTTAAACGACAGTTTAAACCCGCAGGGGGCGCATAAGGACCGCCACGCCTGTATCGGCCAAGGCACCATTGGGCTAAATACCTTGGTGGGTGTGATTAACCACCCGGCCTTAAAGCATTTGCCGTTTTGTTTGGAAACCCCCAACGATTTGGCAGGCTACGAAAAGGAAATTAAACTCTTACGCGGGCTGTATAAGGAATAACTACTTGGTTTTAACCACCAGCATCAGGCTGTATCCGCCCACCCAAAACGCGGCCCAACTCTTGGGCAGTAAATAGTGCGCCAGCAAGCGTATGCACATACCGATACGGCTTTTGAGCCCCGTCAGTTTTGGCGGGCGTTCTACATATTTGTTGGTATAGTGCGCGTGCAAAATCTGCCAGCCGCGCTTTTTTAAGAGCCTTTTTAAATACCTTGCTGTAAAAAAGTGGATATGCCCCACAGTTTGGTATTCTTCCTCTAAAATTTCAGGTTTTATAAGCGTGCGGAACGATAAATCCAGCGGAACGTGCAAAATAAGCACAGGGGCCTTTGTGGCAAGTTCACTTAAAAACCGCTCCATATCCGGAACGTGCTCCACTACATCTATGGCTAGGGCAACGTCAAAGGTTCCGTCCGCCCACGCTTCACACAAAAAATTTACGTTTTCGGGTGCGTGCTGTTTGGCCAGACTAATCGCCTGCGGGGAAATATCGCACCCGGTAAAGCGTATTTCCGGGTGGTGGTGGGCCCAATGGTTAATCAGCGCCCCTGCTCCGCACCCGGCGTCCAATACCGAGTGGGGGGACAAACGGGCCGCCTTTACCGCGCGCAAAACGTGCGCCAGTTTCCAGCGCGCGTCTTGTGCGTGCCAGCCGGGATTTTGCAAAAGATAGTTGCCGTCTGTATAGCGGGACATACCTTTATTATACCTTTTACCTATTATATAGGGGGCTTTTGTGCAAAAAAACCTTTCCTTTTGGCCTAAATTCTGTATAATAGGAATATATTGTTTTTTATATACAAACCGGAGGATAAATGAGAAAGTTTCTCGTTGCAGTTTTCTTTGTGCTGTCTGCTCCCTTACTTACGCAGGCGGCCCAAAATGTCCAAATAAACTGGGACGGCCCAAATCACTACCGTGAAATTACCGATAATACCAACGACAATAAAGAGTTGGCTATTGTCGGGGCCGGCTCTTTAAATGCAGGGGCTATTGATGGGGCTACCCTTACCGTAAACGGCAAAGATATCAATATCAATACTGCTGATGCCGCGAATAAGGTTTACAAATCGGTTACGCACAGTTCCGACAATAAATTTGAAACCCCGACTTCGGGCAATGCCACCAACGGCGCGTATGTTGCCGGCGGTGCGGCCTACAACAACAATGTTACTAACAGTTCCGTTAGTATGACGGGTACGAACCTGACGGGCAGAAACGTAATGGGCGGTGCGGCCTTAATGCGCGAAGCGGGCGACCGCTTTGGCGATGCGTCTGCCAACAATAACTCTGTTTCCATTAGCGGCGGTTCGGTAAATTTTTACCAATTTACCCCGACCGGGGCTTCTTCCGCCGAAAAGTTGGGTGGCAATGTGTACGGCGGTTATACCAAATTTTCCAAGGGTTCGGCCAATAATAACACTGTTTCTATCACGGACGGCGCAACCGTAAAGGGCGACGTCATCGGCGGTTATACCGACGAACGCTTGACCGAAGAAGATGTGCAAGAGTCCGGCGTAATTGACACCAAAGCGAGTGGCAACTATGTGCTCGTAAAAGATTCTACCGTGGAAGGCACGGTGGCGGGCGCCAAGGGCGCGGCTACTGCCGAAAACAACACGGTTGTTATTGATAATTCCACCGTGGCTACCGTAGTGGGTGCCGCCAAAGGCCGCGGCGTGGCGGATAGTTCCGCTTCCGTCGTAAATGTGGACAACAACACCGTTATTATCAGAAACAACAGCACCGTAACGGATTTGGCGGCGGCTGTAAACGGCACGTCCGTCAATGCCAAAGGCAATACCTTGACGTTAGATAGTTCCACCGTTAATATGGCTTCCATTTATGCCGTAAAAATGGGTTTAAACCAGGACGCGTCCGGTGAGTCGGTGGCCGCTACCGTTGGCGAGAACACCTTGAACCTGAACAATATGAGCGGAACCTTTAACGAATTGGGCGGCTCCGTCAACTTGGCCGGTACCTCCAACGGCAACGTAGTAAACGTAAACAATTCCGCCTTAACGTTAAGCAACTCCGGTAAATTTTTCGGCGATACGTTGGACTTGACCACCTTGTCCGCTAACGAACTGCTGCCTGCGGCTATGCCGGCAGACCAGGGCGCTATTTTCGGTGGCGCGAGTATGACCTATACCCGCACCGTAAACACTACGCCCAGCACGGACGCGCCGGAAGCGGAAGAAATTTCTATCGGCGGTACCAACAGCGATAACAACACCGTTTCCATTGCGGGCGGCGATTCCGTAAAGGACGTAAAAGCCAATGTGTTTGGCGGTTTCTCCGCTTACATTGACGAAGTGGATTATCAAACCAAAGACGAGTCCGGTGTTATCACCACGGTTAAAAAAGTGGGTTTGACTACTACCACCACCTCTTCCGACCCGGACGCTGACCCGGTGGACCCGGAAGTGGCGGAAAAAATTGACGACGTGTATTCCGCGTCCAACAACACGGTAATTTTGGATAACGTAAAATTCAGCGGTAAAGTATATGGCGGTTATGTATATGGCGCCGAACTGAAAGACCAGAATATGCTTACCCAAAATAACACCGTTATTTTGCGCAACAAAGTGGAATTGGACCCGACCGCTGTAATCTACGGCGGTAATAACGAATTTTACGGGGCTTCCACCAACAATTTGGTTTTTGACCGCACGATTGGTACGTTTACCAACAAAGACCAGTTCCAAAACTTTAATGACTGGTGGACCATCAATGCGGACTTTAATACCGACCTGCACTTTGACTTCGGCGTTTACGCCAATATGACGCTTGATAAATCCACGATGCAGGAAGGTTCCAAAACCGTCGTAACCACCGTTACCAATACGGACTTAACGGGCGTTCGCGAAGGCGATACCGTGTACGATTTGGTGGACAGCGGCGTTGTATTAACCCAGCGCAAAGTGGGTGTTTATTCCTATGATTTGTCCGCTACCAGAGGTTCCGGCAACGAAATTAACTGGACCCTTACCGCTACGAAAGATAAAGCCAACGCCGAAGTGTACGGTCAGTTGCCGCTTGTCGGTTTGGCCTTAATCAGCGAAGGGCCCGAAATGCTCACCCAAACCTTAAACGATTTGTGGAAGAGCGACACCGAACAGAACACCTTTATCAATGGCGGTTACCACCACACCCGCTACAAAACGGGCAGTGGCTTTGACTTGGATTCCGGCCTTGCGCAAGCGGGCGCCTGGAAGAAATTTACGAACGATTGGGCCTTGGGTATCTACGCCAAATATGCGGGCGGTTCTTATAAAACCTTCCCCATTAAAGTTACCGGTGATGCCAATGTGTTCGGCGGCGGTTTGATGACCTCTTACCGTTACAGCGACACGGGCCGCTTGGAAGCCACCTTGGAAGCCGGCTATGTGGACGCCAAGTTTGAATCCTCCGAACTCTTGTCCACCTTTAAGAGCAAAGGGATGTACTACGGCGCCAGCGCGGGCTTTGTGGAAAACCCGTTGGAAGATTTAAGCCTGTATGCCAACTTCAACTGGAAGCGCAAAGCCTCCGACGACATCACCGACGACTTGGACCAGAAAATCAAGTTTGATACCTTGCAGAGTATGGCCCTGCGCTTCGGCGGCGATTATGCCTTTAACTCCGTGGACTGGAAGGGCGTAATTCCTTCTGTCGGTGCGAGCGCTATCTACGAAATGGACGGCAAATCTACCGTTACGGTGGAAGACGTCAAAAACAGCGAAGCCTCTATGAAAGGGATGAGCGGCCGCGGCCAAGTGTCTTTGGCTTACCACAACCAAGATACGTTCCTGCCCTTGCACACCGTGCTGACCGTTTACGGCCAGTTGGGCAAGCGCGAAGGCTTCGGCGGCGAAGTGAATATTTCGTTTGAGTTCTAAACTGCAATCAAACGCAATTTTTGGTAAAGGCCCTTCGGGGCCTTTACTATTTTAAAAAAAAGTTGCACAAAAAAATAAAAACTGTTATAATAAATATGTAGTCATTAAGGGCCTGTAGCTCAGTTGGGAGAGCGCCTGCATGGCATGCAGGAGGTCGCAAGTTCGATCCTTGTCAGGTCCACCATTTACCCTTAATAGAACCCGCCTTCCGGCGGGTTTTTTGTTTTATATAGTTGCTATATTTGCGGTAGCCCCTAAACGCGTTTTACAGGGAAAATTCCCCATAGGCTTGCAGTTTTGCGAGAGTTAGATTTGTCCAAATTTTTAAGTTGCTTGCCTTGGAGGTTCGCCCGGAAAAGTAATTCTATTTTTATCAGTTCGTGTAGTTCCGTTAAACCTTGCTAAAATGCGTTTATTCTGTTGGTTGCAGAGCCGCAGTAAGTTTATTGGTAAGGGGTTAAAATGCTTATGTGCGGGGGTTTTAAAGGGGTTGTAGGAGTATTTGGCAAGGAGGGAGGATATCTTTTTGTCTGTGGTGTGCGGTTCTGCTTGCCTTTTATTGTGTTTAAATCGTGCGCGGTCCCGCCCGTCCTGCTCGCCTTTCGGCCTATGGCCTCAAACTCGCACACGGCTCCGGCTTTCAATCCCCAACGCAGGCAAAGCAGTTTGCCTGCTTACTGGCACAAAAAAACCACCCGAAAGGGTGGTTTTTAAATGGTGCCCAGTATAGGGATTGAACCTATGACCTTTCCCATGTCAAGGGAACGCGCTACCGCTGCGCCAACTGGGCTTAAATTTATTAACACTTTACTACTTTGCCTAGCGGGCGCGTTCCCTCATAGCGGGAACGAACTTATGCAACTAGCGCTGCGCCAACTGGGCAAAAAATCTGTTTGACTACTTAATTATTATACAAAATAACCTGCCCTAAATAAAGAAAATCCTTGTTCCCCCGTCTGGGATTTTACTCATTAGGGCTTCTTTACTTTTTGTTAGTTGTTCTATCGTGGAAGATGTGTGCATCTACCAGGCGTTTGAAAATTTTGCCGCGCTGTTCAAAATCTTTGAATTGGTCAAAACTGGAACACGCGGGCGACAACAGCACCACATCGCCCTTTACCGCGCCGGACATTGCGGTTTCTACCGCCTTTTCCAGCGTGCCGCAACGCGTCAGCGGGAAAGCGCCGTGCAACTCCCGCTCAATCTTATCCATTGCTTCGCCAATCGTCAGTACGCGCTTGCAGTAATCCTTTACATATGGGATTAACACCTCATACGAGGCTCCTTTGTCGCGTCCGCCTAAAATCAACCACAGATTTTTGGTCTTTTCAAAACTTTTAAGGGCCGTAATGGTGGAATCCAAATTCGTTGCCTTGGAATCGTTCACATACACCACCCCGCGGTGGTAGGCAAATTGCTCAATGCGGTGCTCCATTGCTTCAAACTTATCAAACACTGTTTGAATTGTATCCGCGGACACTCCGGCGGCCAAGGCCATTAGCGCGGCGGACATTGCATTTTCCACATTGTGAATACCTTTCAAATGCGGCGGGCGGATTTGGTGCCCCTCGCTGAAAATCAGTTCGTCCCCGTCAAAAAACACATCTGTTTTAAGCAAATGCTTAGGGTGCGTGGAAAACGCCAGTACCTTGGATTTCACTTTTTCCACCAGTTCTGCGCAAACGGTGTCCGCGCCGTTTACTACTAGTACGTCTCCCGCACGCTGATTTTTAAACACCTTGGCTTTGGCCTTGATGTAATTCTTCATCCCTCCGTGGTGGTCCAAATGGTCGGGCGTTACGTTTAAAATACAGGCAAAATTCGGGCGGAAATAGGTGCTGTCCTCCAACTGGTAACTAGACACCTCAATCACTACGTCGTCGCCTTTTTTTACTTGGTTTGCACAAAGTGAAACCGGGCTTCCGATGTTCCCGCAAACAAATACTTGGCGGTTTTTGCCCTCGCGCGTGGCGTGCAACTTTAAAATTTCGCCCAGCAAAGCCGTAGTCGTGGTCTTGCCGTTCGTGCCCGTTACCGCAAAAACCCGTATGCCCTTTGGCATAAAGGCGAGTGCGGTTTCCAGTTCGCTATATACGGGGATGCCTTGCTTTTTGGCTTCCACAAGGGGATGAGAGTGGGGCAAAATGCCGGGGCTTTTTATCCAAAAATTACATTTAAAAAGGTCTGCCGAGTGCCCGCCCGTTTCCACGCGCACCCCTTTGGGAAATTTGAAAGATTCCGCGTGTGCTACGGGGGCTTCCTCGCTGATGAGCACGTCAAAGCCGTTTTGCGCTAGCAACGCAGCCACCGCCCGGCCGCTTTTTCCTAGGCCCAAAACGCCCGCCCGGTTGCCGGATAATTTTTCTTTTTTAAACATTTGTTTTTCTCCCGTGCAAAAAGGCGCGGACGGTCTCTTGGTCGGAAAAGTGCTTCTTTTCCGTACCGATAATTTGATAATCCTCGTGTCCTTTTCCTGCAATAATTACAATATCATTTTTGCGGGCGGACGATAAAGCGCGGCGGATAGCCTCTGCGCGGTCGGGCACTAATTCGTAATTGCTCTGTCCGTTCATCCCTTGCAAAATATCATTAAAAATCTGTTTCGGGTCCTCACAGCGCGGGTTGTCGTTCGTCAAAAAAACATAGTCCGCACGCGTGCAAGCCGTATGCCCCATTAACGGGCGTTTGGTGCGGTCCCGCTGGCCCCCACAGCCGAAGACGACAATCGTGCGGCCTTTTTTAAAGGGGGCAACCGTATCCAGCGCACGGTTTAGGGATTCGTCCGTATAAGCAAAATCCACAAATACAAAAAAGTCTTGCCCCTCGTCTATGCGCTCCATACGCCCCGGCACGCCGGGCAAGGCCAAAAGCCCTTGTTTTATATAGGATTCGTCCACTCCATTGGCCTTTGCCGCCGCAACCGCCGCAAGGGCGTTGTACACATTGTGCCGGCCCAAAAGGCTAATTTGCATCGGCTTGCCATTTACGCAAAACGAAGTGCCCGTTAAACTCTCGCAAATGTCCGTGGCCTTAAAATCGGCTTCTTTTTCCAGCCCAAACGTAACCACCTTTACGCGCCCCTTTAAAAGGTCCGCCAGGCGCACACCGTACGGGTCGTCTGTGTTAATCACGGCGGTACGGTTTGGTTTACTATTGGCGGGGTCGGCCAGGTTTTCAAACAGTTTTTGCTTGGCTAAAAAATAATTTTCAAAGGTGTGGTGATAATCCAAATGGTCGCGCTGTAAATTGGTAAAAACGGCTGTATCGTACCAAATATGTTTGACGCGCTGTTGGTCCAGCGCGTGGGAGGAAACCTCCATTACCACATTTTGGCATTGGGCTTTGTGCATTTGGGAAAGCAAATTAAAAAGCGGGATAGCCGCCGGGGTAGTGTTGGGCGCCGCGCAAAGCACCTTTCCGCCCATACGGTAGTTTACCGTGCCCAATACGCCTACTTTGCGCCCTGCACAGGTTAAAATGGATTCCAGCAGATACGCAATAGAGGTCTTGCCCTTGGTGCCCGTAATGCCAATCATTTGCATCGCGTCGGACGGGCGGCCGTAAAATTCATAGGCGGCGTCGGCCATATCGCGGTCAATATCCGTAGATTGCAAATAAGGCACCGCACAAACACTTGGCTGGGGCTGGGCGGAAACGACCAATACCGCTCCGCGCCGGACGGCTTCGCCAATAAATAAATTGCCGTCGGCGTTGGCGCCCTTTAAGGCAAAAAAAATACTCCCCGGGCGAACCTCTTGCGAGCGGAACGTCAACCCGGTAATGTGCAGGCCCAAGCGGCGGGCTTCATTTAATACGATGCTGGACATATAAGATATGGTATCAAATTGCTAGAATATAGAAAATGAAAAAAACGACCCGCTATTTTGAAGCCTTATACGCGCGCTATAACAAGCGCGGCCTGTGCAACCCGGACCCGCTCCAATTTTTGTACGATTATCCCGCTGTCCGCGAGCGGGAAATCGTGGCGTTAATAGCCGCCTGTTTTGCTTACGGGAACGTAAAGCAAATTATCAAAACGGTAAATTTTATTTTGGCGGCCATCGGCCCGTCCCCAAGGGCTTTTGTTCTGTCTTCAACGCCCGCCAAACTGGCCAAAATTTTCAAAGGGTTTAAATACCGCTTTACCACGGAACAAGAACTCGTTTCCTTTTGGCTGGCTATAAAAAATATCCTTAAAAAATACGGCTCGCTGGAAGATTGCTTTTTAGCGTATTATAACCCAGCGGACGAAACCGTTTTGCCAGCGGTAAAAGGCTTTGCGCGGGAACTGCGCCGCGGATGTGATTTGCACTCCTTGGTGCCGGACCCGGATAAAAAAAGTGCGCTGAAACGGTTAAATTTATTTTTGCGTTGGATGGTGCGCCAAGACGAAGTGGACCCCGGCGGGTGGAGCCAAATTAGCCCCGCTCAACTGATTGTGCCGCTAGACGTGCATATGCACCGCATTGCCCAAAAACTGGGGCTTACCAAGCGCAAGGCGGCCGATATTACAGCCGCGCTGGAAATCTCCTCCGCGCTTAAAAAGTATTGCCCGCAAGACCCCATTAAATACGATTTTTGTTTGACGCGCTTCGGTATCCGCGACGATATGAGTTACGACGATTTGTGAGCGGACTTTTCAAATAATTTTTCCAATTCCGCCGCCATTAAGGCAAGGTGGCTTTTGATTTGCGGCTGTTTGCTTTCCAATAGCGGCAGCAGCATACCGCGTACCCAGTTGCGTGTGTAAACGTCGTCAAAATTTGTCTGGTCGGTAATGTGGGTTAGCCCATTATTTTTTAGGTATTCCTCGGTTTCCTGCCGGGTAATGCACATCAGTGGGCGGATAATATCCACCCCTTTGGCAAGCGGGCGCTGTACGGGGATGCCCGTCAGCCCCTTGGCCTTGGTACCGCGCAATAAATTAAGCAAAATCGTTTCGGCTTGGTCGTCCAACTGGTGGCCGAGGGCCAATTTGTTGGCGCCCCATTTGCGCGCCACTTTCAGTAGCGCCGTGTAGCGTGCCTTGCGCGCTCCGTGCTCCGGGCTTAAATTAAATTCTTCCGCCGTCTGCTGGGCGTTTACCTTGGCAGAAAAAAATTCAATATCCAACTGTCCGCACAAGTTCCGGCAAAAATCTTCGTCCGCGTCCGCCGCTTTGCCACGCAGGCCGTGGTTGATGTGAACAGCCGCCAAGGCAAAATGTTTTTCTTTGGATAAATATTGCAAAAAATGAAGCAGGCAAACGGAGTCCGCTCCGCCGGAAAGACCGACTAAAACGCTGTCCCCACGGCTAATTAAACGGTGGGAAAAAGCGCGCATACGCGGCAGAACAGAAGCATTAAAATTTTTTTTGGGCATATAAAAAGTATAATAAATAATAAGACTAAGGGGATAATGCCTGTATGAAAAAAAGAATTTTAATTGTAGAAGACGAAGCAAGCATTGTTGATTTGCTAACTTTAATCCTCGCGCGCGAAGGCTACGAAATTTATTCCTGCCAAACCGGGCGCGACGCTATCGCCACGATGAAGAAGGTCCACCCGCACTTGGTAATTTTGGACGTAATGTTGCCGGGCTTGGACGGCGCGAGCATTGTAAAAATTATGGGGGAAGACGAAGCCTTGTCTTCCACGCCGGTAATTGTAACGTCGGCGCTGGTAGAGTCGGAAAAAATGTTCTTGCCTTATCCGCAAGTAAAAAGTTTCTGCTCCAAGCCTTTTGTGCTGACGGAGTTTATCGCCAAAGTAAAACAAGCGTTGGGCGATTAGACATTTGAAAACTAAAAAAGCCGTCCGTTTTTAAACGGGCGGCTTTTTTATGCAGCGTTAAATTCTAGCGGGCGGAAGCCAGCCAATAGGAATACTCCTTCCAAAAGTTTTCCAAGAGTTCATCCAAAAATAATTCCTTGCTCGTTTCCGTGCGGATAAGTTGCTTTAAACTGACCTCGGTTTTTTTGCGCGAAGCAGGAAGCGGGTTATTTAAGTGAATTCCCACGCCAAGCAATACGAGTTCGTCCTTGTCCGTCTGTACGGTTTGCACCAGTACACCCGCGATTTTTTTCCATTTGTGCGCGGCTTTGTCCCACACCAAGGTATCGCCGTCAGCGGTGGCTTTGGCCTTTATTTCAAAAATAGAAGTTAAGGTTTGCGCGATAACTTCGGCCATTTTTTCGCCTAAATCGGGCAAGGCTTCTTCGGTCTTGTTTGGGCGAAGCAAGAGTGTAAAATATACGCCGCCTTCGGCGGAGTAGAAGGGTTGCCCGTCGCGGCCGAACGCTTCGGTCTGTTCGCACGCCAAGACGAGGGTTCCTTCGGGCTCGCCTTTTAACGCGAGTTCAGCGGCCAGGGCCTGCGTGCTGTCCACGCGTTCCAGGCCGATTACTTTGGTAACGGATTGTAAAGGGAAGGTTGTTTCTGCCATAGTTATATTTTACCAATTTCCCCGCGCGAAAGAAAAAGGCTCGCGTTTTGCCTAGGCCCAAGGGCCCTGGAAATTTTTTGTAAAAAACCGTAAGATGTGATTATGAGACTACGCTCCATTATTTTTTTACTCCCGGTGCTCCTGGCGGCTCTTTGCGGGCCGGCGGAGGCCCAACAATGGCTTAAAATGCTCAAAAGCGCAGACCGTGCCGCCGGGCAATCCGCGTCTTCCGCGGTGCGCGCCGCAAAGAGTATTAAAAATGTGGAAGTGCTGGATAAGGCCTTTGCCAAGGTTCGCCCAAATTCTTTTGTGGCAAGTGCGCATTATCCGGCTGTGCCTTTGCCAAGCAACGCTTCCCCGCGTACGCTGGGCGTGGTAATAAATACAAACAAGCAACTCTTTACGCAGACCGTTTTTTTACAAGCCCTGCAAAACCGGTTGAAACAATTTTTAATAAAAAAGCCGCAGGCTTTTTCTCACACTTCGGCCACCTTGCCGGACCAAATTGCCCGCTTTATCCCGCAACAGGCCCGCTATGTGTTTATGGGCGAATACCACAACCATTACCAACTAACGCGCAAATTACAGCAAACGATTGTGGCGTATAAGCGGCTATACCCCGAAAAACAAGTAATTGTGTTAAGCGAATTTGCGGCGGATTCTTACCCTCATTTTTGGAAACTCTACTTTGGGCACCCGCTTTATACGGATTTTTTAGTGGACGCTGGCCTACCCGTGGCGGGGCTTGAAAAGGAGCCTGTAAGCGGGCTAAAACCCGTAGCGCGCGAACTAGAAATGCGCGTAGAGCGCACTTTGCCTGGGTTGCAGGCGCGCAATAAACATTGGGCGCAGCGTATCCGTGCGTGGCGCAAGAAATATCCCAATGCCGTTTTTTTTATCCATACGGGCAACGCGCATATTGGCTATCACGAGCCGTCCTCCGTGGCGCGTACCACCCCGCAAAAGGAGACCTTTGTAATGCAGTTTCTCCCGGCGAGTTTTTATAAGGGAACCTTGGATAGGATGGAGTTCTTCCATCAAACGACAAACGGGCGCTACTACCAGCCCGGCATTTTAACGGCCCAAACGGACGAGGCCGCCCACTTAGCGGGCTTTAACGCCCAAGTCATTTTGCCGGAGTATTAAAATACTTTGATTAAATTTTTCCTGTGGGTGTACCCCGCCTTTTCATTTTGCAAAACAGGGTTTTATGTTCATTGTACAAAGAGGCTTGGTAAAGTAAACAATCTGTGCCCAGAACCGAGATATTTTTATTCATTTTTTGCTTTCCCTTTTTTCTTGGCGGGGGATTTTACGCTCATTTGGCGTAACTCAAACAGGCGGTCGCGCAGTTCGGCGGCCAGTTCAAAGTTAAGCGCTTCGGCGGCTTGCAACATTTGCTGTTCAATGTCCTTTTCCACCGATTTTAAGTTTTTAAGCGTGGGAGTCGGCAAGGTGTCGCTCAAAATGCCGAACGCACTGGATTTGGTTTGCTGTTCAAATTCCTTTAATTCCACTTCTGTTTTTTGAATAGTTTTAGGCGTAATGTGGTGCTCTTTGTTGTACGCTTCTTGTAGGGCGCGTCGGCGGTTCATCTCGTTCATTGCGTACTTAATAGAATCCGTCTTGCGGTCTGCATACAAAACCACCTCGCCGTCCGCGTTGCGCGCGGCGCGGCCCGAAATTTGGATAAGCGTGGTCGTGTTGCGCAAGAACCCTTCGTTGTCTGCGCCCAAAATCGCCACGAAGCCCACTTGCGGGATATCAATTCCCTCGCGCAACAGGTTAATGCCCACGAGCACGTCAAACTTGCCTTGGCGGAAATCCTTTAAAATTTCCACACGGTCCAAGGCCTCAATATCGGAGTGCAAATAGCGCGTTTTGATGTTCTTTTCGGTGAAATACGCGCTTAAATCTTCGGCGGTTTTTTTGGTGAGCGCCAGTACCAAGGTGCGTTCCCCGCGGGCCTTGTGTTCGTTAATCTTTTCCACCAAATGGTCAATTTGCCCCGCCGTGGGGTGCATATACACCTTGGGGTCCAGTAAGCCCGTCGGGCGGATGACCTGCTCCACAATGTTATTGCCGCAAACGGTCAGTTCGTACGGCCCCGGCGTGGCAGATACAAAAATGGTAGAGGGGAGCAATTTTTCAAATTCGTCAAATTTCAGCGGGCGGTTATCCAAGGCCGAAGGCAAGCGGAAACCGAAGTCCACCAGCATTTGCTTGCGGGCGCGGTCCCCGTTGAACATCCCGCGCACTTGCGGTAGAGAAACGTGCGATTCGTCCACCATCATTAAAAAGTCGTCGTACTTTTTAAAGTAGTCCAATAAACAAGCCGGGCGTTCGCCGGGTTGGCGGCCGTCAATATAGCGGGAGTAATTTTCAATGCCGGGGCAGAATCCCGCCTGTTGAAGCATTTCCAAATCGTATTCGGTGCGCTGTTTTAAGCGATAGGCTTCCAATTCCTTGCCCATTTTTAACAGTTCCGCGTGGCGCAAATCCAAGTCGCGGCGGATATTATCAATCGCGCTTTGCGTGTCCTCATCCGTCGCCACAAAGTGCTTGGCCGGATAAATCCACGCTTCGTTCAGTTCCGCTAACACATTGCCCGTAATGGGGTGAATTTCGTAAATATGCGCAATTGTTTTGCCCGCTATTTCCACGCGCAGGGCGTTTTGGCTGTACGGGGTCATAATATCCGTAAACGGCCCGCGCATACGGAAATTGCCCGAGGTAAATTCCATTTCGTCGCGGTGGTACTGGATTTTAATCAGACGGCCTGAAAGTTGGGAGCGTGTCATTTCCGCGCCCTTTTTTACATAAATACGCATTTCCCTAAAACTATCCGGCGAGCCGATGTTGTAAATGCACGAAACGGACGCTACCACAATCACATCCTTGCGGGTTAAAAGCGAGGTGGTGGCCTTTAAGCGCAGTTTATCAATATGCTCGTTGACGGCGGAGTCCTTTTCAATATACGTATCCGTCTGCGGGATATACGCTTCGGGCTGGTAATAATCGTAATAAGAAATAAAATATTCTACGGCGTTTTCGGGGAAGAACTGTTTAAACTCGCCATACAACTGCGCGGCCAACACCTTATTGGGCGACAAAATAAGCGTCGGGCGGTTTAGCCGCGTGATGACGTTGGCCATAGTAAAAGTTTTGCCGGAGCCCGTTACGCCCAGCAGCGTTTGGCGCGTTTTGCCCGCCAAAATGCCGTTTGTCAGGGCGTCAATGGCCTTGGGCTGGTCGCCCGCCGGCTTAAATTTAGAAACGAGTTTAAACTGGTCCATACAAGTATTGTACCTATTCTGGCGGACATAAAAAAGGGCGGCCGTTAAGCCGCCCGAAAGAAAGCAAGGTCTTGATTACGAAGCGGAGGAAATGCTGCCCAAGAAGTGTGCGTCCAGCACGCCCGGGAGCAGTTGGCCTACGCCGTCAATCATAAATTGCATTGCAATAGAGCACAAAATCATACCCATAAAGCGGATGACAATCTGTGTGCCGTTCGGGCCGATTTTGGTAAACAAATAACGCGAAGCCACCAACACCGCGCCCACGGAAGCCGCGCAGAGAAACAGCACGACAATCATCATAACGGCCATCGGGAACGAGTTGATTTTTTCGGCGTACAGCATCACGGTCGCGATAGAGCCGGGGCCGATAAATAGCGGCATCCCGACGGGAACGACGATGTGGCTTAACCGGTCGCGCGCGCGGTCAAAGGTGCTTCCTTGCGCGGGGGCGGCCTCTAAGCCGTTGCGTTCAAATTTAGATTTACCCTGTAACATACGCAGCCCCACGCCCAACAGAATAATAGAACCGGCTAGGCGGAAGGCGGGAATCGTAATACCGAACACGCTCAAAATCTTGCTGCCGAAGATGAAGAAAATCGTCAGCATAATGAAAATGGACAACGCCATTAACAGCGCAACGGCGCGCTGCACTTTGGGCTCGTCATTTTCCACGTGTTCCAGAAAAATCGGCATATTGCCGATGGGGTTCAAAATAGCCAGCGTAGCGATAAACGCGTTTACCAGCAAACTCCAATCCATAGTGTGTTGTAAACACTCCTTTTAAACGAAAATTGCCTGCCTAAAAGCAGACATTTTATCCTTACTAATAGTATATAAAATAAAGCGGAAACCCACAGCAGAAACTTAATTTTACGGGGGGAAAAAGAAAAACTTTCCAAACAGGGCGGGAAATTGTTATAATAAATGTACAAGATTTCGGGCAGTTGGCGCAGCGGTAGCGCGTTCGCCTCACACGCGAAAGGTCACAGGTTCAAATCCTGTACTGCCCACCATTTAGAAAATACCCCCGGTACACGGGGGTATTTTTTTGCCGTTATGGGCAGTAGCAACACCAACTGCTTGGTGTTGCGGCAGGATTTGAAAGGCGGAGCGATGTTTTGGTTTGAGGGCGAGCCCGAAAGGCCAAAACCGCGAGCCCGGCCTGCAAGAAAATTCCGTCAGGAATTTTACTGGAAGGCAAACGCTGTACTGCCCACCATTTAGAAAATACCCCCGGTATACGGGGGTATTTTTTTGCTGTTGTGGCAAAATGAACAGGCGCCCGAGCTCCGGGTGTCTGGTGTCTGTTGTAAGTAATAGGAATTTACGGGATAACAATTCGGCAATCAAATCCCGTTTTTTTGCCCCAAGCAGGCAGTTGGTCAGCCGGACTATCCCAAAGGAACATCCGTTTTGTACCTGTTTTTGTAAAAGCGGGGTGGCCCTTTTCCCAAATGGCGGGCAACAAGGAAAAAGTTTTGTCTATATCTTTTTCCGCTATCAGTTCCACGACCAAAGGTTTTTCCTTGGCAAAAAATTTAGGCAGCGAAACAGGCATCGCCCAAGAGGTATGCGCCATACCGCCGTAATAAATAAACAGGGCATCGGGGTTTTCTTGGCGGATTTTTTCCATTTGGGCCTGCATTGTTCTAGCAAACCCTTTATTTCTTTCCGCCAGTCCGTTGACGGTGGAAATAGCCCCCTGGGCAGATTCTTTTTGTACTACTACGGCATCTTCAATAGGGTAAATTTCCACGCCACTATCCGACAAAATGGAAAACATTTCTTTAAATTTTAAAGATTCATCATCCACCAGCCTGGCGTTTGGGTTTCCTTTTTCCGCAAAGTTGACAGGCGCTTCCACGCCTTCGGCCCCGCGTCTATAATACTGATAAGGAAATACGCTTTCCCCGGCAACGGGTTTTAAATAAGCCGCTTCGGAAAATACCACAATTCTCCGATTTGGGTAAAAGGTTTTAAACTCTTTTATCAAGTTGGCAAATTCCACGCGCGGGGGCAAATTACCGTGGATTTCCCCCACAAACACGACATTGGTTTCGGATAATTTTTTGTAAAATCTAAAACCGATTTCTCTATCATTAACTTCCTTTAAAAAATTTTTCCCCAAGTTGGGCTGCTGGTTTATCCAAGCAAAGTTGGAAGTGAGGTTCTTTTGAATAGACGCTTCCATATTGGAGGACAACCCTTTATAGTGCGCGCTCATACGGGGTGGCAAATTGGGGTGAATAGACGAAACCGTAGCCGAGACAGTTTTTAAACTGTTTAGAAAGTTTTGGTTTAATTTATAGGTTTGCGCCCACCCTTGGGAAGCCAGCGAATATTTGCTGATATCCGCCCCTTTAATTCTGGGTTGGACTTTGGGCGTAGGTGTTTTTAATCCCTTAGGGCCAATTTTAATGCGCTGGGCGCACACAGGCGCGCATAAGGAAAATAGCAGAAGAAGGCTGACAGATAAACTCATTTCCTTTTGCATAATTGCGCTCCTGTAAAATAGGTTCTTTCTTATATTGTATAGGATTGGCAAAATTACACAAGGGCCAAAAGGCCTAAACAATTCTAGGTCCCCGGTACAGGCGGGCGCGCGGTATGCTATACTAAACAAAGAGGATTCTATGATTAAAGATTCGTTACAGCGTTTTACGCCTATTAATACCGTTTGTTTGATGATTCTCGCCGCGTCTGCGGCCACGTGGGTACTTATCTATACCCGCACGATTTTAATGCCGTTTATTATTGCGGTGTTTATTTATATGGTTGCCAGCACCTTGGCCGGGTGGCTCAAACAAAAGTGGAACGTCCCCTATGGCTTAGGCCTGGGGATTAGCGGCACGGCCTTTTTGGCGATTATCACGCTGGCGGTTCTTTTTATTTCCGGCTCTATTGAAAGTTTTGTAAACGGGGCCGATATCTACACCGAGCGCTTAAACGATACGTTGGATTGGCTGCTTGTCCGCTCGCAAAAATACGGCATTAATTTAAACGCGCAGTTTTTGGCCGATAACGTAGCCAAACTGCCCGTTTTTACAATGGTGAAAAGCGTGGGTGGAACGGTCGTGTCCATTTTAACCAACTTAATGCTGATTATCTTGTTTGTTATCTTTTTGTTTATGGGCAAAGCCTCCGAAAATAAACCTGCGCTGGTGGGGTCTATCCAAAAGCAAATTTCGTTTTATCTGCTGATTAAAATCTTTGTTTCGCTATTGGCGGCGGGGTGCACTTGGATTGTGCTTGCGTCTATCAAAACGGAACTGGCCTCTATGCTGGCCGTGCTTACCTTTATGCTTAACTTTATTCCCAACATTGGGCCGTTTGTTTCTACGGTGTTGCCTTTGCCGGTGCTGTTTTTGCAATACGGGTTTGACTGGCATATTTTGCTTGCGCTTATTTTGCTTACGGCCATACACTTTGTTATTGGCAACATTTTGGAAACCAAGTGGCTTGGAAAAGGGATGGATTTGGACCCCATTGTGGTAATTGCCTGCTTGATTTTTTGGGCACTTGTATGGGGTGTAATGGGCGCCTTGCTCGCCGTGCCGATAACGGCTATGCTTAAAATGGTGTTTGAAGAAAGCCCCGTAACCAAACCGCTGGCCAATATTTTAGGCGGAAAATACTCGTTTAAATAACTATGAAGAAAACTCCTTGGACTTATATTCCCTCGCTCTATTTGGCCGAGGGCTTGCCGTATATTATTATCAACACGGTTTCTACCGTGCTGTATGCCGATTTGGGCTTTTCCAACGACAAAATTGCCTTTTGGACGGGCTGGCTGTATCTGCCTTGGATACTCAAAATGTTTTGGAGTCCTTTGGTAGATGCCAAAAGCACTAAGCGCCGCTGGCTTTTGGGGTCGCAAATGGTGCTGGCGGGGCTTTTTTTACTTCTTGCCGGACTAACCGCTTTGGAGGCGTTCCGCTTTGCCCAAGGCAACAGCAGTTTGACCTTTTTTACCCTCTCTTTATTTGGCTTTTTGGCGGGGGCTTTTGTGTCGGCTACGTTAGATATCGCCACCGACGGCTATTATCTGCTGGCTTTAACGCCGCAGGAACAATCCAAATTTGTGGGTATCCGCACGATTTTTTACCGCTTGGCGATGATTTTAGGCAGCGGGGCGTTAATCTCCGCCACGGCTGCTCTCGGGAACAAAACGCCGCAAACCTCGTGGAATTTGGTCGCGTGGCCGTATAACTGGGCGGTAATGTTTGGCTTTTTAGGTGTATTATTTATGGGCTTTGTATTTTATCACGCGTGGATGCTCCCCAAGCCGGAGCAGGATAAGCCCGTGCATAAAAACAGCGCTACGGCGTGGGCCGATTCCTTCAAAACATATTTCACGCAGAAGAATATCGTCTATATTTTGCTGTTTATTTTGCTTTACCGTTTGGGCGATGCTCTGCTGGAAAAAATGGTGCCGCTCTTTTTACTTAAACCCGCGGCGGACGGCGCTCTGGGGATGAGCGTGCAAAACTATGGGCTCATTAAAGGTACGCTGGGCCTCGGGGCTGTGGTAGCGGGGAACTTGGCGGGCGGGTGGCTGCTGGGCAAATTCGGTTTTAAAAAATGTATTTGGCCGTTTGCGGTTATCCTTATTTTGCCTAACTTCTTTTATGCGTATATGGCGTGGGCCAAGCCGGGGCTTACGGCGGTGGCTACGCTGATTACGTTGGAACATCTGGGCAACGGTCTGGCGATGATGGCGTTTAGCGTGTTTATTATGTATGTGTCGCAGGGTGTATATAAAACCTCGCATTACGCCATTTCCACCGGGATTATGGCCCTTGGGATGATGGTTCCCTCTATGCTTTCCGGGTGGCTGCAAATGCGGCTTGGGTACGAAACCTTTTTCTTGGTGGCCAGTTTTATCAGTTTAGTTACGTTGGCCGTTGTGCCTCTGACGTTTAAAATTAAATCTATTGAGGAAACCGAAGCCGCCTTCCGCGCGCATAAACACTCGTTGGAGGATGCCCAATGAAAACGGTCAATTTAAACCAAATCGCAACCGAAACGCGTAACCCAAACACCTTGGATTTGGATAAACTTTCCCCGCGCCAGATTGCCAAAAAAATTAACGATGAAGATTTTAACGCAGCCCGCGCCGTAAAGGCGGCTAATAAAGAAATTGCCGCCATTATGCTTTTGGTCGCCGGTGCTTATGCCCACAAACATAAAATTATTTTTATTGGGGCGGGGACTAGCGGGCGCTTGGGAATTTTAGAAGCGGTGGAGTGCGTGCCGACCTTTGGTACCAAACCTTCGCAAATTATCGGCTTAATTGCCGGGGGAAAAAAAGCCGTTTTCCGCTCGCAAGAGGGGGCGGAGGATGACGATAAGCAGGGCGCAAAAGAAATTTTAAAGGCGGCCAAAAAGGACGATTTGGTTATTGGCCTGACGGCCAGCGGACGCACGCCGTATGTAATGGGCGCCTTGAAAGCCGCACGCAAATTAGGCGCGCGCACGGCCCTTATTTCGTGCAACCCGAAAGCCGTCTGCCCTGACGCCGAAGTCCACGCCGCTTTGCCCACCGGGCCGGAAGCCCTATGCGGCTCTACGCGTATGAAGGCGGGTACGGCTACCAAAATGGCCCTAAACGCCATTACCACGGGCGCAATGACGCTGTGCGGCAAAACATACGGCAACCTGATGATTGATGTACAGCCCACCAATGAAAAGTTAGTTGCCCGCGCGGTGCGGCTTATCTGCACGGTGGCGCAGACGGACGAAAAAACGGCGCGCAAGTTGCTGTCGGCTTCGGGCAAAAGCGTAAAAACCGCTATTGTAATGCACCGCAAAAAAGTATCGGCCGAAAAAGCCAAAAAACTGCTCCAAGCCAAAGGTGGCTTTTTAACGGGGGTAATTGATGCGTAAAATATCCTTGGGCTTAATGAGCGGCACGAGCGCGGACGGCTTGACCGTTTGCGCGGTGCAAATCCGCCCGTTTAAGGTGCTCCATTTTAAAAATTACGCTTATCCTTCCGCCTTACAGCAAAAATTGCTGACGGCCTATTCGCTTCGCGCGGCGGAACTTTCCGCGCTTCATTTTGAACTGGGGCAGTTGTATGCGAAAATGGTGCAAAAATTTGTAAAGGAATTTTCTCTTTCCACCCAAGAAATAGAAGTTATCGGTTCGCACGGGCAAACCGTTTACCACGGCCCGCACGACAAAACGCCTAATACCCTGCAAATCGGGGAGCCTTCCTTTTTGGCCGCACAGATTGGTTGCCCGGTGGTGAGCGATTTCCGCCAGATGGATATGGCTCTTGGCGGAGAGGGCGCGCCCTTAATCCCGTTTTTTGACGAATACCTTTGGGGCCGCAAAACGCCTAAAATCTTGCTCAATGTGGGCGGTATTTCCAATTTTTCCGTAGTGGGCAAACAGGTTAAGACCTTTGGGTTTGACGTCGGCCCCGGCAATACGTTAATGGATTTAGCCAGCCAAGAATTTTTTAAGAAACCGTTTGATAAAAACGGCGCCTTGGCCGCCAAGGGCACGCCGGATAAAGAACTGGTCAGCCGTTTACTGGCGCAACCGTATTTTACGCAAAAGCCGCCCAAGAGTTTGGATAAAAACGCTTTTGGCGAAGACTACCTTAAAAAATATTTTTTTAGTATTAAAACGCCGCACGATTTATTGGCTACGCTTACTTGGTTTACGGCGTCCGCTATTGCACAAGCGGTTAGCAGTTTTGTGCCACCCGCTTACCAAAAGGAAATCATTGTTTCCGGCGGCGGGTGTTATAATAAAACTTTACTGTCGTATTTGCGCACGCTTTTGCCGCAGGTAAAAGTAACCACCACGCTGTCCTACGGCATTGATCCGCAGGCCAAGGAAAGCGCGGCCTTTGCGCTGTTTGGCTGGTTGGCCTTACACCGCAAAATTAACCATTGTGCGGCGGCCACGGGCGCGAAGCGCGCGGCTATTTTAGGAAAAATCACTTTATGAAGATTAACCGTTTAGTTCACCCCGGCTTTTGGTTCGGGAAAACCGCCCCCGAGGACGCTTTAAAATTGGCCCGCTTGGGCGTAGGCGGTTTTTGCCTTTATGGCGGCACACGCCAGCAAGTGGCCGAATTAACCTGTGCCTTGCGGAAGGCTTCGCCTTTAAAAAAGATTTTAATTTCAGCCGATTACGAGGACGGCCTAGGCCGTTGGCTGCCGGATGCGGAGTTATTGCCCTCTAACCTAGCCTTGGGGGCCGCAAACGAGGAAGATTTAGCCTTTGAAAAAGGCTTTCTAACCGCCCGCCAAGCCAAAAGTTTGGGCGTGGATTGGGTATTTGCCCCCGTATTGGATTTGGCCGATTGTCCGCAAAACCCGATTGTGAATACGCGCTCTTTCGGGGCCGATCCGCAGTTGGTTTCGCGCCTTGCAAAGGCGTTTATAAAGGGGCTTGCCAAGGGTGGCGCGCTAAACAGTATAAAGCACTTCCCGGGGCACGGCAACACGTCCACCGATTCCCATATGGCTATGCCGACGGTGCCGTCTTCGGCGGAGCATTTGCAAACGCACGAAATTTATCCGTTTAGGGAATTATTACCGCTGGCGGATAGCGTAATGGTGGGACATTTGTTGGTGCCCGCGTTAGACGAAAAAAGCCCGGCTTCGCTTTCCGCTAAAATTATTGGCGGACTGCTTAAAACCAAACTGGGCTATAAAGGTTGCGTGGTAACGGACGCGCTGTGTATGAAGGCGCTAGGCGACGAAAAACAAGCCGCCTTGGCGGCTTTCCGGGCGGGGGCGCATATTTTGCTAGTGCCGGAAAATCCGTTTGACCTGCTGGAATTTTTGCACCAAGTACCGCTGGATAAAACCTTATTGGATGAAGCCGAACACCAGCAAGATAGTCTTTGTGAGCGTGCGGATATTATCCCCGCCCTGACCGAAGAAGAGGCCTTTCAACCGACGGACTTTGCCGCCCGGACCGCCCAAAAGGCGCTTACCTGGCTGGGGCCCAAAGTTTCTCTTAAACCGGGCCAAACGGTGCAACTGCTAGAAGTGGGAAATGATGAAAATTTATCGTCTGAACCCTTTATAAATGCCTTACGCCAAGGCGGTGTAACCGTGGTACAACCGGGCGAAAAGGCGGATAAATTGGTGGTGTTGTGCTGGCGGCGGTATCAGGCCTTTAAAGGCAAAATTGCGCTGGACCCGGCAGAAATAGCCCGCGTTCAAACGGCCTTAAAACAGTACCCGGCGCATTTGTTAATTGCGCTTGCGAACCCGTGGGCCGCCAAACAATTAAACGCGCAAAGCACCTTGTTTACATTTAGTCCCGCGCCGTCCTTTCAGCGCGCGGCGGCGGAGTTCCTGCTTGGCAAATTTGCCCCCCAAGGGCACCTGCCTGTTACTTTATAAAGCCATAAAAAAGCCCGCCAACTGGACGGGCTTTTTAGTTAATATTCAATTTTATCTGTTTTGTTGCCCCATTGTTCAAACGGTTCTGCTTTGTTGGAAACGTCTATACAATAGGTTTTTAGCGAGCGTTTGTCCAGCGGCAAAACGACTTCCTTGTAAATAAAGGCATCGTCAAAGCCGTACTTGGCCGCTGTAAAGCGGTCCGCCGCAAAATACAGGGCCTTGGGGCGGGACCAATAAATGGCGCCCAAGCACATCGGGCACGGCTCGCAAGAGGAATAAATAATGCAATCCGTCAGTTCAAAAGAGCCTAACTTTTTGCAGGCTTTGCGGATAGCGTCAACTTCGGCGTGGCGGGTAGGGTCGTTGGTAGAAGTTACCTGGTTGCAGCCGCGGGCGATAATCTTCCCGTCTTTTACAATGACCGCACCGAACGGACCGCCCTTGCCCGAGTTCATACCTTTCTCGGCCATTTTAACGGCTTCCTTCAAAAAACGTTGGTGTTGTTTTAATTCTGCTTGTTCCATAATCTTGTGTCCTCCACAGCGCTTTTTTATTATATCTAAATTTTAAGCGCAATGGTTTTATTTCTTTGTGCGGCGGCGTGCTTTTCCCCGCTGTAAGCAAAGCGCGCAAACGCGCCCAAGCCGGCCTTTTTACCCTTGTAAATAAAGCAGTAGGACGCGTCGTCCTTATCCGTGCCCGAGTAACCCTCGCTTATCCAGCGGCGGCCCTCGCGCGTTTCGTGTTCGCCCCAGTTTAGTTGCAGGGTTACGGGGCCAAAGGCGAAATTATCCCCGGGCCAGTTATCCGCAAACGGGCGGATAACCCGCGCCTTGGGAAACCGTGCGGAAAATTCCGGCGGGACGGGTTCGTCCGTAAAAAGCAAAATAGCGTTTGGTTGTTTAACCCCGGTTTTCAAAAGGGCGGCTTGCAATTTTCCCGGGTCCAGTTCAGTCCCCGCTAAAAACGCCCCGCCGTTTTTCGTGCGGATGACGGCCCCGTTTTTGTTCCACTCGTTTAATAAATAAATTTGTATGTCCGGCGCGAAAAAATATTCCGCAAGCGGTGCGCCGAAAAGAATCACTAAACACGGAAGTGCGATTTTGCGCGCAAAATTTTTAAGCGGCAAATTAAACACTAAAAATAGCCCCGCGTAATAGGCGGTAATCGTGCCCGCGCTCCAAGCAGACACTTGCAAGGCAGACATTTTAAACGAAGCGAAATAAACCACCAAGGTTTTAAACAGCCATAGCGCCCCATACGTTACCCCGTGTAAAATCCATCCCAAATGAAGCAAACTGCACACATAATACGCAAACGAAAGCCCCATTAATACCGAGGCCAGCGGCACCAAAAGCATATTGGAAATAAGCCCCGTTACTGATACTTTGTAAAAAACATTGGTAAATTCGGGCAGTAGCACCAGTTGGGTGGAAAGGGTGGCCAAAAAGATTTGCGCAAAAAAGCGCAGTGTTTTTGTCCATTTGCCGGGTACTTTATAATTGTTAAGGCAGATAATAATGGCAAGCGTTGCCAAAAAGGACATTTGAAACCCCGTTTCAAACACCGAAGCGGGCTGAAAAAGCAAAATCAAAAAGCACGAAACCAGCAACCCTTGGAAAACGCCGCTGTTGCGCCCTAATAAATACCCGGTGCAAGCGCAAACCGCCATAAAATAAGCGCGCACGAGCGGCGCATCGGCCCCGGCAATCAGCGTGTAGGCTCCCGCCACGCCTAATGCCAAAAGGAGCATTTTCTTGCGGCTTAACCCTATCCACGAGCAAACCGCCAGCGTAAGGAGCGTAACAAAGCCTACATTTCCGCCTGACGCCACCAATAAGTGGATGGCGCCGCTATCTTGGAACGCACTATAAAGTGCCGGGTCCTGCTCGCCGCGCTCCCCTAATAATACGCCGCCCGCAATAGAGGCTAAATCGGGCGGGAAGGCTTCGTTTAATACGCGCAGAATATCCGCGCGCAAGGCCCGTATCACGCGCCACGGCCACGAAGCCGGGCGCACTACCGTTACAGACGAACTTTTGATTTCGGTAAAAATGCCCTTGTCCGCCAAGTAATTGCGCCAATCAAAATTGCCGAGTAAATCCACGCCGTAAGGCTGTTGCAAACGGCCGGAAATTTCCAAAATGTCCTTCCATTGCGGAGTAAAATCCGGCAGGCGGGCATAGATTTGTCCCTGCGCCTTTTGCCCGTTTACGGAGAAAACCTTGATAATTACGTTTTGGGATTTTTTCTTGCGGACGGCGAAACTGTCCACCCGCCCGGTGAGGGTAACTTCTTTTTGCGGCAGAAAGTGGAAAACGTCCTGCCCGGACGGGGCAGGACGGTAAAAGAACGCAAGACCGACAATTAAAGCCGCCAAACACCACAACAGCGGCCTTTTGTACATATCCGGGTGCATTAGAGTTTGGTGCGGCCTTTTAAAGAGTATCCAAGCGTCATTTCGTCAATGTAATCAATATCCCCGCCCAACGGCACCCCATAGCCGATACGCGTAACTTGCCCAACCAGCCCGCGCAGCAAATCCGCCAAATACAGCGCCGTTGTTTCGCCTTCGCTGTCCGGGTCCGTGGCAATAATAACCTCGCGCACCGGGGTCTGTGCGTGTTGTACGCGCTCTAACAGTTCGCGCACCTTTACTTGGTCCGCGCCGCGGCCTTCCATTGGGGAAATGGCCCCGTGCAAAACGTGATATATGCCTTTAAACGCGCCTGTTTTTTCAATGGATTCAATATCCTGCGGGTCCTCTACCACGCAAATCAGGCCGTGGTCGCGGTCTTGGTCGCGGCAAATGGGGCACAGTCCGTCCTCGCTGTATGCAAAGCATACGGGGCAGAGTTTAACGTCCTGCTTGACCGACAAAAGCGCATTGATAAATTCTTCCGTTTCGCCCTGCGAAGCACGCAAAAAATAAGCCGAAAAACGCTCCGCCTGCCGCGGGCCAACCCCCGGCAAACGGCGCAACGCACGGATAAAACGGTCTAAACTCTTCATAAACTAGGCTAATAACTCCCCGGGGATAATTTCCAAAATATCCTTTAATTCCTCGGGCGCATCGGCCGGAGCCGTACCCGCAGGAGTGGCGACATCCGCGGCAAAATTGCCTTTTACAAAAGGCTCTTCGCTGGAAATGGCTGCCGACGCATTGCCATTAGCCGCAGGAGCCTGTTTAGGTGCCGCGGCAGGAGTGGGTTTATCGTCCTTGGGCGTGCCGGAAGAAATTTTAAATTTAATGGTGCGTCCGCTTATTTTTTTAGCGGCGGCTTCCAAATCGCCCAACTTGTTTTGGGCCGGGATTTGGTAAAACTCCTTGCCGGGCGGGAAGCAAAGGGTCCACTCGTCCGTGCCGAATTGTACCGTGCTGTTTAACATTACGTCATAAACAAACGGGCTCTTTTTAAATTGCAATAGCATTTTATCCCAAATTTGGCGGTCCGTCAGCGTGCCGGAGGATATCGGGGCGGCGTCTTCTACCACCTCGTCATCGGCGATGATATCGTCCACTGTTGGGCGCGGTGCGGGCTTTACAACCGGCGCAGGTTTAACCACCGGGGCTGGGCGCACCGCCGCAGGCGTTACACGCGGCGCGGGAGCGGGTTTAGGCATAGGCCGGGGCGTTGGCGCCGGAGCGCGGCGCACAGGCGCGGCCATAGGCGCAGAAACACCCGCCGGGAGGCCCTTTTCCAGGGCTTCCAAACGGCGCACAAAATTGTCCAAATCCAAGCAACTGTCCATTACCGTAAACAGACCGACTTCGGCGCTGATTAAGGCGTTATCGGAAAATTTTACTTCTTCGGTAATTTTGTTTACCTTGCGCGAAAGTTGCGCCAAAAATCCGGGGGAAACTTTTTCGGTAATTTGTTTGGCTCCTTCAAAAGGCTCTCCGCCTTGGCCCAAGGCAAAATAAAACAAATCGCCCAAGGCGTTTTTTAAATCTTTTAGAAAGGAATTTGCGTCAAAGCCCTCGTTTTTTAAAGTTTCAAAGGCTTGGTGCAGGGCCGCGTTGTCCTTTTGCACCAGGGCGGTAACCGTATCTTTGATTAATTCATCCGGCGTAAGGCCCAGCATTTCGCCTACTAATTTTTCGTCAATGCGGTTACCGGAGTAGGCAATCGCGCGGTCCATTAAGGTCAGCGCGTCGCGCATTGCGCCGCCCGCGTTTTTGGCGATAATTTTGGCCGCACCGGGTGTTAAATCAATGCTTTCCGCTTCGGATAAGTCTAGCAAGTGCGCGCTGATTTCATCCACCGTTATTGGGCGGAAGCGGAAGGTTTGGCAGCGGCTGACAATAGTGGCGGGCACTTTGTGCTTTTCGGTGGTCGCTAAGATAAAAACCACGTGGGCCGGGGGTTCTTCAATCGTTTTTAAAAGCGCGTTAAAAGAACTGGCCGAAAGCATATGCACTTCGTCCAAGATAAAAACTTTATAGCGGTCGCGCGACGAGGCCAAGGCCACCGTGTCAATAATGGCTTCGCGCACCTTTTCCACCTGCGTATTGCTCGCGGCGTCCAATTCCAGTACGTCCAGGTCTGCGCTTTGGGCGATTTCACGGCATTGGGGGCACTCTCCGCACGGCTCGGCTGTCGGTTTATCGTTGCCGTGCCCCGTGCAGTTTAAGGCCTTTGCCAAAATACGCGCCGTGGTGGTTTTGCCGCAGCCGCGCGGTCCGTAAAACAAATACGCGTGGCCGATGCGGCCCAGTTTTAAAGCGTTTTGGAGCGTTTTGGAAATGCTTTCCTGCCCCACCATATCTTCAAACTTTTGGGGACGGTATTTGTTGGCTAAACTTACATATTGATGATTTTCGTCAAACATTTCCATAATTAACCTCTAAATTTTTTATTGGCGCGGCGCACCGCGTGGGAATAATCCAAACTGATTTTTCCGGGGCCCAAGAGCGCGCTCGGCAGTAAAGCGGCCGCCAGCAGTACCAGCAGCGCTACATACAGTTTATTAAAATCGGACGCAAAAAACACGGCCGCCAACCCCGCCGTTGCAAGCAGGGAGAGCACCGCCGCCGGGCGCGTAAACCAGCCCAGCATTAAAAGTAAACTTAAAAACAGTTCCGCTATTACAATCGTCAGCCCGGCCGGGACGGGAAGCGGCAGACCCATAGCCGTGGCGTTATATAAAAATTCGCGGTAGAATAATAAGCACCCTACGGTAATATACAGGAGTGTCAGCCCGGTCAAAAGCCGGGTTAAAAAAAGCGTCAGCGAAAACATTTTTTCGTCTATATTGCAATGTAAATCAAGTTTAGGCACGGGTTCCTCCGGCTAGAATTCTATTTCGGCAGACATTGAAAAATACGTCTTGCGATTGGCTTCCCGCCGCGGTTCAAACACTTCCACACCGCCGGAAACCGACATCCCCCACAACACAATGTGCAACCCCGCGCTGACGGCAGAAGCGCTGTCGCTAAGTTCGGCGTAACGGTAGCGCACCAGGGCCGCATAAGGCGTTATAAAATCGGTTTGGTAACGCACAGACACGCCAGCGGCCTCTTTTACAAACCCTTGTACTACCGCCGTCATAAACGGGATATCCGCCCAACTAAACGTAACATTTGCGGGTTGGGAACTACTATATTTTATCACTTTATGCCAGGCGGCTTGCAGTTTCCAGTTTCCTACGTCGGCCGCCGCTTGGGCGTGAGCACCTGTTTCGGTCTGCGAGAACGCCCCGCCTGTTAAATCGTTACCCATTTTATCCACATACGAGCGGTAACGCGCCTGATAAAAACGCGCCGAAAGGCGCGGGTTTACAAGTTGTTCCCAGCGGTAGAACGGAAACCACGTTCCGCCCAGACCATACCCCACGGCCTGATAACCCACCGCTTGCGGCTGCCAAAATCCGTCTGCGGTCAGCCGCCAAGTATCGTTTAGTTCGTAGGACACCCCCAAAGCGTAGCGGGAAGTGGAGCCTGCTTCGTCAATTTCTTTGTCGGACATACGGTAGTAGCCGTATTCGGGCGAAAGTATAAAACCGTTGTCCAAATTCCAATCATAAGTGCCGCGCATAGCGGCGTAACCGCGTTCCCCGTTTACGCTGGAAAAATTTATCTGCCCGTAGCATAACGCACACGGGCAGATAAATAAACATAAACAAATAAACGCGGTTTTTACGCGCATTGGCTTATTTGGATTTTTTCGCTTTGGCCTTGGCAACCTTGGCGTCTTCGTCCTGCAAGAACTTGACGTAGTTGGAGGCTTTGCGTTTCTTCCAGGCGCCTTTGTGGTAACCGTAACCGATGATGAGCGGAATCAAGGTCGTGCATTCGCCGTACACCATCTGTTCCAAGGCGGTGGAAACTTTACCCCAAGAGGAAGCCTCTTTCAAGGTAGAGCCGGAGAGCGCCCCGTCGCGCACATCAGCCACCGTGATTTGTACGGCATATTTGTGCATAGGAGCGTCCGCACCCAAAATTTCAGCAGCCACAACCGTATCCTGCGCGAAGTTTTTCGGTACGCCGCCGGACCACATCATAAGGCCCGTTTCTTTGGCTTTAATTTTGATTTTGGTCAGTTCCAAGAAGTCCTTGGCGCTGTCAATGGAAACGTGGGCTTCGGGGTGTTGGGTCTGGTGCGCTACAAAGCCGAAACCGGCAGAGCAGTCCGAGAACGCAGGCACAAACACCGGCACGCCGTGTTTGTAAGCGTTGTAAACGATAGAATCTTTGCCTTTGCCTTTGCTTTCAAGCCATTTGCCCATTTCCCAGATAAATTCGCGGGAAGAGTAGGGGCGGGGTTCCAAGGCGTTGCAAATTTTGTGGATGGTTTCGTCGCATTCCTTCAACTGGTCTTCGTCAATATAGGTGTCGTAGATGCGGTCAATGTGCAAATCGCGCAGCAAGTTGTCATCTTGATTGTAGGGAGTACCAATGTAGTGTTTGTAGCCAAGGGCTTCAAAGAAGTCCTGGTCCACGATGTTGGCGCCGTTGGAAACAATCGCGTCAACCATATTGTTTTGAATCATATCCACCACGACTTTCTTCATACCCGCGGAAACGAGAGAGCCCGCAATACACAAAATGACGGAGCACTTTTTGTCGGAGAGCATCATATTGTAGATTTTGCTCGCTCTGGCCACTTCGCGAGAAGCGTAGGCCATATTTCCAAAGGCTTCCACCAAGGGAACCACATTGTATTTTTTGAGGTCAATGTGTTTGATGGTGTCTTTGAGAAAGTCTTTCTTGGTTAATTTTGCCATTTCTTTTTACACCTCTGCTGGATTTATTTACTTCTATTTAGTAAATTATAGTAAATATATTTAATTTTTCATAGGAAAATCGTATAAAAAATACGGGGCCTTAAAAAGGGGCCCGAGGAGCGTAAAAATGTATCCCGATTTAAAACAAACCGACCCGGCCGTTTTTGAGGCCGTAAGCCACGAATTAAACCGCCAGCGCGAAAAGTTGGAACTGATTGCTTCCGAGAATTTTACCTCGTTGGCCGTAATGCAGGCGCAAGGGTCTGTTTTAACCAACAAATATGCCGAAGGCTATCCTTCCAAACGCTACTATGGCGGTTGCGAATTTGTAGATGTGGTGGAACAACTGGCGATTGACCGCGCCAAGCAACTCTTTGGCGCCGAACACGCCAATGTGCAGCCGCACTCCGGCGCGCAGGCCAATATGGCGGTGTATTTTGCCTTGTTAAAACCCGGCGATACCGTATTGGGGCTTAACTTATCACACGGCGGACACTTAACGCACGGACACCCGCTTAACTTTTCGGGCAAATTGTACAACATTGTGGCAATGAACGTGCGCAAGGATACCGAAGAAATTGATTACGATGAAGCCGCCCGCTTGGCCTTGGAACACAAGCCCAAACTTATTATGGCGGGGGCGTCCAACTATTCCCGCGTGTTTGATTGGAAACGCTTGCGCGAAATTGCCGATTCCTGCGGGGCGTATTTAGCGTGCGATGTGGCTCACTATGCGGGCTTGATTGCCGCCGGGGAATACCCGAGCCCGGTGCCGTATGCCGATGTGGTAACCACCACCACGCACAAAACCCTGCGCGGGCCGCGCGGCGGACTGATTTTATGCAAGGCCGCGCTTGCAAAGGCCATTAACTCTGCCGTCTTTCCGGGCGTACAAGGCGGGCCGCTGATGCACGTGATTGCGGGCAAGGCGGTATGCTTTGGCGAGGCCTTAAAGCCCGAATTTAAAGCCTACCAACACCAAGTAAAATTGAACGCCGCGGAACTGGCCAAGCAGTTAATGGCGCGCGGTTACCGCTTGGTGGCGGGGGGAACGGACAGCCACGTAATGTGTATTGATTTGCGCTCCAAAGGTTTAACGGGCAAAGCGGCCGAAGCCGCCCTAGATAAAGCGGGCATTACCGCTAACAAAAATACGATTCCCTTTGACCCCGAAAAGCCGTTTGTTACAAGTGGTTTGCGGTTAGGAACGCCCGCTATCACCACGCGCGGGATGAAGGAAGCGGATATGGCGCAGGTGGCCGCGTTTATTGACGAGGCTATTTCGCACCATACGGACGAAGCGTACTTGGCGGGCGTGGCCCAACAAGTTAAAAAATTCTTGGCGAATTTTCCGCTTTATCCGACGCTTGCGTAATTTTATTACAGCCCCGGCCGGTGTCTTCTCCGCCCGGGGCTTTCTATATCTACGGGCCTACAAAAAAGATAGGCCTTAAAGCCGGGTTTTTATAGGTCCAACGGCCCTGTTTATTTAGCGGGCAAACAGGTAAATTAATAATATCAGGCGTTCTTGCAAGGAGTGGCTATGAAAAAACGAATTTTATTTCTTTCCTGTTTGGTCGTTTTACTCGCACAACCGTCTTTTGCGCAATCGGCTCTGGTAAAGGGCGGCGCAAAGGCCACGGGCAAAAACTTTATTAAAAAAGCCGTTACCCGCATTTACCCGCGTGTCCGGGTGCCCAAGGTCCCCTCTGTCGCGGTGCAAGTTCCCATAACGCCAATGGCCCCGTCCGTAGCCGTACAGGTTTCCCAACAAATCGCTGCCGCCAGCCGTGTGCAATCCTCCTTTTTAAAGGGTACCGCCTTGCAGCCCTTTGAACAAAATACGCCGCATTTTTTGTTTACCGTTTCATCCGCCAGCAAGATAAATGCTTTTAAAGCAAGCGGCTTTGTGATTGCCGAGGAATACAACGGTGAAACCGTTTTGTGGGGGATTGCTCCGCAGGAATATGTGCAATATATGGGCAAGGATGTGGAAATTTCCTTTTATGTAGCGGGTAAAAAATTTACCTATCCGGCGGAAGTAGTTTTAGCCGGGCGCGTGGAGGGCATTAACGCCGCGCTTATCCGGCTGCCCCAAGAAGCCCTGCAAGTGGCCCGCCCGGTACTTTGGGCCAAGGACTTCCCCAAAAAGGGCACCAACCTTTTTACTTATGGATACAACAAAGGCCAATACCAAAAAGCACAGCGCCGCGTGCTGACCACCAACTCGGAGCGTATTATTGAGGGGGTAAACCCGGAAGCGGAAGAAACCTTAACCGATGCGGGCGGTCTTGTGGTAAATGAAAAGGGCGAAGCCGTGGGTTTATCGCTCGGCACGTCGCACCCGCTGGCTGACCGTGCGGAGTGGTACTGGAACCGCCGTTCCAACCGGGACTATCCCAAAAAGCAAGATTTATCCAATATTAGCGAAATTGTGCCGTTTTCCCGCTTGCAAGATTTACTGCGCGAATACCGCAATCCCGGCTCTGCTCGGCGTGTGTTGCTGTTTGGCGGGCTTCGCGTAGGAAAATTGCCCATTACCGAAACGGTCCAAAGCGTAACCGCGTATTACGGGGACGGCTTTGAACAGACGTTAAACCAAAACCCGCTTTTAAAAGTTACCTCTTTGGACACGGGGTTTGAATTTACGGGCTTGCAAAAAGCCAAGATTGTCATCAGCCGGGCGGACGGCTCTATCTACACATATTGGGTGGATATGCAGACCCGCGACATCACATTGGAAGAAGCCATTAAATAAGGGGTTTAAACGGGGGTAATAATGCAATACAGGGGTTTAGCCTTGGCGCTTATCTGCGCGTGCTTTTTGACGGGGCCTGTTTGCGCGCAAAGTAAATTGCCGGGTGTTTTTAAAGATTTTAAAATTACGCACGCTCTGCGTGCCCGCTGGTTTAATAAAGTGCGGTTTCAAGTAAACAACCGCTTATTAACTGTGCCCGCGCGCTCGCAGGCGGCCAATGCTTTGGCCCTGCGCCTAACAACGCCCTTGTTGCGTACAAGCGTTTTAGAACCCGCTAAACCGCGCCCGCTATTACCCGCGCCTAAAAATATCCGCCAAGCCGTTTTTACCTTACAGCACTCTCCGCAAACGCACGGGAAGGGCTCTGCCTTTGCCGTCAATATTAACGGGAAAATCTGGGGCGTTACGGCTAAGCACGTTTTAAACGATATCGGCCGGGAGCCGTATATTGAACTGTTTGATGAGAACGGAAAGCCGTTTTATACGCAGATTACCACGCTAAAAGAGGGGCATTTGCGCGGTGCGGATATTGCCATTTTTAAAATTCCGCCGCAACTGGGAAAATATATCGTTCCGTTGGAAGCCGACGAAACGTTGCCCTCTCCGCGCAACCCGGTGCAATCGGCCGGATTTTCCCACGGCAATTTTGCGTGGTTTAATAAAATTGATGTTTTGTTTTCCAGCACGCACCGTATTTTGGCGCGCTATCAGGATTTCCCCGTGTTAAACGGCTATTGCGGTTCGCCCTTGCTTGTAAACGGCAAGGCGGTGGGCGTATTTGTCGGCATTGTGGGCAATACCAACACGCAGCGGGCCGCGTGGCGGGCGCTTTTGGACCATAAACCGATTAACGATTTTAACCAAATTGTGCCGATACAATGGGTGCGCCGTTTGGCGGAACAGGTGGAAGTGCCTGGGCAATCCGTCGGCACTTTGGTTCGTGTGTTGGGCCGGCCTATTACGCACTTAACACCTGACGAGGCCGTGGTGCAAATTGAGCAGTTTAGAAACGGGCGCGTATTTAAGCAAATTTCCGCGTATCCGTTTATGGATTACCTGCATTTGGAGCGGTTTTTTGATATTGAAGCCAACGATAAAATTCGCGTGGTTATTCAAAAGAACGGACAACCCGGCGCCCGCCCCGTTGAACTGTGGTATGATTTAGACATTTCCACCGGTACCCTAGCGGGCGGCAACTCTATGCGCTAACTGATGGATTAATTAAGCCACACTATTTCTACAAGGTCGCGCTCTTCTAAAACGGCTAGGCCCTAATGGGCCAAGTGGGCGGGTCCTGCGGACGGCAATTCAATGCGCTAACTGATGGATTAATTAAGCCACACTATTTCTACAAGGTCGCTAACAAATTAATAAAATAAAAGTCATCCTGAATTTAGTTCAGGATCTACCGATTGGGCAGTTAGTTTTAACAACCCAACAGGTAGATTCTGAAACAAGTTCAGAATGACCTTTTTATTTAATAACAACAGATTCCATAACTCTACGGGTTGTCCAATTTTACAGAATCAAAAAATTTAGCCCCCGGTTCTCCCCGGGGGCTGGTTCATTTTCTACTGGTTTAAAAGTTCACGCGCGGCTAAATTCCCGCCTGCCGAGGCCTTTTCCAGCCAAGCACGGCCCTCTTTTTTGTCCTTGGGTACGCCAAGGCCTTTCCAATAAATCTGCCCGAGCACATATTGCGCCGCCGTATCGTTTTGGTTGGCGGCTTTTTTGAAAAATTCAATCGCCAGCGGCACGGACCGCTCCGTGCCTTGCCCTTGCATCAGCATAAAGCCCGTCATATATTGCGCTTGGGCGAGTCCCCCTTCCGCCGCGTTGGAAAACCACGCAAAGGCGTCTTGGTAATTGGCGGGCTCGGCCTTATACGCCCGCTCACCCAGCGCATATTGGGCAGACGGATTTTTGGCTTGTGCCGCCGCGCCCAACAGTTCTAACGCTTTGTTTTCGTCTTTTTCTGTACCCTCGCCTTTTTGGTACATTTCGGAGAGTTCAAACGCTGCCGCGGGCAAATGTCCCTCCTGCCAGGCGAGTGTAAAATAGCGCAAGGCTTCCTCGTCGTTTTTGGTAACGGGATAGCCCATACGGTAGCCTTCCCCGGCGGAAAGTTGGGCTTGGCTGTCGCCCTGTGCGGCTAGTAATAAGGTGGCCGAAAAGCGGTTTACCACATCGTAAAAATCGGGGTCCGCTTCCCGCTGTGCGCGCAAGGCTTCCTGCGCTTCTTGGTTGCCCATAGCGGACGCCTTTAAATTCCACAAAATACTATCGCCCTTGCTTGCGGAAAGGCCGCCTAGGCCCTCGCTGTAAAAGCGCGCAAGTTTGGTTTGCGCGGCTACATTGCCCGCCTGCGCGGACAGTTGGAGATAGGGAAGGGCTTCCTCGTAATCTTGCTTTACCAGCGTGCCTTGGATGTATAACTGCGCGAGTTTCCACGCCGCGCCCGTATCGCCCTGTGCGGCGGCCTTGCGGTACCACTCGGCGGCTTGCGCGCCGTTAGGCTCTACGCCAAGGCCCTGCGCATAAAAATCCCCGGTTTTTACCGCAGACGGCACATCCCCGGCCTGCGCTTGGGTTAAAGTTTTAGCGAAAGTACGTTGTTGCGGTGTTTTATAAAAAACAAACGCATATATCCCGGCCGCCACGAGCAGGGCAACCGCAATTTTTAAAAAATTTTTCATATAATTCCCCAAATGTTTTTATATCTCTTTTTATTATACCTGTTTTGCCGTTTGTCATAACGGGCAAACTTATACACTAGCGGGCCGTTAATTCAGGTAATAGATAGTGGGCTTTGTCGTGGCCGTCATCCCCAAGAAGGCCGCCCGCAGGGTTTGGGGATCTGTCGTTATAAAAAAAGGAGGTCATTCTGAACTTGTTTCAGAATCTACCGTATGGGTTGTTAAAAACAACAGGAACACCTAACTACCCAAGCAGTAGATCCTGAACTAAATTCAGGATGACTTTTATTTTATAACAACATTATTTTGTCGTGTGTTGTCATCCCGTAGTGTTTTTATACGGGATCTGTCGTTGTCTTTTTGGCTGTTCACTATAAAGGGGTTGTTTCG
>CAVKWQ010000007.1:0-37855 GCA_963660385.1 Muribaculaceae bacterium
TTTTTGTTAAAATTTTGATAAATCGCGGTGGTCGTACCCGGATGTATCCGCCGTACAAAAGCGCGTATAAAAGGCCGTTTTGCTCAAATATAAAGGCCTTAACAAGGAGGAAAAATGAAAGGTTTTACCTTAATTGAACTATTAGTCGTAGTGCTTATCATCGGCATTTTATCGTCGGTGGCGCTTCCGCAATATACCAAAGCGGTAAACAAAAGCCGCTTAACGGAATTGCAAACCTTGCAAAGTTCGTTGGAAAAGGCCACGGATGTCTATTTGTTGGCAAACGGAGGTCCGTCTTCTTTAACGGATTTGTTTGATGTCTTGGACATTAGTTTCCCGGAGTTTACCACCACCAAAAAGGACCCTTTTGGTGGCGGAACAATGCATTGCAATTCCAAGGATGTTTGTGTACTTGTGGTAGCGGATACCAACGGGTGGCAAATTGGTGTTTCCCGGGGGAGTTCCTCTAATCAACTGTTCTATTTATTAAGTTTAAAGAATAGTATGGACGCACCTTGGACAAGAGGTTACTACGATTGTGGCGGGGGAATTTCCAAATTTGGGCTGGAAAGTTTGGGTTATACCTCGTACTTTTGCTAAAAAATCCCCGGGCGAGTGCCTGGGAATTTTTTATCTTGACTCTTGGCAAACGGAACTTATACTATATAACAAGGAGATTAAAATGAACCGTTTTCTTATTATTAGTTGTATCGTACTGGGAGCGCCCGCGTTGCAGGCGGCTCCGGTTACGCAGGTTTCCGTATCTCGCCCGACGACAGCGGTGTCGGTCTCGCGTCCAACCACGGGGGCTGTTTCTACAAAACCCACTACCGCCGTACAGGTAAAAAAGCCGACAACCTCGGTTACCGTTTCCAAACCGGCCACATCCGCTTCGGCCAGCCACCCGGTTACGGCGCCGTCCGTCAGCCGTCCGGCTACTACGGTGGAAGTTTCCCACCCGGAAACGCAATCCTCCGCCACCCGCCCTACAACGGGGGGAGAAACATCCGTTGCCAAAACGGGGAGCAATGCTTCGGCGGGGGGCAAAAAAGCCGCCGCGTCTGCTCCCATAGCACAGGCCCAAACCTCTATGAGCAACTACCAGCCGATGAAGGCCAAAGATTTTAAGGCCACTAAACCGCAGCAGGCGGCGCAGTTAAGCGGGGGAGATTCGGGTTTGCAACCGTCTGCCGCCGAACAAGCCGCCAAGGCCTCAGCCGCGGCTTCTATGAGCGTAGCCAAAGGCAAGGACCCGTCCGCCGCTACCGCACAGACGATTCAGGGGCAAAATTCGGGTACAGGCTCAGCCTTGTTAAACTTACTCAAACAAAAAGCCGCCGGAAATACCGCCAAATAGTTGGCTCATAAAAATTATTTGCATATCCCTTGGTGTATTATTATGCGCCAAGGGGTTTTTATTGCCTTTTGGGGAGTTCCTAATAAACAGACTGGATCCCGGGTCCACGCCCGGGATGACGACTTTATGAAAAAAGAGGTCATCCTGAACTGGCGGCCCGCAGGGTGCCGTCATCCCGGAAGGTTTTTATCCGGGATCTGTTGTTGCTTTTTCGCTGTTTACTGTAAAGGGCTTGACCCGTTTTTTTTTTTGATAAATTGGAGAGAGAACGCACTTGCCATACCCGGATGTATTCGGTGTATAAAAACGCGTATAAAAGGCCGTTTTGCTCAAATATAAAGGTCTTAACAAGGAGAAAAAATGAAAGAATTTACTAAAATTTGGTGTTTGTTGCCGTCGTTCCCGAGTGTTGTAGTCGGGAATCTGTCGTTTTTCTTTTTTAATAATAACGGATCCCCGACTAAATTCCTCGGGGATGACAACTACAACGACGACGACAGATCCCGTATAAAGACACTACGGGATGACAACACCCCGCGGACCGCATTCCTAGCGGGCCGCTCCACACTCGGCAATGACATTATTATAAAAAAAGGAAGTCATCCTGAACTTGTTTCAGGATCTACTGCTTGGGTTGTTAGCAGTGGCTTTACACTCATAGAACTGCTAGTAGTCGTTCTCATTATTGGCATATTAGCGGCAGTAGCAATGCCGCAATATACCAAAGCGGTGGAAAAAGCGCGCGCAGCAGAAGCCCTTACCACGGGGCGCAGTTTGGTAAACGCAATAAAAGTGGCCCAACTGGCAAACGGGGGGCCGGCAACTTGGGATATGCTAGATATAGAACGGCCTAATAGTAATACTTGGGATTATAATTTTTGGGGTGGTCCTGTGGTGGAAGCCTCAAAAAAAGGAACAAATTATACAAGTAGAATTCAGGCTATCAAATGGGCTAGATTCTTGTTTCAAATAGGTTTAAGAAATGCAAAATATTGTGTTGAGGGTACAGAAACTTGTGGACTAGATGCTTCTACTGTTAGTGCTTATACTCCAAGTTCCATTACTTCTGGCGGCTCTGGTTATGCCTTATATATTACCGAGTTTGGGGCACAATGTGGCGCCGCTAGTGCGGAATATATGGATTTTTGCACCTCGTTTAATAAATCTGCCCAATAATATAACTCTAAAAAATTGCCCCGCTAATTTATGTTAGCGGGGTAAGATAAAGTCCCATTTTTTCTACATCGTTTTACCAAATTCCAAGGCTTCTTTTAGTTTGCCCGTTTTGATAATTTCGCCCGGCGCACCTACGCCGCCCGCCAAAACCATACCGCGGTCCTTCCAGCCCAAATAGTTGGCAATGCTGTGATAAGTGGCTTTTAGGCCGTCATAGTCGCCGTCTTTTTCGGTTCCTTCGGCGGCGGCCAGCAGTACGCACTCTTTAATTTTCAGTTTGCGCGGGGCAATATCCTTCATATACGCATACAGTTTATCAATAGCGGCCTTTAACTGCGCGCTCATCGTAAACCAATACAAGGGTGTGCAAAATACCAGCATATCGGCTTCTTCCAACATCGGGGCTAATTTTTCAAAATTATCCTTAAACACGCACGGCTCCTTGGCGGACCAGCATTTGTCGCACGCGTGGCACGGGAGCACCGGGTGGAAGGCCGTTTCAAAAACTTTTACCGTGTGGCCCGCAAATTTGGCCCCTTGAATAAACGCATCCGCAAGGAGAGCCGAATTGCCCAGTTGGCGCGGGCTGCCCGTAAGCACTAAAATATTTTTACCCATATAAAAAAATCCTCCAAACCGTCCGCTTTTTTAAGCGGAAAAAGAATATTTAGATTATAGTTTTTTGCCTGCGTTTTGGCAAGTATAAAAAAGTCCGTTTTTCCCAATACAAAAAACACCCCGCAAGCGTATGAAAAATTGATAAAATATACCTATGCAAACTACTATCTGCGCCTTGGCCAGCGGTATGGGCGGAGCGGTGGCGTTAATTCGCCTCTCCGGCCCGCAGTCGCTCGCCTTATTTTTAACGCTTGCCCACCGCCAAACAGCGCCCGAGCCGCGCAAACAAATTTTCTGTACGCTTTACGACGGTAACGAAGTGCTGGATAAAGCCTTGGTAACGTATTTTAAAGCCCCGCACTCTTACACCGGCGAGGACGTGGTGGAATTTGCCGTCCACGCGTCTCCCTATATTAAGGGGCGGCTTTTGGAACTGCTGTGTGAAAATGGGGCCACTATGGCGCGGCGGGGGGAATTTTCCCAACGGGCGTTTTTAAACGGGAAAATGGATTTAGTGGAAGCGCAGGGCCTGTGCGATTTAATTGCTTCGGGCAATAAACAAGCGCACAAACTGGCTATGGATTCGCTGGACGGAAAACTGTCCGCACGCTTGGCCGATATGAAGACCAAACTTTCCGAACTTTTGGCGCAAATAGAAGTCCGTTTAGACGATGTGGACGAGGAAATGACGCCGCTGTCCGACGGGTTTGTATCGGGCGAAATAAACGCGGTACTGGCGCATATCAAGGCGTTGGCTGACACCTTTTCCGTCGGAAAATATATTAAAGACGGCCTCAAAACCGCTATCGTGGGCGCACCCAACAGCGGTAAATCCAGTTTGTTAAACGCCCTTGTCGGCTTTGACCGGGCGATTGTTTCTGCCGCCAGCGGAACCACGCGCGACACGGTGGAAGAAACGCTTGAAATTAACGGGCAAAAAATTATTTTGACCGATACCGCCGGCATCCGCGAACACGCCCTGGACCCGGCGGAAAAAGAGGGGATGAAGCGCAGTTTGCGTGCAATGCAGGGCGCGGACCTGATTTTATTTGTGTTGGATTCGTCCCGCGCGCTTACGCAAGAGGAAAAAGATTTGTGGCAGGATATCCGCCGTCAACAAAAGCGCACCCTTATTGTGCTAAATAAAACCGACGCCGTGCAAGCCCCGGTTTGCCCGCTGGCGGAGTGCGAAAATTATACGGTTTTGCCCGTATCTTGCAAAACGGGCGACGGGTTAAATGCCTTAAAACAGGCCATTACCGCCGACATTACCGAAGCACAAACGGCGGACGGGTTAATGATTTCCAACCTGCGCCATTACGAGGCGTTAATCAACGCACAAACCGAGTTGGAAAGCGCTTTAATCCGCTTGGCCGCCCACGCAGGGGGCGAAATTTACGCCGAGCACCTGCGCCGCGCGCTTAATTATTTACAAGATTTGATTGGAGAGGTAACGCCCGATGACGTGCTGGGAATTATCTTCTCCAAGTTCTGTATGGGGAAATAAATGTTTGTTTGCGAAGATAAGTATGACGTTATTGTAATCGGGGGCGGGCACGCCGGGTGCGAAGCCGCCTTGGCTTCGGCCAAATTGGGGGCTAAAACGCTCCTGCTTACCCAAAGTTTAGATACGGTGGCCCAAATGTCTTGCAACCCGTCCATTGGCGGGATTGCCAAGGGGCAAATTGTGCGCGAAATTGATGCCTTGGGCGGGGCTATGGGCCGCGTAACGGATCACGCCGCCCTGCATTATCATATGCTTAATACGGGCAAGGGCCCGGCGGTGCACTCTCCGCGCGTTCAATGCGATAAAAAAGTTTACCAGTTTACCTTTAAACACTTTTTGGAATTACAGCCCAATTTGGATATTATGCAGGATGAAGCCGTCAAAATTTCCACCTCGGATAATGGGGTAAACGGCGTGCTGACCCTGCGCAACACCTTTTACCATACCAAGGCCGTTGTGTTGACGACGGGCACCTTTTTGGCGGGGACCATACACATCGGTACCGAGATGTTTAAGGGCGGCCGCTATAACGATATGCCGTCTGACGGACTTGCCAAAAACTTGCGCGAAGATTTACATTTGCATATGCTGCGCTTTAAAACGGGTACGCCGATGCGTATTAACGCGCGTGGATTGGATTATTCCAAATTCCGCTTGCAGCCGTCGGATAATCCGTTGCAGCCTATCTCCCACTTTACCGATGTAAAAGCCCAAGAGCAGCGCCGGTTTTTAAGTTGCCACATTACCCGCACCACCTTGGAAACGGATAAAATTCTGCGCGCCAATTTCCAACGCTCGGCTATGTACAGCGGGCATATCCACGGGATGGGGCCGCGCTATTGCCCGTCGGTAGAGGATAAAATCAAAAAATTCCCCGATGTTACCAGCCACCCGCTGTTTTTGGAGCCGGAGGGCTTCCATACGGAGGAATATTATATACAGGGCTTTTCTACCAGTATGCCCGAGGACGTTCAGCGCGCCTTGATAAAGTCCGTGCCGGGTATGGAAAAAGCCTCTATCACCCGCCCCGGTTACGCGGTGGAATACGACTTTTCCGACCCGCGCGATTTGTTCCCGTCGCTGGAAAGCAAACTCGTGCCCAACTTGTTTTTAGGCGGGCAGATTAACGGTACGACCGGTTACGAAGAAGCCGGCGGCCAAGGGTTAATGGCGGGTATCAATGCGGCCTTAAAAACCTTGGGCAAGGAGCCCTTTGTCCTGCGCCGCGACGAAGCCTATATCGGCGTGCTTATTGATGATTTGGTAAACAAGGGCGTAAACGAGCCCTACCGTATGTTTACCTCGCGTGCCGAATACCGCATTTTACTGCGTAACGACAACGCGGATTTGCGCCTAATGCCCCACGCCTTTGAACTGGGATTACTGGAAGAAAAATATAAAGCGCCGTTTGAAAAATACCGCGCGCTGTGCGAGAAATTAATTGAACACCCCGGCGCACAAGTGGACGAAACCGACGAAGATTTGTTCCCGTGGACGGTGGAAAAGGCCCGCACCCACGCCGATATTCACAATAAATACGCTGGCTATTACGAGCGTAATAAAAAGGATGCCGAAAAACTGGCGGAAATGGATAATATCAAAATTCCGGAAGGGTTTGATCCGTCCGCCGTGCGTGGCATTTTGTTTGAAAGCGCCCAAAAACTGCGCGAGGTAAAACCGCAAACCTTGGGGCAGGCCGGGCGTATTCCGGGCGTAACCCCGGCGGATTTACAGTTGCTGGCGGTGCATATTGAACGCTACCGGAGACTCAAAAATGCTCAAAACGCTGACTGATTTTGCTAAAACGCTTAACTTGCCGCTTACCCGGGCGCAGGCCGAAAAAATGCTGGCCTACGCCAACTTGGTTTGGGGCAAAAAGGACTTTTTAAACTTAACTAGCGCAGCAGATTTAAACGAAGTTATTACCCGCCACATTTGCGACGGTCTTACCGCGGCGGCCAAAATAAACGGCTTGATACACGCTAAAAAGGTGGACAACCCGCAGGTGGCCGATGTAGGCGCGGGGGCCGGGTATATTGGTATTACGGTGGCGCTGGCCTTGCCGGAAATTCAGGTAACGCTGGTGGAAAGCATTGAAAAGCGTTGCTCGTTTATGAACTGGGCCCTTATGCAACTGGGCGTTAAAAACGCCAAGGTAAAACAGGCCCGCCTGGGTCAAGGAACGGCGTTTGCGTTTGATTTTGTAACCGAGCGCGCGATGGGCCAACTGCCCGACATATTGGAAATTTGTTTAGGCGCGCTTAAACCGGGCGGGGTGTTTATTGCTTTTCAGGGCGAACACCCGCAGGCGGATATGTGCCACCCGGAAAGATACCAAGGAATTTTGCTGGGCGTAGAGCGTTATACGTTGCCGGATGACGGTAAAAAGCGTCATTTGGCGTTGTTTGGAAGAATTTAATGGATACCTTTAAAAAGTTAGCCTGTCTTGTGCTGATACTTGCGGTGATGTTGTGTACGCCGCACGTCTTGCGCTCGTTCGGGCTGACGGCCAAGGACGTGGTAAACGCCTTATTCTCGGAAACGCCGCGCGAGGATGCCGTTCCGCTCCCCGTGCCCGAAAAGGAAGCCCCGGCTCCCGCCGTGGACCCCAACCGCGGGCACGCGCGCGAAAACCGGCCCGATATTTCGGTGCCGCCCCCGGCTTCGGCTTCGGCGGTGGAATATTCTCCCGAGGAGGAAAAGAAATTTAACGAAATGATTTCCGGCTTGGAACACGTGGCCTTAAATGCGCCCAAGAGCGAAGGGGCCGCCTTGGAAGCCGTCCCCGTTCCGGCCTACCGCCCGACGGATTCGGCGCATAAGGTGCGTTGGTCTCCGCCGCCGCCCGGCTTTTTAACGGCGGATACGTTTAACTATTTAATTTACCGCGAAAAAAATCCCGTTACGGAAAATATCAAAACAGTACTGGATACGATTCACGGCAATTTGATGCTGGATTTAACTCCGTTTACGCTGGTTATCAAGCCCAACAAAATTTTGGTTATGTTGTTTGGCGAGAAGGACAGTTATATGAGTTTTACCAAGCGTCCGGCGTGGTCGGGCGCGTCTTCGGACTTGCGGGCCGATACAATGTATGTAATAGAGGGCAACAGTTTTTACCCGCTTTCCGTACACGAACTGACCCACTTGTATTTTGACGGGTACTTTTTGCCGACGATATCCCCGTTGTGGCTGTCCGAGGGGATGGCGGTATATATGCAGATTTACGCCACCAAGCAAAAGCCCAGTTGGGTGGACAGAAGCCTTTTGCGCATTGTGCAGGGTACTTATATTCCGCTGGAAGAAATGACCCAAACCGAGGATTTAAGCCAATACCCCAACGATAAAGCGGAACTGTGGTACACGCAGGCGTATAGTTTGGTGGATTATTTGTTAAACTCCCGCACGCGGGACGAATTTTATAAATTAAGCACGGAAATAAAGGCCAAAACACCCTTGCACCAGGCCTTGTACCGCGCGTTCGGTATGCCCTTTAATAAGGTAAGCGTATTGGAAAATGTGTGGCTGCACGATTTGCAAAAGGCATATCAGGCGGGCAAACTGGTTTCGCCCCAAAAAACGCCCGCGCCGCAGAAGCCGGCCGCTGCTAAAAAGCCGGAACCTGCCAAACAGCCGCAGGCCGTCAAACCGGCCCCCAAACCGCAGCCCAAAAAGGCTCCCCAGCAAACGAAGATTAACAAATTGCAAATGGTGCCTGTGATGAAGTATTAGGAGAATTTTATGACAGAACAACTTTGGACACATATCCCCATTATGGCCGCGCAGATAGCAGACTATTTGCTTACCAATTTTGAAGGTACTTATATTGACGGTACCCTGGGCCTTGGCGGGCACACCAAGTATTTTTTAAGCCACTTGGGCGCGCGTGCGCGCGTGTTGGGCTTTGATAAGGATGAGGAAGCCCTAAAAATGGCCCAAGAGCGCGTAAACGACCCGCGTTTAAAAGCGTTTCATAAAAGTTATACCGAGGCTCCGGCGGTGCTGAAAGAATTAAATCTTCCGGGGGCGGACGGCGCGCTGTTTGATTTGGGGTTAAGTTCTTACCAGTTGGATAACCCGGCGCGCGGATTTAGCATTTTGCGCGACGGCCCCCTGGATATGCGCTTTGACAAGCAAAATCCGTTAAGTGCGGCCGTAATTGTAAACACTTGGCCAATGGCGGAATTGGAGCGCGTTTTGACCCAATACGGCGAGGAGCGCAACGCCACCAAAATTGCGCTTGCCATTATGCACGCCCGCAAGGAAGCCCCCATTGAAACCACCCAACGCTTAAAAGAGGTGGTGGAAACGGTGTACGGCCCCAAACGCGGCAAAACGCACCCGGCTACGCAAACCTTTCAGGCGTTGCGTATTGCCTGTAACCGGGAATTAGAATCGGTGGAGCAGGCGCTTAATTCGCTGGCGGATATCATTAAGCCGGGCGGCCGGGCGGCTATTTTAACCTTCCACTCGTTGGAGGACCGATTGGTAAAGACCCATTTTAAGGCCTTGGCGCAAAGCGGGGAGTGGAAACTGGTTACCAAGCACGCCCTTGCGCCGGATTACGCAGAAGTCCGCCAGAACCGCCGTGCCCGCAGCGCTAAATTGCGCGTAATTGAAAGAGTGAAGAAATGAAATACTTTGTTTTATTATTTATTTTGTGTTTATTTGGTTTTATGGTGGCGGCGATGCGTATTGAAATTAACCGCTCGGGCCGGGCTATCAGCCAGGTGCAAAACGAGGTGGAAATCAAAGAAGCCCGCAACCAATATTTGGAACTGGAAATTGCCCGCTTGTCCGGGCCCCAGCACGTTACGGCTTACGCGCAGGAAAAGTTGGGCTTGGTGCCCGCAAAGCCGCACGAAATTATTATTTTGGACGATAAATAAGTATGTTTAAAAGACCCCTCTCATCCCCGGATGTATTTAACGTAAAAAGCCGGATGAAGATTGCCGTAAGGCTCATTTTAATTGCGCCGTTGCTGATTTTTTGCAAACTTTTTTATATGCAAACCTTCCAGCACGACGAGTTTTCCTCCAAGGCCGAGCGCGCCATTTATAACTACTTGGCCGAGGACCGCCTGCGCGGGAAAATCTTGGACGTAAACGGCCGGGAACTGGCCGAATCGGTCCGCACGCACTCCTGCGGTGTAAATAAACGCTATGTAAAGGACAAAAATAAAACGGTAGCCTTTTTGTCCGAAACCTTGGGTATTCCCAAAAGCCGCATTTTGGAAAAGTGGAACCGCGCTTCCAACTTCTTCTTTGTGGCTAAAAAAATTAAGCCGGATAATTACATTAAAATTTCCCAAATTTTGCGCACGACACTGGGGCAAGGGTTAGAACTAACCCCGGAGTACGAGCGTATCCACCCGTATGGGCAAAGCGCGCTGGATATTGTGGGTGCGGCCAACTCCAAAAACTTGGGGCTCTCCGGCGTGGAGCAAATGTTCAACCGCGAACTCAGCCAGGACATCAGCAAAAAGCGCGCCAAACGCGCCCGCCGCGGCGAAATTATTTATGACAGAAAATTAAAAGAGGAACTTTCCGTTGCCAATGTCTATTTGACGATAGACGAAGTCGCCCAGTTTTATGCCGAAACCGCCCTCAAACGCGCGGTGGATTCCGTAGGGGCCGAGCACGGCATTGCGCTGGTGCAGGAGCCGAAAACGGGCAAAATTTTGGCTGCCGCTTCCTACCCGGTTAAAGACGGGCAGTCCTTGGCGTTCCAGTTTACGTACGAGCCGGGCTCTACCTTTAAAACGATTGCCGTTTCCTCTGCGCTGGATGCGGGCGTCGTCAGCGTTACGGACAGTATTGATATGGAAGGCCGCCGCTGGGAAGTGGCCCGCGGGGTCGTCGTGCGCGATAACCAGCACAAAAAGGATTTCCTTTCTATTCCTGAGATTATGCAACTTTCCTCCAACATCGGTGCTGGGAAAATTGCCGTAGAATTGGGGGCCAAAAACCTGTTCTATTATATTAAGGCCTTTGGCTTTGGCACCAAGACGGATATTAACTTTAACGGTGAGTCCAAGGGCAATGTGCCCCCGTATAATAAATGGACCAAAGTAGATACCGCCACCAAGGGCTATGGCTACGGGGTGGCCGTTACGCCTATCCAGTTGATTAACGCCTATTCCGCGGTGGCAAACGGTGGCGTGCTGATGCAGCCGCATCTGATTGACCGTATTGAATACGCGGGCGGCAAGGTGGAAAAACTTTCCAAACCCGTAAAAATCCGCCGCGTCTTGCGCGAGGAAACCTCCCAAACGATGATAAAAGTGTTGGAAAGCGTGGTAGAGGCTGGTTCGGGCAAGCGCGCGCGCATTACGGGCTATAACGTGGCCGGGAAAACGGGGACGGCTGAAAAACTGAGCAAAGAGGGGGGCTACGCCAAGCGCAGCCATATTGCTTCGTTCTGTGGTTTTGTGCCCGCCAGCGACCCGCAATTTACAATTTTAGTAGTGTTGGATAACCCCGCCAAATACACCTTTGGCGGTACCGCCGCCGCGCCGGCGTTTAAAGAAATTGCCGAGCGGCTGCTCGCCTTAAAGGGCGTTCCTCCCGACCAGTTGGACTTTGAGCCGGGCACCAAGATTTGATTTAGTAAGGAGACCGTATGAAACTTAATTTGTCTGTCCGCAAAATTGCGGAAATTACTGGGGCGGAACTGATTTCACCCGCGCCGGATACACTTGTAACCGCTTTTGTTACCGATTCGCGCGTGGTGGCCCCGGGCGATGCATTCATCGCCTTGAAAGGCCAAAAGCACGATGCCCGCAAATTTATCCCCGATGTGCTTGCCAAAGGAGCGAGCGTTATCTTGGCCGAAAAAGGCTTTGACGTGCCCAAAAATTCCAAGGCCTCTTTTTTGCTCGTGGAAGATTCGTTAAAGGCGCTCCAAGCCCTTGCCAAATACCACCGCTTAAACAGCACCTTAAAGGTGGCCGCCATTACGGGTTCCAACGGTAAAAGCACCACCAAGCAAATGCTTCGCGCCATTTGCGAAACCGCTGGCGAAACAGCCGCCAATATGGGCAATTTTAACAACCAGTTCGGCGTGCCCTTTTCCTTATTGGAAATTCAGCCCAAACACAAATTCGGCGTGTTTGAACTGGGCGCTTCGCACCCCGGCGATATTTTGGAAACGGCCTCTTTGGCGGTACCGGATGTGGCGGTAATTACCAATGTGGGGCCGTCCCACCTGGAATTTTTCCACGATTTGGAAACCATTTATAAAACCAAAACCGAAATTGCCCAATGCTTAAATTTCGGCGGAACCTTGGTGTATAACGCCGACGATGAATATTTATCCCGCCTGAAAACGGAGTTTAAAGGTAAAAGTTTGTCCTTTGGCTTTCACCCGGGGGCGGACTTGCAGATTTTAGATACCGAAAAATTCTCGTTTACCTATAAAGGCGAAGCCTATGTGTTGGATTTGAATTTGGCCCGCCACGATAAGTTAAACGCCGCGGCGGCCGCGGCGGCGGCTATTGCCTTAGGCCTGTATATGGATAATGTAAAGAAAGGGCTGCTTTCCTTTACGCCGATGCCGATGCGTATGGAACATTTGCATAAAAACGGCGTGGAATTTATCTTGGATTGCTACAACGCCAACCCGGCCAGTATGAAGAACGCCTTGGAAATTTTGGGCCGCGCTTGCGACGAACCGCGCGTGGCGGTGCTGGGCGATATGAAGGAACTGGGCGAAACCTCCAAGGACTACCACCGCCTGGTGGCGAGAGAGGTGCTGGATAACCACATTAATTATTGCTTTTTGGCGGGGCCGGAAATGAAATACGCCTACGAAAAATTGCAAACCGCGCCGGGCGTAAAGGTATTTTACGCCGAAACGCCCCAAGGCTGGACGGGCGAGTTAAAAAAGGTGCTTGCCAAGGGGGGAACCTGCCTCGTAAAAGCGTCCCGCTCTATGAATTTTGAAAATATTTTAAAGGAGATTTAACCCGTGCTTTATTATTTATCGCAATTTACTGATAATCTCAGTTTTTTAAATATATTTAGTTACATCACGTTCCGTACCGGGGCGGCGATATTTACGTCCTTTTTTCTGACGCTTCTTATCGGGCCTAAGGTGGTAGCCAAGTTGCGCTCCTACAAAATCCAGCAGATTGAACGCCAATACGGCCCGGCGTCCCACTTGTCCAAAAGCGGTACGCCGACAATGGGCGGATTGCTGATTTTTGTCAGTTTGATTGCCAGCGTCCTCCTGTGGGCGCGGTTGGACAGCAACTATATTTGGCTGCTTGTGTTTACCACGGTTACGCTTGGGATTGCGGGCGTAATGGACGATTACACCAAACTCGTCAAAAAGAACCCTGAGGGGATGAAGTCCTCTATCAAATTGGCTATCCAGTTGTTTACGGCGGTGGTAGTGGTGGGCTATTTGGCCTTAAATCCGCCGAACGGGGAATATTCCACCTCTCTTATTATTCCGTATATGAGCAAGATGTTTATTGACCTGTCCGTGTTTTATTTTGCGTTTGCAATGCTGGTGATTGTGGGCTCGTCTAATGCGACGAACCTGACGGACGGCTTGGACGGGCTGGCCAGCGGCTGTATGGTCTTTACGGCGGCCACTTACGGGATTGTGGCGTACTTGGCGGGTAACTTCCACTTTGCGGACTATTTAAAAATTATTTATGTGCCGGGCGCGGGGGAAATTACCGTGTTTATGGGTGCGCTTATCGGGGCGTGTATGGGGTTTTTATGGTTCAATTCTTACCCCGCACAGGTGTTTATGGGCGATACAAGTTCCCTCTTTTTGGGGGGCGTAATCGGTACTGCGGCCCTGTGCGTCAAACAGGAACTTTTACTCCCGATTGCGGGCGGTATTTTTGTATTGGAAACCGTGTCCGTTATGCTGCAAATGGGGTACTTTAAATTAACGCACGGTAAGCGGCTTTTTAAAATGGCGCCTATTCACCACCATTTTGAATTAATGGGCGTGCCGGAGCCCAAAGTGATTGTACGCTTTTGGATTGTGGGCGCAATGCTGATGCTGTTGGCCTTGGCCTCGCTTAAAATCCGCTAACGCTTATGAAACTGTTTAACAAGGCGCCCCAGCGGCGCAATACCTTTACGCGGCGCACCCCGTCTATGGCGGGGCGCGGGTTTTCCGCCGGGCGGCAGACCGGGTGGAGCCCGCTTAAACTGGATATGCGCATATCGTTTATTGCGTTTGCGTTTGTGCTCTTTGGGCTGATTTTTACCTATTCGTCCAGCGCGTTTGATTCTACCCTATTTTTCAAACGCCAAATGCTGTTTGATTGTATGGGCGTGTGTGCGGCGTTGTTTTTGTCGCAGACGTTTGACCGTTTAATGCGCATTAAACTGTTTAAGCCGATAAACCTGATGTATTTTACTTGGGTGCTATTAGTCATCGTGCTTTTTACGCGCCAGCAGGCCAATGTGCACCGCTGGATTGACTTTGGCTTTTTTAAGTTGCAACCTTCGGAAATTGCCAAAGTAACCTTGGTAATTTACATTGCCGATTATTTGGAAAAGGTAGCCGGACGGCTGGCCAAAAATTGGAAACTCCTTATTAACCCTATGCTAGTGGCGGGGATTACGCTCGTACTTATTTTGGCGGAAAAGGACTTGGGTACGCCTATGCTGATGGGCGGCGTGTTTGCCTTAATGCTATTAATGGCGGGGGCGCGCTTTTTGCACTTGTGCGTGCCGGGCGTTTTGTTACTGCCTGTGCTGTACCGTTTGCTTTTTGGCGTGGGGTACCGGCGCGACCGTATGCTGTCCTTTTTGAACCCGTTTGCCACGGAAGGCACCACGGGTTACCAGTTGGTGCAATCGTTTTTGGCGGTAGGCTCCGGCGGCTGGTTCGGCAAAGGGCTAGGCAACAGCGAACTGAAACTGGAATATTTGCCTGCCGCCCATACGGACTTTATTTTCTCCATTATGTGCGAGGAAGTGGGGTTGTTTGGCGGGGCGATTATTTTGGGCTTTTTTTGCTGGCTGCTTATCCAAGGGGTCAGTTTGGCCCGCATTGCCAAAACGCATTTCCGCAGTTTGACCATTTTCGGGCTGACTTGTACCATTTGCTTGCAGGCATTTTTTAATATGGCTATGGCTATTGGCTTGTTGCCCACCAAGGGTATTGCCTTGCCGTTCTTTTCCTACGGCGGTTCGTCTGTGATTATGACGCTTGTAATGATTGGCATTATCTTAAATTTGGCCGCGGTGGATAACACGCAAAATAACGTGCGCGAGGACATTACGCACTTTAAAAACAGGAAAAAATAATATGAACAAACGCTTTTTAATTGCTTCCGGCGGAACGGGCGGGCATTTTTACCCGGGGTTTGCGCTGGGGGAAGAATTTAAACGCCAAGGGTGCGGGGTGCTTTTTGTCGTGCGGAAGGCTGACCCCGCCGCCAAGGTTTTGTCCGCACACGGGCTACCCTATAAAGAAATTGACTTTATGGGTTTGCCGCGCTCCATTAACCCGGTGCGGCACGTTAAATTTGTGTGCAAACTGGTTAAAGCCCTGCGCCAAACGCGCCAAATCGTGCGCGATTTCCGGCCGGAGGTGGCTATCGGCACGGGCGGATATATTTCGTTCCCGCTTATTTTTACGGCTCATTTTATGGGCGTAAAAACGGCGGTGCACGATTCCAACGCCCGTTTGGGCTTGGCCAATAAAGTATGCGGCAAATTTACGGACCTTTTTATGCTGGGCTTGCCCACGCCCGAAAAGGTAAAAAACGGCGTACTCACCAGTACCCCGGTGCGTGCGGAATTTGGTCTGCCTACGGATCGTGCGGCCCAATTAAAGGCGCTCCATTTGGACCCCACAAAACCGACTGTGCTGCTAGTGGGGGGAAGCCAAGGCGCCAAGGATTTAAACGGGGCGGTAGCCGCCTGCGCCAAGGCGTTTCCCACTTGGCAGTTTATCCACATTACGGGCGAACGCTGGTTTGAAAGTGTGCGCGGGTTATACGCGGGGCTTTCCAATGCGGCGGTACTGCCGTATTCGCACGAAATTTACGCGCTGATGAAATCGGTGGATTTGATTATTTGCCGCAGCGGCGCGAGCACCCTCGCCGAACTAATGTGCTGTAAGTTGCCCGCCATATTGGTGCCGTTTCCGCACGCGGCGGCCAACCACCAGTATTACAATGCTAAAATTTTTGCGGACGCGGGATGCGCAAAAATTGTGCCGGACGACGTCCATTTGCCCGCGGCTCTTGCGCAGGCCTTTAAAGCGTTTGTGCAAGGAAATACGGCTGAAAAATTAGCCGCTATGCGCGCCGGGTATGACAAGTTGGCGCTTCCTAATCCTTTAACGGCTTCCCACTCCATAGCGGAACGGTTAAAGAGTTTGTAGTTATAAAAGCGGGGGGCGTCCTGTTTGGTTTGTTCGTTGTTGTCGTCATCCCGGAGTGTTTTTATCCGGGATCTCGTTGTTTGTCGTGGATGTCATTCCCGAGAGTTGTAGTCGGGAATCTGTCGTTGTTGTTTAACATATAAAAACACCCCGGGGCTAAAATACCCCGGGGTGCTTTTCAAATTAGGCTAAGTTACATACCTTGGATAAACTTACACATTTGCTGACCAAGTTCAGGATCTTCATCGCCATCAGAACAACTTTTGTTTGCGGCACGGTCGGAATTATACCAAAAGTTATAAATATAATTATCTCTATTTCCATCATCAGTACGCCAGACATCTACCTGTCCGCCGCTAAGGCCCAAATCATAGATGAAATATTTAGTTTTATAGGCTTGGCATTGCGTTCCATTTTGGGAATATATTCCCGTAATCCAACTTCCGCCTTTTAAAGAAACATCGGCAATTTGTGCTTGCGTGCAGGAATTGGTAGCATCCGGGTTGGCCTGCAAATATCTTTGCGTGGCATCTACAATCGCCTTGGCGTTAATAAGCCCTTCCGTCAGGCGTGCCTTTTCCACGGCGGTTTCATACTGCGGCAAGGCAATGGCCGATAAAATGCCGATAATCAGCACCACGACCAAGAGTTCAATTAAAGTAAAGCCCTTGTTATTCATATTATCTCCTTAAAAAAAGTTTACACACATAGTATAGCAATTTTGGCGCGCTCTTCAAGTGCAAAACTTGACACAAAAGACAAAATTCATTATACTAATATATGAACATATGTTCATATATTTTAATTTATAGGACTTAACGATGAACAAAACCCCTAAACACGTTTGTAAGCCGTCCTTGCAACTGCCCGAGGATACCCTCTATGATTTAGCCGACCTTTTTAAAGTGTTTGGCGACAGTACGCGACTGCGCATTTTGTGCGCGCTGTTTAATTGCGAGCAATGCGTCCAGCACATTGCGGACGAACTGGGTATGACCCACTCGGCCATTTCGCACCAGTTACGCTTTTTAAAGCAAAACAAACTCGTCAAAAACCGCCGGGAGGGGAAAACGGTGTTTTACTCGCTGGCGGACGAACACGTCAAACGCATTTTTGACCAAGGGTTAGAACACATACAGGAGGGGTTATGAGTCATCATCACGAACACGCTTGTTCCGCCTGCCACGCCTGCGCGTGCGCCCACGGGCACGAAAGCGAATCGCACGGCGGCGAGTGGAAGAAATTGGCCGTAGCGGCGGGGCTGTTTGTTATAGGTTTTGCTTTACCCGTGTCGCTCTATATTAAATTGCCCCTTTATTTGGCGGCCTATTTTATCAGCGGGGCCGAGGTGTGGCAGGCCTGCTACCACAATATAAAAGAGGGCAATTACTTTGACGAAAATTCCCTTATGGCGGTAGCCACTTTGGGCGCGTGGTGCATTGGCGAGTTTCCCGAAGCGGTGGCCGTAATGCTTTTTTACCAGGTGGGGGAATTGTTGCAGGAGTACGCGGCGGGCAAATCGCGCAGCAGTATTGTAAGTTTAATGGATTTGCGTCCCGATTTTGCGCGCCTTGTTAAACAAGGCAAAGAGGAAAAAGTCGCCCCGCAAACAGTTAAAGTGGGGGATATTGTGCTTGTGTTGCCGGGGGAACGCGTGCCGCTGGACGGCGTGATTGAAAGCGGAAGCGGCCATTTGGATACGTCCGCCCTGACGGGGGAATCCCGCCCTGTAACCGCCCAAGAGGGCCAGCAGGTGTTGGCGGGGGTAATCAGCGTGGACGGTACCTTGCGCGTAAAGGTGGCAAAGACGTACGAAAATTCCGCCGTTGCCAAGATTTTGGAACTGGCCGAAAATGCCGCCAGCAAAAAATCGTCCGCCGAAAAATTTATCACGCGCTTTGCCCGCATTTACACGCCGGCTGTGGTTTTTGCCGCGGTGGCGGTAGCCGTGTTGCCACCGCTTATTTTGGCGGATGCGTCGTTTAAAACGTGGTTTTACCGCGCACTTATTTTCTTGGTGATTTCCTGTCCGTGCGCTTTGGTAATTTCTGTGCCGCTGGGGTTCTTTGGCGGGATTGGCGGTGCGGCTAAAAACGGCGTGCTGATTAAGGGCAGTTCCTACTTGGAACAATTATCGCACCTTTATACGCTGGCGTTTGATAAAACGGGCACGCTCACGCAAGGCGTATTTGAAGTTACGGGCGCTTTTCCGGCGGGGAACACCTCGGAAAAGGACTTGCTTAACCTTGCGGCGGCGGCCGAGCATTATTCCAACCACCCGATAGCCAAGGCTATTTTGCAAGCGGCCGGGAGCGAAAGCGAACCTGCCGAAAAGGTGCAAGAGGTGGCGGGCGAGGGGATTTGCGCCCAAATCAAAGGCGCGCAAATTTTGGCCGGGAACGAACGCTTAATGGCGCGTTATCACGTGGCGGACGTACAGACGGGGCGCGGAACGTGCGTATATGTGGCGGAAAACGGAGTTTTTAAGGGCCGTATAGAATTGGGCGATAAGGTAAAGCCCGGCACCAAAGAGGCTTTAAAAACCTTACAAAACGGGCTTGTTCACCAAGTGGTGATGTTGAGCGGGGACAGTATTTCCGCCGCCGAAAAAACCGCCTATGAACTGGGTATCAAGCACGTTTACGCGGGGTTGTTGCCTGCCGGAAAGGTGGAAATTTTGGAAAAATTAATGGCAAATACGCCCAAGGGATTTGCTACGGCCTTTGTGGGCGACGGCATTAACGATGCGCCCGTTTTGGCGCGTGCCGATTTGGGGATAGCAATGGGCGCGCTGGGCTCAGATGCCGCCATAGAAGCCGCCGACGTGGTACTAATGACGGACGAGGTAAAAAAGATTATTTCGGCAGTTAAAATATCTCGCAAGACCCTGCGCGTGATTAAGCAAAACATTGTGTTTGCGCTGGTGATTAAGGCCGCTGTACTGGCCTTGGGCGCGGCGGGCGTAGCCAATATGTGGAGCGCGGTATTTGCCGATGTCGGCGTATGCTTATTGGCGGTGGCGAACTCTTTACGCCCGTTATACTTTAAGGAGTAGTGCTAGGGGCTTTGGCATTACCGCTAATATAAAAGTAAAAAGCACCCCGGGAAAAGTAATTCCCGGGGTGCTTTCCATAAAGAACTAAATGCATTAGTCGGCTAACCAAGCCGGGTCCTGCACGCAGAATTTTTCCGGATCCACGATACCTCTTAAGGTGGCTACTTCTTTTTTGCAGTTTTGCCAGCCTCTAAATGTTTCGGACACGGTGGCAAAGGCCACGTTCATATGTTTGCTCTGGCCTAAAAATACGCTTACCATACCGTCCCGGTCGGCCAAGTTGGCGCCCTGCCGCAAGGCTTCGCGCAGGGAAATTTCGCCCGACATCACACGGGAAAAGAGCACATTTTCCGCCACATCCACATAATTAGTAAGCGGGTCCGGCAAAAAGTTATCAGAACCATACACTTGCCCAAAGGTTACTTTGATGTTATTCTTTTTGGCTAACGCCAAGGCTTCGGTTTCTTTGGCTAACGCCCGGTTGCCCAGCGCAATAGCCTTTTTGAAATCTTGCTTTTTGACGGCTTCACGGCATTGGGCCGCGTCGTCTTTAATTTGTTGAAACTGGGTTACTAACAGTTGTTTGGCAATGGCTTGCTCCGCCGGGGCCGCGCTAACCGGCCACGCCAAGGATAAGGCTAATACTAACAATAAATGTTTTTTCATTATTATCTCCTTTACTTATATTTACAGTATAGAGTGTTTTTACCCAAATTGCAAGGAAATAAAAATCCCCGGGGTTGCTTGCCCCGGGGTGTATTACATAAAACAACTTTTATTTGCGTTTGTAGGCCAATACGTCCTTGGCGGCGGCTTGCGCAGCGGCCAAGCGCGCTATCGGCACGCGGAACGCGGAGCAGGACACATAGGTAAACCCTTCGCGGTGGCAAAATTCCACGCTGGCCGGGTCTCCGCCGTGTTCACCGCAGATACCCACCTTTAAGTTGGGTTTCGCGTCGCGCCCCTCGGTTACGGCGTGTTCAATCAGCATCCCTACGCCGCGCTGGTCAAGCGTTTGGAACGGGTCGGCTTCCAAAATGCCTTGCTTCAAATATTCGGGCAGGAACGCGCCAATATCGTCGCGCGAGAAGCCGAACGTCATTTGCGTAAGGTCGTTGGTGCCGAACGAGAAGAAATCCGCTTCCTGCGCCACTTCGTAGGCGAGTACGGCCGCGCGCGGGATTTCAATCATCGTACCGACTGAAAAGTGGAGTTTCTTCACTTTCGTTTTGGCAACCACTTCGTCATAGGCGGCGCGGATGAGTTTCTTTTGCGTGATGATTTCGTTCACGTCGCAGGTGAGCGGAATCATTACTTCGGGTTCCGCCTTTACGCCCTCTTTAATAAGTTCGGCGGCGGCTTCAAAAATTGCGCGGGATTGCATCGTGGTAATTTCCGGGTACGTTACGCCCAAGCGGATACCGCGGTGCCCCATCATCGGGTTGACCTCGTGCAGGCCAGCGGCGCGTTCTTTAAAAACGTCCAGCGTAATGCCCAACGCTTCCGCCAGTTCGGCCTGTTTGGAAGGCAAGGTCGGCACAAATTCGTGGAGCGGCGGGTCCATTAAGCGTACGGTTACGCCGTATCCCGCCATTGCCTTCATCGTGGCCTTGATTTCCTTCTTCATATACGGGAAAAGTTCTTCTACCGCGGCTTTGCGTTCGGCTTCGTTGCCGGAGAGAATCATTTTGCGCAAGATAAAGAGCGGTTTTTCGGAGTTTTTTCCGTAGAACATATGTTCAATGCGGAAGAGCCCGATACCTTCGGCGCCGAATTTGCGGGCGTTGATAGCATCTTCTTCCGTATCGGCGTTGGCGCGTACTTTAAGGGTGCGCACTTTGTCGCACAGGGCCAAAAAGTGCATTAAGTTTTTGTTGCCCTCGCCAGCGGCCAACATTTTCAAAGCCCCGTCATAGACGTAGCCTTTCGTACCGTTTAAGGTTAAGGCGTCGCCCTCTTTAAAGGTTTTGCCGCCCATTTTAACGGTTTTGGCTTCCAGATTGATTTCCAATTCGCCGCAGCCGACAATGCAGCATTTACCCCAACCGCGCGCTACTAACGCCGCGTGAGAGGTCATACCGCCGCGCTGCGTTAAAATACCCGCGGCCGCACGCATACCCTCAATGTCCTCGGGGTTGGTTTCTTCGCGCACTAAAATGGCCTTTTTGCCGGCTTCTTGCAGTTTAATAGCGTCAGCGGAGTTGAAGACGATGTCGCCACACGCACCGCCCGGGCCCGCAGGCAGACCTTGGGCAATGGGCTTTACGCCCGCTTCGGCCTTGGGGTCAATGGCGGGGAGGAGGAGTTCGCCCAACTGGGCAGGCGTTACGCGCAGGACGGCTTCTTCCTTGGAAATTAAGCGTTCTTTTACCATATCCAAGGCCATTTGCACGGCGGCGGTGCCGTTGCGCTTGCCTACGCGGCATTGGAGCATCCACAATTTTTGGTCTTCAATCGTAAATTCAATATCCAGCATATCGTGGAAATGCTTTTCCAGTTTCTTTTGGATAGCGTCCAATTCTTTATAAACTTTCGGCATTACCTTTTCCAACGTGGGCAGGTGGGCCGAGTGGGCGTTTGCGGACCATTTGTTCATCGGCGAGGGAGTGCGGATACCGGCCACCACGTCTTCGCCCTGAGCATTAATTAAATACTCGCCATAGAAATGGCTGTCGCCGTTGCCGGGGTTGCGCGTAAAGGCTACGCCCGTGGCGCTGGTGTCGCCCATATTCCCAAAGACCATTGTCTGCACGTTGACGGCGGTGCCCCAATCGTGCGGGATGTTTTCAATATTGCGGTAGGCAATGGCGCGTTTGCCGTTCCAAGAGGCAAATACCGCGCCGATAGCGCCCCAAAGTTGTTCCATCGGGTCGTCCGGGAAGTCCTTTTTCAAAACTTTTTTGACGGTCTTTTTAAATTCTACGCACAGTTTTTTAAGTTCGTCCGCCGGGATATGCGTATCGTCCGTTACGCCGAGTTTAGTCTTTAAATCGCCCAGCATACCGTCCAAAATTTTGCGGATGCCTTCGCCGTCTTTGGGTTCAATTCCAGCGGCTTTTTCCATTACCACGTCGGAATACATCATAATCAAGCGGCGGTAAGCGTCATACACAAAGCGTTCGTCGCCCGTTTTGGCAATCATACCCGGGATAGTTTCTTCGGTAAGGCCAATGTTTAAAATGGTTTCCATCATACCGGGCATAGAAGCGCGCGCGCCGGAGCGGACGGACACCAAAAGCGGATTTTTGGCAGAGCCGAAAACCTTTTTGGTTTCGCGTTCAATTTTTTTGAGGTTGGCCTCTACGTCGGCTTTCAAGGTTTTGGGATAGGAACGGTCGTGGTTCCAATAATAGGTGCAAACTTCGGTAGTAATCGTAAATCCGGGAGGAACGGGCAATTTTAATTGTCCGGCCATTTCAGCCAGGTTGGCGCCCTTGCCGCCTAACAATTCCTTCATTTTGCCATTGCCTTCGGCACGGCCTGCGCCAAAAGAGTAAATATATTTAGCGGTTTTTTTGAGAACGGCTTTCTTTACGGCTGCTTTTTTTACAGTCTTTTTAGCGGCGGTTTTGGCGGCCGCTTTCTTGACGGTTTTCTTTACCATATATGGTCGTTTCTCCCTTGTATTAAAATAACAGTTTTAACGGTGGACTCCCGTTTTAATTTCCTATATTGTAATACATTTCCGCCATAAAACAAAATTTTTTTGAAAAAGAAAAAAGGATTAGTCGGCAAACCTGGCCAAAAAGAGGGGGCTCTTTATTTGTTTTGGGGGGTGTCCGCGTTGTTTTTATTTCTTAAATACTCGCCGTGGAAGCCGTAAGACATTTGGACAGTTCGCCCGATGGATTCAATCTTGCCCGCTATGCAGTAGCGGCATTTTTGTGGGGTGTCCCCGGTGCAGATTTTGCCCGGATACAGTTCGTACATTTTGCGCGGTTCGCCCTCGGTTACGTTGGGCATTACCACATTGGCCCCGCTTTGCAAGGCTAAAATGCGCCCCTGCGGGTGCAGGGTTTCCATAGCCGTAGTAGCCGGGATGTTAATATCCGGCAGTAACAGGCGCATTACAGCCATCATTTTGAGGGCTAGTTCAAAGTGCCCTTGTGTGGTATTGTTGGCGAGTGGCGTGTGCGGGTGGGGGATAAACGGCCCGATTCCCGCCATATCCACGGGGAGTTGTTTAAAAAACAGCAGGTCATCTGCCAAACTTGTTATGGTTTGCCCGGGCAGCCCCACCAAGGAGCCGGAGCCGATCTCGTAGCCGAGTTCCTTTAAATCGGTTAAACAGCGGGCGCGGTTATCCCAACTCATTTGCGGGTCCAGTTTTTCGTAAAGTGCTTTATCGGTGGTTTCTATGCGCAAAAGATAGCGGTCCGCCCCGGCCTTACGGTATAGGGCGTATTCCTCGCGTGTCTTTTCGCCAATACTTAATGTAACAGCCAAGCCCATTTTTTTGATTTGGCGGACAATATCGGCTATTTTATCAGCGGAAAACCACAAATCTTCCCCGGATTGCAAAACCACGGTTTTGTAGCCGTAGCCCGCGGCCTTTTGGGCCAAGGTTACAATTTCCTGCGGGGATAAGCGGTACCGTTTGGCGCAGGTATTGGAACGGCGGATACCGCAATACATACAATCGTTTTTACAGTAATTGGAAAATTCAATCAGCCCGCGCAAATAGACCTCGTTGCCCACAAACTGCTGGCGAACTGCATCAGCCGCTTGAAAAAGGGGCGTTGCGTCCGTAAGCGATAAGAGCGCGACAATTTCTGCCTTTGTCAACGTATGCGTGGCCTTTGCCTTGGCTAAAATTTCCGATTCCATAACCATATATAAAGTATATCAAATGGAAAAACAGGCCAAAAGACCTATTTTGTGCTAGGCCTGACGGGTGCCTAGGCGTGGGCCCAAAAGCGGCGGCGGGCTGGGCCCAAGGGCCCTGTTATTTCTCCGTCGGAAACAATATCATATAAGTATAACTTAACGCGGAGGAGGCGCCCAATGAAAACAATTACCCCAAAAACACAGCAAGACCAAATCCTTAAAAAACAGCGCCTGGACCGGGAATTTGCCTGGATTAGCCGCGAATTTAAGGATATCCACACCGCCAGCGACATACAACTGGACAATGTGGACCTATACGCCGCCCTTTTCTTGGGTTTTGCGCAATAAAATTTAAAAAACCTCCTACTCTTAACGCCCGCTTAACCGCGGGCGTTTTTCTGCTATAATATTTATATGCGGACAATATTAAATGCGCTAAAATCCACCCTCAAATGTTTGCTCCTTTTTTGGTGCCCGTTTGGCCGGACCAGCCGTAAGACCTATCAGTATTTTATTATGACTTGTGTTATTTGCGTGGCAGGACCGGTGGCTCTCCTGGTTATATGGCCAAAGCAGTACTTTCCCTTAATTTTATCTAAGTTGTTGGCCCAATCATACCCCTACCTGCTTTTGGGGGGTATCGTTCTTGTGGTGGCTGTCCTGATGGCTGTTATCCGCCGGGGGCACGATTTAGGTATTGGGGCTTTTAGTACAATTCTTAATATGGCTGCCCGCTATGGCAATGCTGTCTTTTGTCTCCGGCTGTCGCAGGAAGAGGGCTCTGCTGAACCCAATAAGTACGGTCCCGCCCCCAAAGAAAACCTGTAAGGCTTCCCCAAAGCCTAGATAATTTGTTATAATTAACCTGTACTTTACTAAGTATAAAATTAACAATAGGAGAAGGCCCTTACTCCGGCTCGGTACTCCTTCGGATAAAGAGTGCTTGGTTGCGCAGCAAACGGCCTAAGTGTACAATAAAATGGTACTTTCGATGCAAGACAGAAAAGACATCATCAGCAAATTCCAATCCAGCGCCAATGATACCGGCTCTGCCGCCGTACAAATCGCGCTCATTACGGAACGCATCCAATATATTTCTAACCACCTCAAAGCCAACCCGAAAGATTTTGCGGGCGAAAGAGGCCTTAACAAATTGGTCGGCCAGCGCAAACGCTTGCTCGCTTATTTGAAGAAATCTGACTTTGAAAGATATCAAAAAGTTACCCAGGAACTTAAATTAAGAAAATAACTTTTACTATGCAAAATTTCAACCACAAATTTGATATTCAAGAAGTGGAAGTTACCGTCGGCAACCAAACGATTAAACTCCAAACGGGCTTAATCGCCAAGCAGTCCGACGGCGCGGTTGTGGCCACTATGGGTGAAACTATGGTGTTGGCTACCGCCGTTTCCACCAAAGAGCAAAAACCGGGCATTTCCGATTTTACTCCGCTTACCGTCAATTATAAAGAAAGAACCTACGCCGCGGGCAAAATCCCCGGCGGTTTTTTCAAACGCGAAGGCCGCGCCAGCAAGAAGGAAACGCTGTCTTCCCGTATTATTGACCGCACCATCCGCCCGATTTTCCCCGAAGGCTTCGCTTGCGAAACCAACGTAACGGCTATGGTTATTTCCAGCGACGAAAAGCACGATGCGGATGTGTTGTCCGTATTGGCTTCTTCCGCCGCGTTAGTCATTTCCTGCATCCCGTTTAACGAGCCTGTCGCCGCTGTGCGCATCGGCCGCAAAGACGGAAACTACATCGTCAACCCCACCAAAGAAGAACAAGAAACCTGCGATATGGACTTGGTTATTGCCGGTTCCGCGCAAGGTTTGTTAATGGTGGAAGGCGGCGCCAAAGAAGTGGAAGAAGACGCCATTATCAAAGCGATGGAAGTTGCCAAGCCGGAAATTGACAAGATGTGTGCTGTGCAGTTAAAACTGCGCGAATTGGCTGGCAAACCGAAATTTGAATACGTCGTGGAAAAACTGCCGCAGGAAGTGGCGGACCTCGCCAACGGCAAATTCCGCGAAGAAGCCAAAAAGATTTTGCACGCGTTTTCCGATAAGCAAACCCGCGATACGCAGGTTGCCCAGTTGAAGGCCTCTTTTACCGAAGAGTTGACCCCCAACTACGGCGATAATGCCGCCACCTATGCGGGCATCGCCTTGGAAAACATTATGTACGAAGAATCCCGCAACTTGGTGTTGCACGAAAACGTCCGCGTGGACGGCCGCAAACCCGACGAAATCAGACCTTTGAGTTCTATGGTCGGTTTGTTGCCCCGCGCCCACGGTTCCGCCTTGTTCACCCGCGGCCAGACCCAATCCTTGGCGGTAGCCACCTTGGGTACGCCCGACGACCAGCAAATGGTGGAAGGCTTGGACGACACCACTTACGAACGCTTTATGCTGCATTATAACTTCCCGGGTTTTGCTACCGGTGAGTGCAAACCGGACCGCTCTCCGGGCCGCCGCGAAATCGGCCACGGGGAACTTGCCCGCCGCGCTTTGATGCCGCTTATCCCGAGCGAAGAAGAATTCCCGTACACGATTCGCGTGGTATCCGATATTATGGAATCTAACGGTTCCTCCTCTATGGCCAGCGTCTGCGGCGGTTCTTTGGCCCTGTTTGACGCGGGCGTGCCGATGAAATCGGCCTGCTCCGGTATTGCTATGGGTGCCATTTCGGGCGAAGGCAAATTTGTCGTGCTGTCCGATATTATGGGCTTGGAAGACCACTTGGGCGATATGGACTTTAAACTTACGGGTTCCCGCAAGGGTATTACCGCCTTCCAGATGGACGTAAAACTCAAAACGGGTATCCCGTTGGACGTTTTGCGCCAGGCTATCTCCCAGGCGACCAAAGGCCGTATGTTCATTATGGACCATATGGAGAAGACGATTGCCGAACCGAAGAAAAACATTTCCCGCTTCGCGCCGATCATCTTCAAAATGAGAATCCCGGTGGACAAAATCGGTGCCTTAATCGGCCCCGGTGGCAAGAACATTAAACGCATTACGGAATCTACCGAAGCCAAGATTGACATCGCCGAAGACGGTACGGTAACTATCGCCGCCGCCAACAGCGACCGCTTGGACCAGGCCAAAGCCGAAATTGATATGATGACTGCCGAACCCGAAGTAAACAAAATTTACAAAGGTAAAGTAGTGTCTATCCAGCCGTTTGGCGCGTTTGTGGAAATCTTGCCCGGTAAGGACGGACTTTTACACATTTCCGAAATTGAAAAACACCGCATTAACAAGGTGGAAGACGTATTGAAACTCGGCGACATCGTTGAAGTGAAATGCGTTGAAATTGACAATAACGGAAAAGTAAGACTTTCCCGCAAAGCCTTGCTCAAATAGTTTCACTTGTTGTATATAAAAGCCCCGGAGCCTAACCCGCCCCGGGGTTTTTATTTTGTATAATAAGCATATGCTTTGTTTATCTTCCCGCTTGGCAAAAAATAGTTGGCTGGTTTTATCCTTACTGTTGTGTCTGTTCTCGTCCGCCTGCAATTACCACGGGCGGTTAAAACGAACCCTTTACAAAGAGCCCGCTTTTAACGATAAAATAAACGCTTCCGTCTTGGTGGCGCACGATAAACTCCCGCAAGAACCCTTTACCTTTAAAGATTATAACCTCACCCCGGTAAACGCTTACAAAATTGACGTTGCGGACGGCGCAGGCGTGGCCGCGGCGGATGCCCTGGGTACGTTATTTGAGCGGGTGGAAATTGACTCTTCTAAACTGCGCCAACATTACGATTACGAGGCCGATTTAAACTATTCCGTCCACGCCGAGTGGCTAAACGGAACCATAAAAGGCACCGACAGCCAAGACTTTTTATGGGTCAAGCATTATATGTACCCGTATTTTCACACGCAGGTAACGCTTACCTTGCGCAATACGCAAACCCGCTTGCCCATTATCCAATTATCAGCCGCCCGCAAAACGCCGCTTGAATTTAGCAATACGGCGATTGGGTTTTATTGGTTTAACCGTTTAACGGGCTCCTTGCTCTTCCCGGTGTTGGCCCCAGGATACACGCAGGCCGCGGGCAAAAGTATCCGCCGCACATTGGAGGCTGATTTGCGCGCCTGTTTAAAAGAAATTATGCGGGATTTAGAGGAAAACCGCGTGCTCTTTGCTCCCCGTTACGCCGGGGCCGCTTTCCCGCGCAGCGACGGCGCATATAAGGAACTCCTTGCCAAAACTGTGTATGTAGAAACGCCAGATGGGCACGGGAGCGGATTTTTCATTTCGCCCGACGGATATATTTTGACCAATGCGCACGTTGTCGGGCGGGAAAAAGAGGTCCGTTATTATCTGTACCAAGATTTGCCTTTTGAGCCTGCCGCCGCGCGCCCGCCGTTCCGTTATGCGCGGGTGGTAAAACTTAACAAATCGCGTGATGTGGCCCTGTTAAAGGCGGAGGGGGAGTTCCCGTATTTTAAACTGGATACGGACCGCTCCCATTACAAAACAGGGGAAACCGTGCAGACTATCGGCCAGCCCATAGATCAGTTTTGGACGGTCAGCGAAGGCATTATCAGCGCGCTTCAAAACACAAACGGGATAGACGATATCCAAACCGACGCCGCCATAAATAATGGCAACAGCGGCGGCCCGCTTGTTTTGCGCTCGTCCGGCGAGGTGGTGGGGATAAACTCCCGCGCCTTAAAACCCGCCTTGGGCTCGGGTATGGGGTATGCCATAACGGCCTTTGAAGCGGTGCGAACCCTGCAATTAACCTTCTCCGCCGACGGAAAACTGATTCCGCCCGCCGGGGGAAAATAATACTTTTTGTTTCAAGGCTCTCAAAATTATGTAAAATAGAATAAAGTAGTTTTGGGATTACTTACAAAACCGAGGTCATTTTGATTTATGAAAAAAACAGCAACTAAAAAAACGGCTTCCAAAGCGGCCGCTAAAAAGCCCGCCGTCAAAGAATCTCCGATTTTGAAGGACGTAAAACAACTGTACGGTTTTATGAAGGATAACAACCTGGACACCATTGAATACGACCAGAAAGGGTTGTATCTGCGCTTGGTAAAAGCCAAACCCGCTATGGTGCCGGTGCCCGTCAATGTGGGCGGTGCGGTCAGCGCTTCGGGCTCGCGTGCGGCTGTTCCCGTGCAGGAGCAATACAAAGAAGTAATCAAATCTTCCCTTATGGGTATCTTCTTCCGCGGTTCCACTCCTTCGGCCCCGCCCTTTATTAAAGAAGGCGCCCGCGTGGAAAAAGGCGACGTAATTTGCTTGATTGAAGCGATGAAAGTTTTCAACGAAATGCGCGCGGAATTCCCCTGCATCATCAAAAAGGTGTTGGTGGAAAACGGCAAACCGGTTAAACAGGGCGATGCCTTGTTTGCCATTGAACGGGTGTAACTATGACGCCGCTGCAAGAGAATATTCAAATTGCCGTTACCCGTATGAGCGAGTATTTGGCGGAGCATAAAACGGCTACGTCTTGGCAATTAAAATTGATGTTGCGCGTATCCAGTTCGGTGCTGTTTTTGGCCTTGGGCGTGCTGTACGGACAGGGCAAAATCTCCTTAGTGGCGGACGGTATCAATTACCACGTCATTTGGGGAGCCACACCCGAACCGCAAGCCCCGGTGCCACCCACACCGCCCGTGCAAGAAAATATGTAGTTTTTATAGCCCCCGCGCAAGCGGGGGTTTTGCTTTCCGAGGGGATTTTTCCGTCCGTCCGGGGCGGTTAGTTTTATCTTGGAAAATGAACCTAAAAAAAGGTAAAATATCCCTATATGCAAAAGCGTTACTATTACACCCCTAAAAAATCTAAAAAACGCACTAAAAAAACAAATTCCTCGGCGTGGATCCGCACGGTGCTGTATATTCTTACCGGCGCGCTTACGCTGTGGCTCTTTTGCATTTTGTGGTTTAACGTTTCCAACGGTGCGGCGGGGCAGGCGGTAGCCAAGCAATTGCGCCAGATGCTGGGGCAATCTGCGGGGTTAATACCGCTGTTTTTGGGGTATTGGCTGGTGCAAACGGTGCGCAAGAAGAGCGCGTCTTTCCTATTTTTTATTATCGGCTCGTCGGTAACCTTGGCGGCCTTTTCCTGCTTTTTAACGCTTTTAAGACTTGTTTTTAAAGATTCCCTTATTTCCGGCGGGCACGTCGGCGAGAGCCTTTGCACGGCCTTGCAGGGCGTAGCCGGGGTGGCGGGTGCGGCAGTATTTTCGCTTGCGTTTATTTTGGTGGGGATTCACTTGCTTTTTGCTATTCCGTGGGCTGTTGTCTTGCAAAAAACGGGCGAATTTGTCCGCAACGATTTTAACGGTTGGATGGAAGCACGCGCCGAACTCAAAGAAAAAGTGCGCGAGGGCAAGGCGGAACTCAAAGAAAAGCCCCTTAAAGAAACCTCTTCCCGCCCGGTAGCGGAGGAAATCCACGAAGTGCCGGAAATCCACCGCTCTAAGCCTGAAATCCGCCGCCCGGTGGCCGAACCCGTCCACTTGCCGCGGCGCGAGGAAATTTCGTCCGCCCATTTGCAACAGGACGAAAACGCCAAGGCGCCTACGGATGAAAACGGCGAAGTGAAGAAATTTGACCCCAAAACCTTTAAACTCCCGCCGCTTGATTTGTTAAACGACCCGGCCGGGGACGGCATTGTCGGCCCTACGGACGACGAAATCGCCCAGGCCACCCGCCGCTTGGAAGACACCTTAAAAAGTTTTGATATCCGCGCCACGGTTACGGGCGTTTCGCCGGGGCCTGTGGTTACCCGCTACGAAATCAAGCCCGACCCGGGCGTAACTATTGCTTCTATCACGGCCCGCACGCAGGATATTCAGGCCAGTATGGAGGCCCGCTCCGTGCGTGTGCAGGCACCTATTCCGGGCAAAAACGCCGTCGGGTTTGAAATCCCGAACGAACGCCCTGTAATGGTTACGATGAAGGAGATTTTGCAATCTTCCGTGTATGCTAATTCCAAGGCCGTTTTGCCGATTGCCTTGGGCCGCTATGCTGACGGCGAGCCCGCTGGCTCCGTGGCCGAAAAGTGGCCGCATATTTTGATTGCCGGCGCCACCAACAGCGGTAAATCTATTTGTCTGCATACGATTATTATGTCCCTTATTTACAAGCACACGCCGGACGAGGTCAAGTTCTTAATGATTGACCCCAAGCGCGTGGAACTTACGCTTTACGAAGGGATTCCGTACCTCTATGACCCCAAAACCTCGTGCGACGATGTAGATGTGGTTACCGACGCCAACGGGGCCGCCAAATCCTTGCAAATGCTGGTAAAGGTAATGGAAAAACGCTTGTCCATTATGCAACTGGCCAAGGTAAAAAATATTGAGGGGTACAACCAATGGGCCAAGCAAAATAACGAAGAAAAGATGTTTTACATCTTTGTTATTATTGACGAAATGGCCGATTTAATGCTCCAAACCAAGGCGTCTATTGAAGACTCCGTCCAGCGTTTGGCTCAAATGGGCCGCGCGTTGGGGATTCACTTAATCCTTTGTACGCAGCGTCCGTCTGTTAAGGTAATTACGGGTATCATCAAGGCCAACTTGCCTTCCCGCATTGCGTTGCAGGTGGCCTCGGGCATTGACTCCAAGGTAATTTTGGATGCCACCGGGGCGGAAGATTTGCTGGGCCGCGGGGATATGCTTTATCAAAGCACGTCGGACAAAACGCCGTTCCGTATTCAGGGGGCGTATGTGTCCGAAAAGGAAATCAAGGCGGTGGCCGATTTCCTGCGCGCCCAAGGCGGGCCGGATTACCCGGTGCAAATTGTGGCGGAGCAGAACCCGCACCAACGCCCGCAGGACGGCCTCGGCACGAGCCCGGAGGAATTGTTGCAGGCGCTTAATTTGATTAAAGAGCGCCGCCGCGTGTCGCAGGATTTGCTCAAAGCGCACTTTGGTTCCTCGGCGCGCGCTACCAATATGTTAAGCGTGCTGGAAATGAAGGGCTATATTTCCAAGCCGGAAGGCTCTAACCGCTGGGAAATTCATTACGAAATGATTGACCAAGCCATTGAGGATTTGAACAGTTTACCGTATGATAAAAACTATCAGGAAGAAACGTATGAAACCGTCTATAAATAAAGTCATTTTTCCGTTTGCCTTGTCGTTTATTTTAGCGGCCTGCGGCGGTTCCTCTGCCGAGGAGCCTGTGGTTCCCGAGCCGGAAATCCCGGAAGTGGTAGTCCCGGCGCCCACAAAGCCCGTGCAAGAGGTAAAAACGCCCGTTAAAAAGCCCGTTCCAGCGCCTAAAACCGCGTTAAGCGCCGCTGAACTCACCGCGCGCTTAAAGGAGTGGGATAAAAAATTAGCCACCTTGGAAACCGCCTTTAATCAAACCACTTCTTACGACGGGGTAGAAGTCAGTCGCTCCGGCGGGAAACTCTTTTACGACCGCGCCCAAAACCGCCTGCGCCTGGATACAATGAGCCCGGAAGGCGACTTGGAGCAGACGGCTATTACGGATAAAAAAGATATTGTTATTTTGGACGAAGCGGGCAACCAAGTTACCACGCTTTCTTGGGCCGATTGGCAGCAGGGCCAACCCAATCAGGCGCTCTTTGACTTTGGCAATTATACCGCCTTGGTGGAACGCCATAATGCAACCGTAAAAAGCCAAACCGCCCAGGAAGCCGTTTTGCTTTTAACACCCAAAGAGGGGGAAGAATACCAACTTTTGCTGACTTTAACCGCGCCGGATTATTTCCCGCAGACGATTACCATTATGTCCGACTTAATGACGACGGAAGCCGTCTTAAAAAATATTCAAAAAAACCAGCCGCTGCCCGGGGCTGTGTTTGGAGGATTTAAAAAATGATGACACTTGCCAATAAAATTACGCTTACGCGCGCCGCGCTGTCTATTGTAATGTTTTTGTTTATTTTGTTGCCCTATGGCTGGGCCCGCATTACGGCCACGCTAATTTTTATTTTGGCGGCCAGTACGGACTGGGTGGACGGTAAAATCGCCCGCCAAACCAACACCATTACGCCCTTTGGCGCGATTGTGGACCCGTTTGTGGATAAGATTTTAGTGGCGGCGGCGTTCTTTGCCTTTGTGGGCATTAAAGAATTGGACGTGCCGATTTGGGCGGTGTTCTTTATTTTGCTGCGCGAACTGATGATTTCCACCCTGCGCGTGATTGCCGCCTTGGAAGGCAAAGTAATGGCGGCGGAACGCTGGGGCAAATTCAAAACCGTTATCCAAATGGCGGCTATCGGCACGATTTTCTTTGTGCTGGACGTATATCACTTGTCCCACTTGGTGTCCGGCCCGGCGCGGGAGTGCTTTCAAATCACCTTTTTAACGCTCCAAAAGGTGCCCTACGCCATTACGGCTATTGCGGCGGTAATTACGTGGATTAGCGCCGTTTCGTACTTAAAAAACAACTGGGATTTGCTTAAAAAATCGTGGAGTTTGCCCGTATGCAAATAGTTTGGCGCGCCTTGGCCACGGGGTTGTTTGTCAGTTATCTGCCGCCAATGGTGTTTAAGTACAAAAAAAATACCGGGGCGGGCTTTTTGGGAACCTTGTGGGGAATCCCCTTGGTGTTGTGCTTCCCGCAGGACTCTATGCTCTATATGGTGTGTATGCTGGCGTTTTGGGCGGTTGCCGTATGGGTCTGTAAAAAAGTACAATTTAAAGGATTCACGGGCCACGATAACCCAAAAATTGTGATAGACGAAATGGCCGGATACATTACGGCTATGGCGTTTTTACCGCGGACGTGGCCGTATCTGGTAGCGGCGTTTGTACTGTTTAGGACGTTTGATACGTTAAAACCGTGGATTGTTAAGACGTTTGATAAAATGGAAAACGCCTTTGGCGTGGTGTTTGACGATGTGGCCGCTGGGCTGATTTCCAATATACTCGTGCAGATTTTTATTATATTCGTAGTGAACAGGTAATAAGGAGATAAAAAAATGGATTTTTCCAATATGACAAACTTACGCGAACTTTTGGCGGCGGGCGGACCGATTTTAATTCTACTGCTCTTGCTGTCTGTGTATTCTATTTCAATTATTTTGGAACGCTTTTTTAAATTGCGCTCTACTATTTCGCTTTCCCGCAAATTAATGGCGTACTGCCGCCACCCGCTCCGCTCGGAAAACTACCAAAAGGTGGAGGACGCCTGCCGCAAGGAAGTCGTCAAAAATACGCCGGCGGCCGCGCTTATTTTGCGCCTGGTGCAGGAACGCAACCGCCCGCAAGCGGAACTGGAAAAAATTGCGGATAGCGTGATTGATTGGGAAGTTACCAAGTTACAGCGCCGCCTGACCATTTTGGGTACCTTGGGCAGCATTACGCCCTTTATCGGTTTGTTCGGTACGGTTATCGGCGTTATGCACGCGTTTAAGGATTTAGCCGCCAACACCGCCACCAGCGCGGGCGCCTCCGTGGTAGCCGCGGGTATTGCCGAAGCGTTGGTAAACACCGCCGCCGGGCTTTTTGTGGCCGTTCCTGCCGTAATTGCGTACAACTATTATTTGTCCAAAACCAATTACTTTGCCAAAGAACTGGAAAATATCGCCGACGAAATTATTTACCGCCGCGGCGACGTGGAAGAATTTTAACCTATGCGCACACACAAAACCAGAACCGTAATGGCGGAAATCAATATGGTGCCGTTTATTGACATCACGTTGATTTTGCTGATTATTTTTATGGTAATGAGCCCGATGCTGGTGCAAATGCAACTGACGGTGGATTTGCCCAAATCCAAGGCCATTAACACGCAGGCGGAGGACGATGTCATCCGTATTGAAGTTACGCGCGACGGCACCATTACCGTAATGAACAAAAAACTGACGCTCAAAAATTTGGAGCGCGAGTTGATTTTGCGCTTGGGTAAAGCAAATAAAAAGACGATTCTCGTCCAGGCCGATAAAGACGTACCGATACAGCAGGTGGTGGACGTCTTTGACGTAGCCAAAAAATTAGGTGCGGCCAAGTTGGGAATTGGGGTACTTTCTAAAAACTGATGAACCGCTATTTTGCTATCTCCGGCGGACTGCACGTTTTAGCCGCCTTATTCTTGCTTTTGATATTGGCTCCTTCGGCTAAGAAGGCGTCCGCTACCTATACGATTGATTTTATCGGCAGCGGCAAGGTGGTTGCCACCACGGGGCAGGAAGCCGCCGCGCCCAAAGCGCCCAAGGCCGCCGTGCAAGCCCCGGCCGTAGCCAAAGAGGCCCAGCCCAAGGCCGAGCCTGCCAAAACGGCTAAAAAGGCTTATGCCTCCAAAAGCGAAATTACTACCAAAAAGCAACCCGCCAAAAAGGCCCAGCCGGCTGCTCCGTTAGCCGCGCCCAGCGTATTGGACGATGCGCAAGAGGGGGGGCAATCTGCCGAATCCTCCGAAGCCGCCAAAGAAGGCCAATTCGCAGGCGGTAATATTCAAACCGATTTTGCCAACTTCCCTTATCCCTGGTACATTACCCAGGTGAGAAATTCCCTCTGGATTGAGTGGGAAAAACGCCGTCCCGCGGGCAATACCCTGTCGGCCCTGGTATCCTTTGCCATTGCGCGCGACGGCAAGATTAAAAATTTACAGGTAGAACGCAAATCCGGCGATGACACCTTTGACTTTGCCGCTTCTTCCGCCGTAATCAACGCCGGGCCCTTTGCGCCGCTGCCGATGTATTACGAAAAAGACGAACTCACCGTAAGCGTGGAGTTCAAACAGGAGAAATAATATGAACGGATGGCAGCGCTTTGCCGTACTGATTATTTGTTGTTTTGCTATTATGGTTTTATACCCCGATTTCGGCGCTTCGGGCTGGACGTTTATCGGGATGGCGGTAGCGATGTGGACGGGGGTAATCGTCATTTTGTCTATCGTGTCCAACTTGTTTGGCCTGTACAAATGGGAAAGTTTAAATAAACTGATTTTCTTTGTGCTTACTTGTGCAATTATGTATTCCTTATTGTGGTATTTCCCGCAAGAGGATAAAGTTACGCCGATTAACAAAATAAAATACGGCGAAATCCCCACCAAGGCGGATATTGACCGCGGGTTAAAGCGGTTTACCTTTAACTTTGACTTTGTCCGCCGCAACGCCCGCAGAAAGGAAAACTTTACCAACCAGGACATAGACGAAAAGGCTATTAAAAAGGAAATCAAAAAGACGGTTTCCCAAAAGACGGACGAACTGGTGGATAAACTGGATATTCAGGTGGACTAACGTATGAAGAACACAATTTTAATTACCGGCGGAAACGGTTTTATTGGCCGAGCTTTGACGGATAAACTGTTGCAGGAAGGGTACAATGTGCGTATTGTTACGCGCCGCACGCCTAAACAACAACCCGCCAACCCGGCGGTAACCTTGGTGCAGGCCGATTATAATGATGTGAAATCCTTGGAAAAGGCCTTGTCCGGCTGCGAGGGCGTGTTCCACTTGGCGGCGGCTATCTTCGGCTTTAACCGCGCAGATTTTGAGCAGGCAAACGTCATCGCCACGCAAAATGTGGTGGTGGCCGTAAATAATACGCCGGAAATCAAAACCTTTGTGCACGTTTCCAGTTTGGCGGCCAGCGGTTATGCGGCGGATAAAGACCACCCGCGCACCGAGGATATGGAGCCGAAGCCCGTGTCCGATTACGGCATTACCAAACTGGGGGGGGAGAAGGCCGTTAAAACGCTCCGCCCGGGCGTAAAATGGACGATTATCCGCCCGCCGATTGTTTATGGCAAGAACGATTCCGGCGTGTCTAAAATCGCGCTGTGGGTCAAACGCGGCCTAATGGTGAATACCTCGGGCAACGGATATTTCAGTTTTGTGCACGTTTCTGACTTGGTGGAAGCCCTGTGGCAAGCGTTTATCCGCCCGGAAACGGATAAAGAGACGTATTTTATTACGGAAGAGGCGGTTTATTCGTGGGACTATTTTATTACGCAAATGGCCCGCGCGATGAATTGCCACAAGCCCTTTATGCCGTCTGCCCCCAAGTGGATGATGCGCGTGGCGGCGTGGGTGTATGAACTGGCGGCCCGTATTACGGGTGCACAGCCTGCCTTAAATTATGACAAAGTAACCGAGGCCACTATCCCCGGCCATTGGATTTGCTCGGGCAAAAAATGGCAAGCGCTGACGGGGCAGAAGTTTACCCCATTGGCCGAGGGCTTAAAAAAGAGTTTTTAATTTGCCCGCCGGGCGGCGCGCTGTATAGGTAAAAAATAAGGAAAAAACGCGGTCCGCGGATAAATTAAGAAAAGTTTGTAAAATTTTGTTATAATATAGAGGTTGACGGTAATATTACCGTTATCGCAAATTTTGGAGAGGTGGCTGAGAGGCCGAAAGCGGCGGTTTGCTAAACCGTTATACGGGTTAATTCCCGTATCGAGGGTTCGAATCCCTCCCTCTCCGTAGGAATTAAAACCCCCTGCTTAGGCAGGGGGTTTTTATTTCTACGGAAAATATGGAGTGCGGCATAAATGGCTTTATGCCGCAGGGATTTGAAGCCCGCAGCGTTGTGTGAGTTTGAGGCCATAGGCCGAAAGGCGAACACCGTGAGGGCGGGCCCGGGCAAAATTTCCGTCAGGAAATTTATGCAGGGCGAATTCCTCCCTCTCCGTGGATTGACGAGAGCCTGTTTTTACAATAGAACAGGCTCTTTTTTTGTCTTTCTACGACGAGAAAGCCCCTAACTTATATTAACTTAAATAAACCCCGTTTCAGCCTTTTTAAGTTCCCGGGTGGGGGACAAAATGGGGGACGGCGGTTTCTTTAAAAGTGGGGGACGCAATTATTTAAGCGTTCCGGGGCTATTGTTGTTGTTTTTCCGTCGTTTTCTGTAAAGGGGTTGTTTCGTTTTTTTTTTTGCTAAAATTTTGATAATTCGCGCTTTCCATACCCGGATGTATCCGCTGTATAAAAATGCGTATAAAAGGCCGTTTTACTCAAATATAAAGGCCTTAACAAGGAGAAAAAATGAAA